>DASVQA010000011.1:0-27803 GCA_036389375.1 Pyrinomonadaceae bacterium | reverse complement strand
GCCTTGCAGTCTGCAAGCGCCGGGTTTGTCGCGCTCTTTTTGAGGCCCTTTTGATGTGGTCTTAATCGTCGCGCCCGGCCCCGCTGCCGAGTTGGCTGCGGCCGGCTGCTTCGGGGGTCGGCCCTTCACCAACCCGTTTGGCATTGTACCGGAAAGGTTAGTTGATGGAAACACTCGATCACAATTACGTCAATATCGAAGAAGAGATGCGGCGTTCGTATCTCGACTATGCCATGTCGGTCATCATCGGCCGGGCGCTGCCGGACGTGCGCGACGGCTTCAAGCCCGTCCACCGGCGCGTGCTCTGGGCGATGAACGAACTCGGCAACCAACACAACAAGGCTTACAAAAAGAGCGCGCGCATCGTCGGCGACGTGATCGGCAAGTATCACCCGCACGGCGACTCGGCCGTCTATGACACCATTGTCCGCATGGCGCAGGATTTCTCCATGCGCTATCCGCTGATTGACGGGCAGGGCAACTTCGGCTCGGTGGACGGCGACGCGGCGGCGGCGATGCGCTACACCGAAGCGCGCATGGCGCGGCTCACGACCGAGATTCTCGCCGACATCGAAAAAGAGACGGTTGATTTTCAACCCAACTACGACGAATCTCTGAGCGAGCCGTCGGTCTTGCCGACGCGCGTGCCGAATCTGCTCCTGAACGGCTCCGGCGGCATCGCCGTCGGCATGGCGACCAACATCCCGCCCCACAACCTCGGCGAGATCGTGGACGCGACCATCACGCTCATTCGCAAGCCGAACGTCAAAGACGAAGACCTGCTGAAGATGGTGCCCGGCCCCGATTTCCCCACTGGCGGTTTCATCTACGGGCGCGAAGGGATCAGGCTGGCCTACACGACGGGGCGCGGCATCATCCAGATGCGCGCGCGCGCCGGTATTGACCGCATCGGGCGCGGACAGACCGAGCGCGACGCCATCATCATCACCGAGATTCCCTTTCAGGTGAACAAGGCTCGTTTGATCGAGCGCATCGCGGAACTCGTCAACGAGAAGAAACTGGACGGCATTGCCGACCTGCGCGACGAGTCGGATCGCAACGGCATGCGGATCGTCGTCGAACTCAAGCGCGACGCCGTGCCGCAGATCATTCTGAACAAGCTTTACAAGCTGACGCCGATGCAGTCGAGTTTCGGCGTCATCAACCTAGCCATCGTCAACGGGCAGCCGCGCGTGCTGACCTTGAAGCAGATGCTCGAAGCCTTCGTGGACTTCCGCCGCGAGGTCGTGCGCCGGCGCACCGAGTACGATCTCAGAAAGGCACGCGCGCGGGCGCACATCCTCGAAGGCTTGAACAAGGCAATTGACGCGCTCGACTACATTATCCCGACGATTCGCAACGCCGGCTCGGTTGACGAGGCGCGCGCGTGGCTGACGGGCAACTTCGAGTCAATGGCGCAGACGAAGGCTTGGAAGGGCGTGCCCGGCGATCTCACACAGGCGGGCTTCATCTCGAAGGTGCAGAAGGTCGTCAAGCGTTTGGAGTTCTCCGAAGCGCAGGCGCAGGCGATTCTCGATCTGCAACTGCGGCGGCTGTCCGCGCTCGAACGCCAGAAGATTCTCGACGAGTACGAGCAGATCATCAAACTGATCGCGGAACTGGAAGAGATTCTCGCCAACGAGCAGTCGCTCAGGCGCGTCATCATCAATGAACTCGAAGAGGTGCGCAAGAACTTCGCCGACGCGCGCCGCACGCAGATCATAGACGAAGGCGTCGAGCTAAGTATCGAAGACATGATCGCCGACGAGGACGTGGCCATCACGGTCACGAAGAACGGCTACATCAAGCGCACGCCCGTCACGACCTATCAACGACAGGGGCGCGGCGGCAAGGGCCGCTCCGGCGCTTCGACCGGCAAGAACGACGATTATGTCGAGCACCTCTTTATCGCCTCGACCCATTCGTACCTGATGATCTTCACGGACGACGGGCAGGTTTACAAGCTGAAGGTACACGAGATTCCCGACGCGCTCCCGTCGGCGCGCGGCAAGGCCATCGTCAATCTGATCAATATCCCGTCGGCGCGCAAGGTCGCGGGCGTCGTGCCGGTGCGCGAGTTCTCGGCAGGGCGCTACGTCATGATGGTCACGCGGCAGGGCGTGATCAAAAAGACGAGCCTCGCGGATTTTCAGAACATCCGCTCGAACGGCATCAACGCCGTCAACGTGGACAAGGGCGACGAACTCTTCGACGTGATCCTGACCGACGGCACGTGCCAGATTCTGATTGCCACGCACGACGGCATCGCCATTCGTTTCGACGAAGAGGACGTGCGCGGGATGGGGCGCGCGGCGCGCGGCGTGCGCGGCATTGGTCTGCGTAAAGACGATTACGTTGTCGCGGTCTGCGCCGTCGCCAAAGACGGCAACGAGCGCATGCTCTCGGTCTCCGAGCAAGGCTACGGCAAGCAGACGAAGGTATCGGATTATCGCTTGCAAACGCGCGGCGGGCGCGGCGTCATCAACATGAAGACGACCGCGAAGACCGGTAAGGTCGTTGCCGTGTTCGCCGTCGAAGACGACTCAGAGATCATGATCATCACGCAACACGGCAAGCTCATCCGGATCGAGGCGAGCGAGATACGCAAGACGGGGCGCTCGGCGCAAGGCGTCCGCCTGATCAAGACGGACGGCGGCGACAAGGTCACGAGCGCGTCGCTGCTCGATGCGGCGGCGGTCGCCGAGACGGCCGAAGTGCTCGCCGGATAAAACGGGGCGCGCATTTACCAGCGGTAACAGCGATGGCTCGATCATGCTAGTGATCGAGCCATCGCTTTTTGGGTGCAAAAGTTCGCGCGCGGCGGCGTGGCTACGGGTGGCGGCTCAACCTGGCTCTTTTTCCAGTTCGAAGAGCGGTGGCGGCGGTAGCGGTTTTGCACATGCCTCTTCGAGAATGCTGCGGGCTTGATCGCGCGGGAAGCCTTTGTCTTCGAGCAGGCTGCGGATGAAATCGGCCGGCGGGAGGGGTTTCTTATCCAAAAAGCTGCGGGCGAAGGCGAGTGCTTCACTGCGCGTCATGCGCGGCGCGGCCTCGGCTGGCGGCGGCGTATCGCCGCCCGTCTGCGTGGCACTGCCCGGCGCGCTGTGCTGGCTGCGCCGCGCGCGCTTCTGCCCTCTACGTTTGGCGTGCGCCAATTCCTGTTGGAGCATACGCAACTGACTCTCGACGAGGAAGGTTGGCAACGCCGCGTTCTCGGTCGAATTTAAGACCTCTGTGATCGCCGTCTGAATCGCCTTCTTCAAGAGCGCGCCCCAATCAGGTTGATCCTTGTCGTAGAGGATGATGCGCAGCGAGCGCAGGTCGAAGGGGATCGTTTCGGTTGCGTCGGCGACGAGGATGGCGGGTTTTGCGAGCGCGTGCCCGAGTCCAAGTTCATAAAACACGTTGGGGTTTTTGCCCGTCAGATCGGCGAGGATAACTTTCGCCTGACTCGTCAGCACCCAGATGTCGTGGATGATGGCGCTCGGCTGATAGAAGTCGTCGGCGCGCAGCGGGATGAGGCCCGCCGCTTTGATGGCCGGCGCGTAAATCTCGTCGTAATAGTAATCGGGCCAGCGCCCGTAGGGCATGATGGTGAAGCAGATGTTTTCGTGCCCGTCCGTGGGCGCAACGACCGGGTGCGGACGCGGGCGCGGGCGTTTTTTGGCCGGACTCTTTTTCTTGGTCGCCATAGCCATCTTACCTATCGCGTTGTGCCGTTCAGGCAGAGCGGGCGTGCGCGGCAAACGACGCCGCCCGCGCGGTTGACTCAGATGATGAACTCAGCCCCGGCGGCGGTGAACAGAATTTCGCTCATCATGTTGACGCCTTCCAAAAACTCGACCTCGACCGAAATGCCGACGCCGCACCTGATCTCAAGCGGCGGCTCCAACTGCCAGGTGTTGCTTGCGTCCGGCGCACCGCTGTGATCGCCCATGAGATTGAGTTGCTCGAAGACCTTGATGCGGCGCGGGCCGTCGTAGATGTTCAAGCTCTTGATGATGGAGCCATCCGTGCGGTAGAAGACAAAAACTTTGCGTAGGCTCTGACGATGCCCATCGATGGCGGCCAGCGTGGTCAGGGGAAAGTGGAACCACGTCTCAAAGGAGTTGCGCACGCCGTAATGCGTGCCCCAGCCGCGCCGGACGACGAACTCGACGGGGTCTTCGGACTGTACCAGCGTACCGTGTACCCAACGCTCTGTAACTGGCATAAGATTCTCTCCGCAGATGTTCTGGTGAAGCACCAGCCCGCGCGGTCTCGGCGGTGTATGTGAGGCTAACGAGGGGTTAGGTTCTCGTTAGCGAGCAAGCGAGGTTTTAAGGACGCGGGCACGATATGCCCGCCGGGGCGCTCATGTCAATCCTTGCACACCGGCATTATAATTTATGCTTGACCAGCCAGCTTAAACGAAGGGCTGCAGGGTGATGAGCATGACACCAGCACCGCTTGATCAACCTTATCGCGGGAGCGGCGTTGACCGCCCCGTTGGCGTGCCTCTGCCGCCTGCGCCGCTCGCGCTGCTGCGGGTCGGCCAGTTGCGCAAGCGTTGGCATTACGTCTCGTTTTGGAGCGCGGAGTTATCGTTCTGCGCGGCGCGGGCTGAGGTTGGGCCGTTGCGGCAAGAGTACTGGGGCATCTGGGATCGCGCGGCCCAACAGTTCCGGCAAGGCAAGCACCTGTTCTCCGAGCGTGTGCAACTCGACGCCAACCGCGTGCGGGTGACGGATGGCGACGCGGAGATTGACGTGACGTTTACGGGCTGCGGTAGTTTCGAGGTTTACCGCCCGGCCGGGCGGGCTTACATCTGGTCGCATAAAACTTACTGCCCGCAGGCGCGCGGCACGGTGCGTTATGGCGGCACGACGCGCGCCGTCGCCGGCACGCTCTTTGTTGACATCAATGCCGGCTATCACGAGCGCCACACACACTGGCGCTGGATGGCCGGCGCGGGGCGCGACACGCGCGGGCGGCTCGTTGCATTCAACGCCATCACCGGCCTCTTCGACACACCGGCGCACAGCGAGCGCACCATCTGGGTGGACGGCGCGGCGCAGGAGATCGCGCCCGTGACGTTCGCGGCCGATCTCTCAAGCGTCAGTTTCGCCGAAGGCGGCTCGCTCCGCTTTCAGCCCGAAGCGCTGATCGACCACCGCGACAACTACCTGCTCATTCGCTCCGACTATTTCCACTGGTTCGGTACTTACAGCGGCACATTACCCGGCGGCATCGAACTCAGCGAAGCGCACGGCGTCTGCGAACGCCACGACGCGCTCTGGTAAAGACCGCCGGGCTGTTGGCGGTGCGGTTAAGCCATAGGGAGCGGGGGTCTTTGCGCGTCGCAAAGTTTTTGGCAAAGTTTACCGAAGAATTGTCCAACTATCGCGTGCGCATCCGTACCGCCCCTGAACTGCATCAATGACAGTATCGCGTCTCTGCTCTTTTGGTTGCGCGGCGACCGTTTGCACGGTAGCGGACACTCGAAGGGGCGGACGACATCAGAATTCAGAAACGGACAACAGGGGGATTTTTCAATGCGGAAAGCATTCTGCCTTTTTCTCTTTACTGCTCTCTGCGCGGTCACGAGTTTCGCGCAGACGACAGATGATCGACGGCCCGAGTTCTTCGTAGGCTACTCGAACCTGCAAGCCGAGGGCATTCCCAGTCAGGAGACTAATCAGAACAACTCGTTCGATGATCGCGTCTTCGGCGAACGCACGGGTCTGCACGGCATCAACGTCGAAGCGACCGGCTATCTCAGCCCGCGCTTCGGGCTGACCGGCGACTTCTCTTTCAACCAGAAGAGTCGCAACTTCAACGGCGCGACCGCCGGCACGACGGGCGATGTGGACACCCGCGTCTTTGAATTTATGGGCGGGCCGCAGGTGCGGTTTCCCAACCAGACGCGCGTGACGCCGTTTATCCGCAGCCTCTTCGGCGTGGCCAACACGCGCTTCGACGTTGAGCAGCAGCAACAGCTTTCGACCGGCACGACGACGCGGAGCTTCAACACCAGTTCGACCGATTTTGCGATGGCGCTCGGCGGCGGCCTCGACGTGCGCGTCAATGATCGCTTTGCCGTGCGCGCCTTGCAGGTGGACTACAACCCGGTGTTCCTGCGCGACCGTTCGTTCGACGTGCTCGGCACGGTCGGCGCGATTCAACCACAGCGCATCGAAGGGCAGCGGCTCGACAACATCCGCCTCTCGTTCGGTGTCGTCTTCAAGTAAACTTCACCGCTCACAACAGCACAACAGCCCGCGCGGCGCACGCCATGAACGTGCGTCGCGCGGGCTGTCCGTCTGCTCTCAGAAGTTTTTATAACGACGACGATTGCGGGCGGTCGCCTCGCTATTGAACTATGTCAGGCGCAGCCGCGCCTTCACCTTCGACCCAAACCTCGCCGTCCTCGTAAAACTCTTTCTTCCAGATCGGCACGGTGCGCTTGAGTTCCTTGATCGCCCATTCGCAGGCGGCAAACGCCGCGCGCCGGTGCGGTGCGCTGACGCTGATGACGACGCTGGTTTCGCCAATCTCAAGCCGGCCCGTGCGGTGGATGATGCCGATGTGCGCGATGTCAAACTGTTCGTGCGCACGCCGGCCCAAGCGGCGGAGTTCGCTCAAGGCCATTGGCGCGTAGGCTTCATAGACGAGATAGAGCGTGCGCCGGCCCTTCGTCCATTCGCGCACGTAGCCGTCGAGCGTGACGGTCGCGCCGCAACGCGCAGGCACGATGCGCCGCGCTATCGCGCCCACGTCTATCGGCTCGCTCGTGAGTTCAAAAAAATCCGGTGCGCCGCGCTCGGCCGGTTCATCCGTTGCGCCGCCGCTGACAGGTGGAAAGATGGCCACCTCGTCGCCGGCCTGCACGGGCGCGTCCCGCCCCGCATACTCTTCGTTGACGGCGACGAGCAGCGCGCGTCCGAAGCGCGCGAGCGCCGGATGCTGCGCGACAACGGCCGCGAGCACAGACGCGGCGGTGGCCGGCGCATGTACTTCGATCTCGGCCGCTTCGCAGCCTGCCGCCTCGCGCGCTGCGCCGAAGAAAAGCAGGCGGACGCAGATGCGCGCACGCCCCGTCTCTGGCCGGGCGCGGTCGTCAGCGCGTGTCCCTGCTTCTTCGTTGTGCGCGTTGGTCATTCGTCGAGGTCGAGGTGTTTGCCGGCGTGGCCGTTCTTGCGTGCGACGGTGTGGGCACGGGCACGTTCTTCGTAGTTGCCGACCACCTGTGAGAGCATCTCGCCGAGGCGCGCGAGCCGGGCCGCCGTCGAGCGCGTTTCGAGCAGTTCCTGTTTGACTTCCAGATCAAGCTCCATCGCGGCGGCGACGAGGAAAGAGAGGCGTTCGGGGTCTGTAGCGGGCAAGTCGGGCAATCCCGTCCGGTCGTCGTTGATCGTCCGCACGGCGCGGGCAATGCGCGTGAACAGGTCGGACACCTCTTCGGCGCGGACGGCGAGTAACTGTTCGTCGTCCGCCTCGTCTTCAAAACAGGTGACGCGCCCGACGAGATAAGGATCGCCCGTGTCCACGTATGCGTCGAGCCGATAACGGACGAGGCCAACGGTGAGAATGTTCGAGCGCCCGTCAGGCAGCGTCTGCGCTTCCACTACTTCCGCGACGCAGCCGACGTGACCGACCGGCGGGCGATCAGTTCGGGCGCTCTCCTGATCGAAATGGGGCAGCCCGAACAGGCTGTTGCCCGCGCGCACGTCCGCGAGCAGGCGACGATAGCGCGGTTCGAAGATGTGCAGCGGCAAAGGCACGCCCGGAAACAGCACCAGCGGGAGCGGGAACAAAGGCAACTCGCGCACGCCGCGCACTCTGTCGAAAGCTTCACTCATAGAGAGAGGTCAGAGGTCAGAGATTAGAGGTTAGTAAGAACAGTTTTTTAACTGACCTCTAACCTCTGACCTCTCATGTGGCCGCATTGCGCTCTAAGGCACGGAGGGCGCTGGTTGTGACCGGCAGTTCGGTTTCAGTCTCGGCTTCGGTCTCTGCCGCCGGCGCGATCTGCGCGTCGGTCGTTTCGTCGGCGCGCGGCGCAACGTGTTGTTCGATCAGATCGAGAATCTTTTCGGGCGACTCGTCGCTCAGGGCGAGTTGCTTGGCTTCGAGGACGAGCGCCGCCATCTCGTGGGCGCGCGTGCGGAAGCGCGTGTCGCGCGCGATCAGGTCTTCGACGATGCGCCGCTCGCGCACCTGCCGCGAGGCGTCGGCATCAAGCCCGGCGGCGACCGCGTATTCGACGGGCACGCTGCGGTTCGTGATCATCACGTGCAGCGCGCCCGTCAACTGCTTCGTCGCTTCACGCATGCGCGGAATGTCCAAGAGCGAGTTCTTGAAACCAAGATGGCCGCGCAGATTGATCTCGATAATGGGCGCGGGGCTTTCATCCTGTGCGGCGTCGTGGCGGCGTGCTTCGCGCTCGACGACCTCCAACACGCCCGCGTGGACGGCGGCGGCGTCGGCTGCGCCCGACACGTCGTAGCTCAGCCGCTGAAAGGGGCGCTGCGTGTAGTCGCGCAGATGCGCGGCGCGCACCGCGCGCGTCGCATCAACTTCGACCAGATAGACACCGCGCTCCTCCTTGTATTCGTCAATCGAGACGGCTTCGAGCGAGCCGGGATTGAAGGCCCAGCCTTCGATCTCGAACCGCTTGTGCGTGTGGCCGAGCGCCAGATAATCAACGAGCGCGCGCAACTCCTTCATTCGTTCGATGGAGAGCGCAGGGATGTTCGGCCGGTTCAGTTGCCCTTCCACGTCCGTGTGCAGCAGCAGGATGTTGAAGAGGCCGTCGCCGTGCGCGCGCCTGAGCGCCTCGACCAGAAAGGGCACGGCCGCGTTGGCGCTCGTGCCGTACCAGTGTGTGCCGAAGATGCGTGCGCCCGCGATGTCTATGTACGAGCCGGATTTTGTCTCTTCGTCCCAGGGGACGAGCGCGAGATGCCCCGCCTCGTCGTGCGTCGGCTCAAGCAGTTTCAAATAACCCCAGCGCGAGAGCGAACGCATCCAGCTATATTCCGAAACCGCATCCTTCTGATCGTGGTTGCCTTCGATGGCGACGGCGGGGATGCCCGCAGCGCGCAGCAGGTCAAGCCCCGCGATGGCGTGGTTCATCGCGTCGGGTTCGACCTTGCGCGCGTTGAAGAAGTCGCCCGCGATGAGCACGAAATCAACTTGATGCGGGATGGCGTAGGTCTGAATCACGTCGAGCCACGACCGGGCAAAATCCTTTACGCGCTCGTCGAGATTGTAACGACGACAACCCAGATGTATGTCCGCGATATGGAGGAATTTCATAACGACATACACAAGGCGCGCGTCGCTACAGCCAAGGCCAACGAGTACGCGCTTGTGATGTGTTTATTATACGCCAGAGCGGGAAGGATCGGCACTCGTTAAGACGGCAACGAGTGACGAATGAGCAGTGACAAGCAGAAACTTGGGCTTGCCGGTCATTTGCTCAACCGTCACTCGTCGCTAAAAAGAAGCCCCCGCGACTCTGGGCTGAGTCTGTTGGGCGACGGGGGCTTGGCGCTCCGCGCGACGGTAAGAAGGGTGACCGTTATAGCGCGGGCGTACACGGACTCTCGTGAAGGGGGGCGAGAGCCGAACTTGAGAATTCATGCAAAGATCAATCGGGCTGAGGCTTGCGCGGCGGGCCGGCGGTGAGGGGCCGGCCCGGCGCAAGGTGCGTTACTTGGCCGTTCGGGGGAGAGGCGTTGGGGTCAAGTCGCGCATAATCCGGTTCAGCGCGGCGATGGCAGGGCGGGCCGCCCGCTCGTCAATCTGCCTGCGCGCCAAGTCAAACAACACACGCCGTATCTCGGCTGGCGTCAAATCTCGCGCATCGCCGTCGTCCGGCGGTGGGAGCATCTGCACCCCTGTGTTCGTGATCGCGTTCATAAAATCCTTGGCCGCTGTCGGCGGCTCAGGCCATTTCCAGCTGGCCCGTGAGCGTCGTCCGGCGCAGCGTCGAGTGGAGTTGCTCCACGTCGAGCGGCTTACTGAGGAAACCATCCGCGCCACCTGCAAAGCACGCCGCCTGCGTCTCTGCGCTGTCTTCGGAACTGACGACAAAGACCTTTGAGCGCGGACAGTGGGCTTTCAGATATTCAAGGATGTGCAGCCCCGTGTGCTTGGCATCAAACACGGGCGGCAGATTCAGATCAAGGAGCGAGACGGCCGGCTCGTAGACGTGCGCGCCCTGTATGGCGCTCGACATGTCCTCGGCCGTCATCACGTCGTAATCGTCGCATAACGACCAGTAAAGCTGTTGCCGGATGGCGGCGTCATCATCAATGATCAGGACTCTTGTTTTCACCGCCACCGTACTCCCTGTTCGCTGTTCTATCGCACGCACAATGTATTCGCAACATTCATGCCAGCAGGGTAGATGACGGAAATCTCAATGAAAGACGCATTAAATGGCCGGCTAAGCGGACTGCGCCGCGCGGCGTGTGTCCACTACCGGCAACAGGGGCGGGCGCATGTGTAGACATTTGTGGACAGAGCCGGATACACAGTCGCGCTCAGGTCGTGCGCGCACAGGTTGCGGCTCACGCGCAGTGATCGGTTGCGCAGTTTTAGCGTGCAACTATGCGAAAAACTGCGGCCGACGTGATCAGGGCTAGCTGTGTTAGTTCTCTTTGATGTCGAGTTCGCCGAGCAGGCGATGGAGGTAGGAGCGGCTGATGCCGAGCCGTTTGGCGGCGGCGGCTTTGTTGCCGCCCTCTTGTTGCAGCGCGCCGAGCAGCATGCGGCGGCGCAGGTGCGTGACCGCGCCTTCGAGCGTCGTGTCGCCCGCTTCGAGCGTGCCCGCCTCCGGCAGCACGGCGCATTGCATCTTTTCAGGTAGATGCTCCGTGCCGAGCCGCGGCCCCGACGTTAAGACGACGAGCCGCTCGACCACGTTTTCGAGTTCGCGCACGTTGCCGGGCCAGTCGTACTCCTGTAGGGCTTCGTAGAGCGCGGGCGTGAGTTCGGGTTGCGGGCGATTGTATTTCTCGGCCGCTTTGGCGGCGAAGTGCGCGGCGAGCAGCGGCACGTCGTCGCGCCGGTCGCGCAGGGGCGGGAGCGTCAAAGGCACGACGTTGAGGCGGAAGAAGAGATCGCTGCGGAAGCGGTTTTCGGCCACTTCCCGATCCAGATCGCGGTTGCTGGCGGCGATGAGCCGTATGTCAACGTTGATGGTCTTGGTGCTGCCGAGCCGCTCGAAGGCTCGCTCTTGCAGCACGCGCAGGAGTTTCACCTGCACGGTCGCGCTCAGTTCGCCAATCTCGTCGAGAAAGAGCGTGCCGGTGTCGGCCAACTCGAAGCGCCCCTTCTTGTCCTTCGTCGCGTTGGTAAACGCGCCCTTCTCGTGCCCGAACAGTTCCGACTCGATGAGCGTTTCGGGGAGCGCCGCGCAACTGACCGCGATGAAGGGGCGAGCCGAACGCGCGCTCTCTTCATGGATGGCGCGCGCCAGCACCTCTTTGCCCGTGCCGTTCTCGCCCGTGATGAGGACGGTCGCCGAAGTTTCCGCAACGGCGCGCGCCTGTTTGACGACGCGCTCAAGCGTGGGCGCAACGCCGAGCATACGCGCGAAGCCGCGCCGCGCTTCGAGGCCCGAACGCAGCGCGAGATTTTCCTGTTCGAGCCGGCGCACGCGCGCCGCCTGCCGGACGATGTGCGCAACCTCGGCTTCGTTGAACGGTTTCTCGAAGAAGCCGTAAGCGCCATAGCGAATGGCTTCGAGCGCAACCTGACGTTTGTCGCTGCCGGTGATGACGACGACGGGCACGGGCGGATTGGCGGCGTGTGCGGCTTCGATGACCGCGAGACCTTCCGTGATGCCGTCCAGATCAGGCGGCAGGTGCAGGTCGCAGAGCACCACGTCCACGCCGCCCTTGTGCAGTTGCGCGTCGGCCTCGACGCGCGTCTCGGCTTCGAGCACCGTATGCTCGCCTTCGAGCGCCCAGTAGAGTTGCCGACGCAGTACGCGGTCGTCATCTACGATCAGCACTGTCGCCTTGTCCTGCGTCTCGTCGCTCACCGGAAATGTCACCTAATGAATAAGAGTTATGCCCCGCTGCTGACTTTTCGCGGGCAACCTGTGGCTCGTTGGCGTGCGTGTTGCTTAGAACTACTGCGGGACTTGATCCACGGGGCGGGTCGCCTTTGCGTCGGTCGTCTGCCGCGACCTCGCCGCGGAAATTTGACTCGCCCGTGTGACCGGCGTGGATGGTAGCACGACGCGGAAGCACGTGCCAACGCCGACTTTCGATTCTACGTCGATCCGGCCGCCGTGCGCCGCCACGATCTCGCGGCACGTGTAGAGACCGAGACCGATGCCCTTCTCCTTCGTCGTCGCAAACGGGCGGAACAGCCGCGTGCGGATAAACTCTTCCGGCATCCCCAGCCCCGTGTCGCGGACGCTGATAAAGACTTGCTGCTCGCCCTCTGCGCCCGCTTCGACCGTCAACCGGCCGCTCTGCCCGCGCATCGCATCGAGCGCATTGAGGACGAGATTTTCCAGCACGCGCTCGATGCGGTCGGCATCGACGGCGGCGACCAGTGTGGCCGGTAGCTGCCGTTCGATCTGATGGAACATGGCGGCCGGCTGCGCCGTCGTCGTCAGCACGCGCTCAATGAGCGCGACGAGATCGGTGGGACGGATGGCTTGCCGGTATTCGCCGCTGAGCGTCAGCGTCGGCTCGTGCAGGCGGGCGACGAGGGCGCGCAGTTTGTCGGTCGCCGCGCGCAGGCTGCTGATCGCATCGGCGCGAAACTCTGCGCGGTGAAACTGTCGCTCCATGTTGTTGACCAGCATGTTCAGCCCCGTGATCGCGTTTTTGAGATCGTGCGTGAGCATGGCCGAGATCCGCAGGAAGGATTGGAACTGCTTGGACTCGGCTTCGCGCGCGATGTGCTCGCGCAGACGGTCGCTCATCAGGTTGAAACTCTCCGCCAGGAGGCGCGTCTCGTCGGCCGATTGCACGTTGATGCGCTGTTCGATGTTGCCGTGCGCGATCTCGGCGGCAGCTTCGGCCACGCGGTTGATGCGCCGCGCGGCGCGCTCGACGACGACCGCCAGAATGATGGCGGTGGCGAGCGTCGTCAGGATCGCAAGGGCGAGGCCGAGCATGCCCAGACGTTGCAGCCCTGCGCCCGCGCTCGTCACGTTGGCGGCGGCGGCGACCGACAGTTCCGGCGTCACAGGTTGGTAAGCCGCGAGCCAGCGCGTGCCGTCCTGCGCTGTGTAGAAATCTGCGCCGTGCCCGCCCGTCGTGATGGCGCGTGTAATCTCGTCGAAGCCCGGCATCACCTCAACGACCGGCCAATACGCATGCGCGGGGTTGGTGTGATAGAGGAGCTGCCCCGACCGCTCCATGACGAGCAAGAGGCGTTGCGGCTCGGCCTGTGTACGCTGCGCCGTGCGGTCGCTGGCCGCCCCGGCCTCAAGTTGATCAAACAGCGGGTCGAGATGCAACTCGACTACGAGTGCGCCGCTCGGCGGACTGGCGCTTGCGGTGGCACTTGCCCAGACTGGCACGGTGTAGCGCAGGTTCGAGCCGCGTGCGACGTGCGATAGGGGCGCACGCAACGGGCGCGCGGTATTAGGATCGCCGGCCGCCCACACGCGCTCGTCCAGTTTGACCTTGCCGTATAGCATCTGGCCCGGCGTGAACGTGATGGGGCCGTTCGCGCCGCGCTGCGCATCCACCTGCACCAGCGCGTGCCCGTCCGCGCCCACGACCGTCACCGACGTGAACTGCTCCGGGCGGCGCTGAAGGAATGCTTCGAGCGTGGCCCGCACGTCGTCCGGCAGGGCCGCAGTAGCGACGGCGGTTAACGCGCGCGCCGGGTCGGCGGCCGGGGGTTGCGCTGGCGTCGGCTGTGCGCGCAGGTAGGCGCGCAGCGCAGGGTTGCGGGCCAGTTCGCGCAGGTCGGCTTCGCGTTCTGCGAGTTGCGTCGTCAGATGATGTGCTGCATCGGCCGCGCGGCTCGTGACCTCTGCGCGCAGCAGGCCCTCGACGGCCCGCGCGCCGCTGCGATAATAGCCCGCGCTCAACAGCAGCATCGGCACGATGCCGAGCACCATGAAGACGAGCAGCAGCTTGGCGCGAATACTCACAATGAAAATCTCTCACATGCGTTTGCGCCCGAACTCGGCGAGCAGCGGCGCGAGGCGGGCGACGACGGCAGGGTGCGCCGCGCCGTTCGTGGCGAGGAGACCGTTGCGGTTCTGCACGTCCTCCGTGTTGTAGCGATAGGGTTCACCCCACAGGTCGGTCAGCCGCCCGCCGGCTGCTGTCAGAATCGCTTCGGGCGCGCACGTGTCCCACTGCTTCGTGCGCGGCGACAGATGTATGTAGAGGTCGCATTGTTGCTCGACGATGAGACCGATCTTGATGCCGACCGAGCCGCGCGCGACCTCATCTTTGAAGCCGAAGGCGCGCACCACCGCGTCCATCTTCGGACTGCGATGCGTGCGACTGACGGCCAGACGCATGCGCGGCAAATCCGTCTGCGTCGAGACACGCACACGCGCCGCTTCCGTCTCACGCCGCACGACCCACGCGCCGTGTCCCTGCGCGGCGAAATAGAGCACATCGCTGGCGGGCAAGTAGACGACGCCGAGCGCCGCCGCACCGCCGACCGCCAGCCCGATCTGCACGGCGAAGTCGCCGTTGCCGGAGATAAAGCCGCGCGTGCCGTCGAGCGGATCGATGATCCACACGCGCGCGCGGCCGAGCCGGCGCACCGTATCGACAGATTCTTCCGACAGCAACCCGTCGGCGGGAAACTCCGCCGCCAGCCCGCCCATGATCACGTCGTTCGCGGCATGATCGGCCTGCGTCACAGGGTCTTCGTTCTCGCTCTTATGGACGATGTCGAGCGGCCCGCCATAGTGCGTGAGCGCCGCCGCGCCCGCCGCGCGCGCAAGGCGTATGGCCGCGCCAAGTTCACGCGCCAGCGGCCCCGCCAGCCCCGCGCTCATCGTGTCCGTTTGTTCGCTCAACGCCATCAGTTTACATGTCAGCGCGCCGCGTCGCGGATGATGTCGAGCGTCAGGTCAATGTCGCGGCGCGTGGTGCGAAAGTTGACGATGCAGGCGCGCAGGGCAAAGTGCCCGCGCAAGACCGCGTTTGAGATATAAGCGCGCCCGCCGCGTTGTACCGCGTACACGATCTGCTCGTTCAGACGGTTCAACTCGGCTTCAATCTGCGCGCGCCGCTCGCCGTCCGCCGCGTCGCGCGCGCGCCGCAACTCCTCCGGCACATAGCGGAAACAGCAGATGCTCAATTCGACGGGCGCGAGCAACTCGAAATCTGCGGCGCGCGTGATCTGCTCGGCCATGTAGGCGGCGAGCGCGCTGTCGTCGGCAATCGCGGCGGCCAGCCGTGCCACCCCGTAGTAGCGCAGGAGCAGCCACAGCTTGAGCGCGCGAAAACGGCGGGAGAGTTCGATGCCGTAGTCGAAGAACGCGAACGTCTCGTCGGCCGCCTGCTCGAAGATTTTGATGTAGTCCGCGCCCGCGACTTCGGCCGTCCAAGCGGCCCGCGCGCGTTGCGGCTCGCGCAGCAGCAGGCAGCCGCAATCAACCGGCGTGTAGAGCCACTTGTGCGGATCGAGCGCGACCGAATCGGCGCGCTCAAGCCCCGCGAAGAGTGGCCGCTTCGTCGCATCGAGCGCGGCCGGTGCGCCGTATGCGCCGTCCACGTGAAACCAGAGGTCATGTTCGGCGGCGACCGCAGCAATGTCTGCGAGCGGATCGACCGCGCCCGTGTTGACCGTGCCGGCCGTGGCCGCGACGCAGAACGGGCGCAGCCCCGCCTGCACATCGGCCAAGACCTGCGCGCGCAAATCGCGCACGTCCATGCGAAACCGGTCGTCGCTGGCGACGACGCGCACATGCTCGCGGCCTAAGCCCAGTATGTCCGCCGCCTTCGCAATCGAATGGTGCGCTTGATCCGACAGGTAGACAGTCATCGGCGCGCCGGCCTGCCACAAGCCTTGCTGCGAAACATTGACGGGCGCGGCGTCCGCCTGCGGGTTGGCGTTGGTCGCGCCGCGCGCTTTGGTGCGGTGTGCGATGTAGAGCGCGTCGAGGTTGGCCATTGAGCCGCCGCTCGTCAGCAAACCGCCTGCGCCGTCTGCGTAGCCGATCAATTCGGCGAGCCAGCGCACGGTTGTGCGTTCGACGTGCGTGGCGGCCGGCGCGGAACGCCAAGCCGGCACGTTCTGGTTGAGCGCCGACGCGATCAGGTCGGCAAAAGCGCCGATAGGTGTGGCGGGCGAGGCGACGTAGCCGAAGAAGCGCGGGTGGCCATGCTGGCGACTGTTGGCGATGATGCGCTGGCAGTCCGCGAACAGTTCATCCAACTCGGCCGCCGCCGCGACAGGCAAAGGCGCATCAAGCTGCGCGGCGATCTCCGCGGCGGTCGTAGAGGGAAAGACGGGCAGTGCGGCGACGCGCGCGAAATAGTCTGTGACGAGCGCGCCGGCGCGCTCGGCCAGCGCGCGCAAACTTTCGTCCGGCACATCGAGCGACGAGCCACGCGCGGAGGCGGTCGTCGTTATGTCGTCGTCCGCGCTGCTCGCGTGTGCGGCTTGCTGTTCGCTGGCGCGTGTTCTGGTCATCAGCTTTGCCTCAAGCTATCGTCACCCTATCACAACCCGACACCGGCGTTGAAGTGCGCCCTTGCCGTTGCGCGCGCCCCGTGCTTATATTCTTCTCGCCACAGGCCGGGCACGAACACAGTCAAGACTTTTTACGCTTGAGGGAGCTTACATGAAGCACAGCAGACCCGACGACAACGCGCCCCACGTCTCACGCCGCAAATTCATCACGCAGGCGACGGCGCTCGGCGGCGCAGGACTGGCCGCTGCGGCCAGCACCAACGCACACTTGGCCGCGCAGGATAATAAGATGAAGACTGAGAGCACGCCGCAACTCGGCACGATGGTCGAGTTCAAGAGCGGCGACCTGACCATCCCGGCCTACCTCGTGCGTCCGCCTAAGAAGAAGACTGCGCCCGCCGTCCTAGTCATACACGAGGTCTTTGGCTTAAACGATCACATCAAATCAATCGCCGACCGCATCGCGCGCGAAGGCTACGTCACGCTTGCGCCCAACTTCTTCGTGCGCGCCACGGCCACGCCGCCGAAAGATGCGTCCGACATGCAGGCGCTGCGCCGCGCGGCTTCGAGCATTCCGCCCGAAGCGGCGATCAAAGATATGCAGGCGGCGCTCGATTATCTGAAGGCGGACAAAGGCGTGAAGCGGGCGCGGCTCGCCTCCATCGGCTTCTGCATGGGCGGCGGCTTCTCATATCAGATCGCCACGCACACGCAAGACCTCGCGGGCGCGGTCATCTTCTACGGGCGCACGCCGATTGAATTAGCGCCGCAAGTCTCCTGCCCGCTGCTCGCGTCGTTTGGCGGCAAGGACACGGGCATCCCGCCCGCGCAGGTGCAGGCGTGGCTCGATGCGCTCAAGCAGGCCGGCAAATCCGTGGACGCGAAAATCTACCCGGACGCCGGGCACGGCTTCTTCAACGACACGCGCCCGCAGGCTTACAACGCCGAGGCGGCCGCCGACGCATGGCAGCGCACGCTCAAGTTCTTCCACGAACGGCTCGGCAAGTAGCAAAGTGCTAAGTGCGAAGCAAAGTGCTGAGTGCTGAGTGCTGAGTGTTGAGCGAAAGACAATTTGCTTCTACTCAGCACTCAGCACTCAGCACTGTCTTTACCTTTCGGAGTGCCCTTTTATGACCATTGCGGGCTACGCGACGACGGACGGCACGGCGCGTTATCGTGCGCGTTTGCAGGACTTGGCGGCGGAGAACCATTTTCGCTACGAGCAGCAACTCTGGCTCTCGTCCATCGGCATCGGCACTTATCTGGGTCAGCCCGACGAGGCGACCGACCGGAGTTACACAGCGGCGGTCGTGCGCGCGGTCGAACTCGGCGCGAACGTCTTGGACACGGCGGCGAACTATCGCTTCCAGCGCAGCGAGCGGGCCATCGGCGCGGCGCTCAGGCAACTGTTCGATGGCGGCCCGGCCGCGCGCGATGAGGTGTTGCTCTGCACGAAGGGCGGCTATCTGCCGTTTGACGGTGCGCCGCCGCGCGGGCAGGAGGGCGTGCGCGCTTACGTCGAGGAGACGTTCGTGCAAACGGGCGTCGCGGACTTCTCGGACATAGTGGCGGGCAGCCATTGCATGACGCCGAAATATCTGGCGCATCAGATCGCGCAGTCGCAACGCAACATGGGCGTCGAGACGATTGACGTCTACTACGTCCATAACCCGGAGACGCAGGCGCAGGTACTTCCGCCCGCCGAGTTTGAGCGCCGCCTGCGTGCAGCCTTCGAGCAGTTGGAGCAGAGCGTGAGCGAGCAGAAGATTCGCATGTACGGCGTGGCGACGTGGAACGGCTTCCGCGTCGCGCCTCAGGCGCGCGGCTATCATTCGCTTGAACGCATGGTCGAGTTGGCGCGCGAAGCGGGCGGCGCAGACCATCACTTCCGCTTCGTGCAGTTGCCGTTTAACCTCGGCATGCCCGAAGCATTGACGCTGGCTAATCAAACTTATCAGGGCGCGCAGGTTTCTTTGCTTGAAGCGGGGCGCGCGCTCGGCGTGACGCTCATGGCGAGCGCCTCCATCTTGCAGGGGCGCGTGGCGCACGATATACCCGACTCGATCCGCGAACCGCTCGGCGCGCTCGCCACCGACGTAATGACCGCCATCCAGTTCACGCGCTCCACGCCCGGCCTCACCACCGCCCTCGTCGGCATGAGCCGCGCGCCCCACGTCGAAGAGAACCTGCGACTGGCGCGCATCGAACCGGCCCGCACGGAAGACTACGAACGACTGTTCGCGCAGGATGGCGAGTGAACCGACGGAGCGTAAAATCAACTTGCCGCCACGCGACTACAAAACCTTCGCCGCCTTCTGGCCCCACTACCTAGCCGAGCACAGTCGCCCCGCGACGCGCGCTCTCCACGCCGCCGGCACTATCATTAGCACCGCCCTCATCATCATCCTGCTCGTACAACACAAGTGGGTGTGGCTGCCGCTCGCGCTCGTCATCGGCTACGGCGCGGCGTGGACAGGCCACTTCTTCGTCGAGCACAACCGCCCCGCCACCTTCCAGCACCCGCTCTGGTCTTTCCGCGCCGACTACAAAATGCTCGCCCTCATGGTCACCGGCGGACTGGCACAGGAGGTTGCGCGCTGTGCCGCATCGGTAACACGGCCGGGCGATCATGGTTAACTCGCCCGCATAGCAGCACCGATTGCGCACAGATGCGCTGGCAAGCCTTCAGCCTGTAGTAAAAACGCTTGACAGTGCCCGACGGCTGGCATATGTTGCCCGCGCTTTTGCACAGTGCCCTATCTGGCTGCGGCTCTGACTCTCACCAACTTTCGTGCTAGTCCTTCGCGCAAAGAGCACCAGTCACCAAATAAACTATAACGTAGTGGGAGCAGCGCAAACACAGAAATAGTGGCTATGAGCGTAAAGCGAGCGATAGTGTAAATCGCTCGCCCTGAGCTTAATTGTGCCGCACTACGTGTCCCGGAAGGCGCTGCCCACTATGAGTTCTAAGGAGCACAGCGATGGCTGACACGCCCCAATCCAACGTCTCAAACGACTTCATCCGTACATACAAGTTCTTCGGTGGTTTCATGGCTCTGGGTGTCATCCTCGTCGCTTGGGGTGGTTGGCCCGGGCATCCGTTCGCCGCGTTGTTATGGAGTCTGGCCTGTCTGGGTTGTGGGGCGTTCACTGGTTTTTTATTTGGTATCCCCAGAGTATTGCAGGGAGATAATGCCAACCCGCCGGTTGCGCTGCCGCCAGCTTCAGCCCCGGCCACCGGCGCGCCCACGACGACGACAACAACGAGTCCGCGGCCTTCAAGTTATAGCGTGCGGGTTAACACCAATCTGGAACAGATTTCTGATTGGCTCACTAAGATCATTGTCGGGCTGACGTTAATTGAGTTGCAGAAAATCCCCGATAACGTAAATCGCTTGGCCGCATACATCGCTCACAGTCTTGGCGGCCCCGCAGATACGTCTTTCGCCGCCGCCCTATTAATTTACTTCTTCATCGGTGGTTTCCTCAGCAGCTATCTCTTCACGCGTCTGTTCCTGACGGGCGCACTCGTCAGAGCCGACATAGGCGCAATCTCCGATTTACCGATTGACCCGGCCGCGAAAGAAGCGCTCGCCAGTGCCCGGCTCAATACGGAACAAGGGCCGCAACAACCTTCAGGCGGCCCTTCGCAACTTACCGGCGATGCGGCGCAGGCCGCAAAGCAGATCGTCAACGCCTCAACCACGCTCGATCAACTTACGTCCGTCAGCGACATCGTCGTGTGGGCCAAAGCACAATTTGACGCGAAGAATTACGCGGAAGCGGTGCGCGGATATAGAAAAGCCCTTGAGCTAGCGCCGAATGATGTCAATGTCCGGGTCGAATATGCGCTGGCGTTGTGGGAAGAGGGTAAGACACCGCTTAATATCGTGAAGGAACAGTTGCTTGATGCCTACAAGCGGCTGACGCCGCAAACTGATGATCGGGATCGAGAGCGGGTGTACATTTATCTGACCACTTGCCTGCTTTATCTCGACCCGCCGGCGGGCTTCACTGACGCTATTAGATACTGCCAGGAATACATCGACGGTAAGTATCCGAACAGAGGTGGCATTTACGTCAATCTGGCCGCCGCTTATGGGCAGCAGTATCGCTGGTATAAAAATCAGTCTGCCTCCGAAGCGACTTTGAACGAAGCGCGCGGCAAGGCGCTGGCGGCGAGCCGAGCGGCGCTGACGATAGACCCCGAATGGCAAACGCGCCTGCGCATGCTGCTCGACCCGGATTATCCGGGCAAAGACAGAACGGACAATGATCTGGAAGATTTGGCCAATGACGTGGAGTTTCGTACCCTGCTCGGACTTAGTCCACCAACTCCCGTGCCTCTACCCTGAGCAGGCGGACTTTGCGTGTTAACACAGACGCCTAAAGGTGGGCGGCGGCGGTGGCGGGATGCGTGCGCGGTCTGCGTCGGTCGGGGCGCGGCGGCGCAGGAGTTCCAGTTGGAGACTCTCTGCGCCGCGCGCCATGGCCCAGCGATGATTGAAGGCGAAGATTGGTTTTAAGAGGAACGAGAGCGCGTTTAAGAGCGGCTTGCGGGCGCGGATGCGCCAGTCGTAGGTGATGTCAACGAAGCCGCCGGCCTGCGCGAACGTCCAGATGCCGCGCCCGGCCAGATCGCCTAACGCTTCGATGGTCGAGCCGTAAGGGTAGCGCGACTCGACGACGCGGAACTGCCAGCGCAGCGTGTACGGCAGCCAGCCCTTCGTGTAGAGGCTGACCACCTTGCCGACGCCCTGCTCGTCGCCCGGCGCGACCACCTGCACGTCCAGATAGACGGCCGGCCACCAGCGCACGAGCGATTCAACGTCGCCGAGCACGTCCGCCACTTCGTTGACCGTGCCCGCCACCCGCCAGTGCGGGACGAAGACATAATCCGAGACAGACATCGCCTGAGACTTAGCGCCTAGTTCCCTTCCGCTTTGGCCGCGCGCTGCTGGCGTTGCTGGTAGAGGAAGGAGACGGCGAGCAGGATCGCGCCGAGCACGATGAAGGAGATGATGCGATAGACCCTGTCGAGCGAGGACAGGTCGAAGAAGAAGACCTTCGCGGTCGTTAGCCCCAAGAGCGCGAGCGCCAGCAGCCGCAACAGCCGGTTGCGGCGCGCAAGACCGGCGACGAGCATCGCGCCGCCGTAGAGCGCCCACAGCACGGAGAGCGCGAGTTGCTGTGCGAGCCGCAGGTCGCGCAATTGGCCTGCGCTCGTCACCCCTGCGCGGCGTTGCGCCGCAAAGTAGCCGCTCACTTCGAGGCTGAGGCCGACGAGCGCAAACACGTTGCCGACCAGAGTCAGGAACGGGATCACTTGCGCCTGCTCGTCGGTCAAACTTTCATCCGTGCGCGCGTAGAGACGCGTGACGAGCCAGAGCGCGAGGATGAAGAGGGCGAAGGCGGCGAACGTCTGGTTGAAGAGGGGCGCGTGCCACGTGGCGTTGTAGTAGGTCGCGTCCACGAAGATGATCTTCAGCCCCGTGAGGATAAGCAGGATGAGCGCACCGTAGCGCACGGCGAAGCGGCGGCGGCTGAGACCGAGATAGCAGGCGACCGTAGCATAGCTCGTCCAGATGGTCGTCAGAATAAGTTGCTTGTTGTTCTCGACGCGCGCCGCCTCATGCCACGCGTCGGGCAGCGCCCACGCCAGCGCCTTCGCGCGGTTGAAGTAGCCCATCGCTTCGACGCTCAAGCCGACGAGCGCCAGCACGTTTGCGCCCCCGATAAGTAGCGCGACGGCGACGGTGCGCTCGTCGCCGCCGACGTGCGCGGCGCGCGTGTAGGCGCGCACGCAAGCGGCGAGCGCAAGGACGGCGAGCGCGAAGCTGAGGAACGTCAAATTAAAGACGGGCACGTGCCACGGCGCGCTGTAGTTGAACACGTCCGCGCCGAGCAGTTTGAGCACCGCGAACAAGAGCAGAGCGAGCGCGGCGAGGCGCAAGGGCTTAAGCCTCCGCCATAAGGCGATCATAACGGCCATCGTGGCGTAGAGCGTCCAGAGCGTTGTGAGCGCGAACTGTTTGGTGTGCGCGAGTTCGAGGGCACTTTGGCTTGCGCCGTCGATGGACGCGAGCGCCTGCCGGAAATAGTCGCTCAGGTCGAGCGTGAGGAACGTGACGGCGAGCGCGTGGCCGATGAGGACGAAGAGGTTGATGAGGATGTCGCGGTCGTCGGCGTTGACGCGCACGGCGTAGCGACGATAGAGCCAGACGATGCCGGCGCACACGGCGATGAGCGCGGCGCACGAGACGGCCCGGCGGTTTAAGAAGAGGATGAACGCGTCGGCTGGCGCGCCGAAGTGGTAGCCGAAGTCCGGCATGTCCACCAGAAACCAGTGCAGGAGCGCGACGGCGAAGACGAGCACGGCGGCCAAGCGCGGCGCATCCTCGTCTGCGCGCAGGCCCACCCAAGTGAGCATCAACGCCTCGACCGCCCAACCGATTGTCACCCATTGCTGATCCGTCTGGATCGCCAGCGCCATCGTCAGGAAGGTGACGCCCAGCGCGACGTAGCTATAGGTGAGCAGTTTGTCGGCGCGATGCTTGTGCCGCACGACGAAATAGAGCAGCGCGAAGAAGCAGGCGACGAGCAGTGCGTGTAAGCCTTGCGGCGCAAAGCCGCCGTGTGTGCGCCGGTCTTCGAGCAGCACATAGCTCGTGGCGAAATAGAGCGTTGCGTTTGTCAGCGCGAGCGAGATGTCGAACCAGCGCGCGGGGCGCTCTTTCAGGACGTTGTGGACGATGGCGAGCGCGGCGAACATGACGAAAAAGAGCGTGAGGAAAAAGAGCGTCAGCCACAGCTTCGGCTCTGTGTAGAACTGCATGCCCCAGCCGGCGAACAGCACCCACGTCGCGGCGAACGCCAGATAGTTCAGACTGCGCCAGCGTTTGAAGTAGGCAAGCGCCAGCACGCCCGCGTCCAGCAGCGCCACGTAGCCGAAGAGGCCCACCTCGTTGTCCACGTTCGTCGAGAGCAGCGAGGGCGTCATGAAACCGCCGACGAGACCTAGCACGGCGATGGCGTAAGCGTCGTAGCGCGCCGACAGAACGACGGCTGTTGCGGTGACGACCGCCATGAGCGTAAAGGCGATGGGTTGACCGACGAGATGATAGAAGCCGAACGCGGCGTAGACGGAGAGATAGAGAATGACGATGCCGCCGCCGGACAGTACGTGCGCGTAAGCCTGATAGCCGCGCAGCCGCAGCCGTTCCGCGAGCGCGAGGATGGCGCAGCCGGCCGCGCCGCCCAACAGGACGCGCCCCGAAGGGCCGATCCACTGATTGTCGAAGGCGAGTTTAAGAAAGAACGAGACGGCGAAGATCGTCAGCACGATGCCGACGATGGGCACCCAACGCCCGAAGGCGAGCGCCTCAAATTTATCCCACGACCTTGCCGTGCTGTGCGCCTGGGCGGGCGCGGGCGGCATCGGTGGGCGCGGGCTGCGCGCAGCCGCGTGTGCTGCTTGTGCGTGTGTGGCGTGGGCGTCGTGTTCGGTCTGTTGGGCGTCGGCCGGCGTGCGCCAGTCCGGCGGCGCGGGCGCTTCGGGCGGGGATGTCGTTTCGCGTTCGGTCGTGACGCTTGCAATGGGCGCGGGCGGTTCGTCCGACTCGATGGTGACGGATGGCGGCACGGACGGCGGCGCGGACGTAACCGGCTCACGTGCTGTGCGCGCTTCTGCTCCGCGCTCGACCGTGCGCCCTTGCCCGAAGGGATGCGCCACCTGAGCGGGCGGCTCGACGTTGAGTCGTTGCTCGACGACGCGCAGGCGCGCGGACTGTTCCGCGAGCATGTGCGCCTGTTCTTCGAGCAGGCGTTCGAGGCGCGCGAGTTTGGCGGCGAGATAGCCGTTCGCGCTGCGGTCGGGTGGGAGGTCGTCTGTGCTCATAAAATAATTGCGCGCGCTTAGTCAGATTGTCGGGCTGGACTGGTCGGTTGCACCGACCGGCGCAGCTCCGGCGCGCGCCGCCTCTTCGCCGAGCGCGATCATCTCGTCGCGTAAGTTGCGCCGCTCGACGAGCAGACGTTGAAAGAAGCGGCGGCGCATCACGAAGAACAGGAACGCCCGCGCCCCGCCGACGAAGCGATCAAGCTCCTCGAAGAAACGGATCGCTATAAAGCCCGTGACCGGCGCGGCCACGAGCGCCAGCAGCGCGAAGGGCCAGCCCGCCAGCCAGAGCAGACTGAGCGCGACCGCCAGCCACGTGAGCGGAAAGAACAGGAGCGCCGCCGTGATCTTGAAGGTCGCCAGCACGTCCTCTTGATCCTGCGCGAGTTTGAGCGCGAGCCAGTGCGCCAGTTTGTAAGCGGGATAATGTATGAGGACGCCGAGGACGGCGAGCGGCGCGAGCAACAGCGTCGGCGCGACGCGCAACGCCAGATAACGCGCGACGAAGCGCGCCGGCACGCGCGGCGCAGACAAATCAGCCAGATCGACGCCCGCTTCGTGCAGTTCTTCCTCGTAACGCCGGATGCGCGCTTCAAGCGCGGCCAGCCGCGCGGGCGCGTGCTGGAAGAAGAAAGCGTAAGCCGCGACGAAGCGGCGGCGCAGGTCGAACTCGCGCGTCAGACTCTCCGCGCCCGCGCCCTCGGCGGCCGGATCCGCTTCGGCGGAAAAGATTTTCTCCGCGCGCCTGATCGTGGCGAGCGCCTGTTCGTGTTCGGCGTTCAAGGTCACTTCGCGGAGCGCCTGTGCGACCGCGTCTGAGAGCGCGCGCACGTCCTCGCGTGCCGGTTCGCCGTCGGCCTCGACCGCGACCGGCTCGACCTTGAGCGGTGCGCCGAAGTAGAGCAGCGCGGCGCTGCGAAACGCGGACTTCGCGGTGTAGTAGAGACCGGCGGGCACGATCTTCAAGTCGAGCGTCGGGTCTTCACCGAGCACGCCGAGCGCGATGCGCGCCATGCCGCTTTTGAGCGGGCGCAGCGAAGGTTCGTTGTGCGAGACGCCTTCGGGACAGATCGCAATCGTGCCGCCGCGCTTTAAGAGCGCCCGACAGCGCGCGAACGTCTCGCGGTTGCGCGCCGGGTCTGAGCCTGTGTCCTGATGGCGATAGACGGGCAGCGCGTCCAACGAACGCGCGAGCGCGCCGATCACCGGCAGCCGCATGATCGGTTCTTTGGCGAGAAAGGAGACGCGGCGCGGCGCGTGGCACAGGATGAAAACGGGATCGACCAACCCGTTCGGATGGTTGATGACGAAGATGAGCGCGCCCGTGCGCGGCACGCGTTCCAGCCCCGCGATCTCGATACGCCGAAAGAAGACGCGCAGCGCCAAACGTAAGATGCCGACGATGATGCGCCTGACCATCGTGTGGAATATAGTCGAAGCGCGGCGCTCGCGGCTAGGGCGGTGTGTGTCAGTTCGCGGAGCGCCATAACGCGGGCCGCCCCGTGCGCGGTTTGTGCGGCCTGACCGTGCAGCGCCTTTTACGTTAAAAAGTTTTCGACGAAACCACGCAGTTCCGCGAGCGAGTCGTCGGCGATGATGCGGAAGACGCGCGCGGGCGTCTCGGCGGGCAGTTGGCGCGCGGTTAGGGCGTCGGTGATGACGAAGGCGCTGGTGTGCAGCGCGCGCTGCCAGCCGCGCTCGCGTGCGTCGCGGACGTTGAGCGCCGCCGGTTCGACGCCGACCGAGACGAGCACCGTGCGCGCCCAGCGCAAAAATTCCGGCCAGCGCGAGACGACGGCGATCAGCGCGTCGGGCGCGGGTCGCTGCTGCCCCGTGAGCGCGTCGGGGATCGAGCGCGAGCGCAGGAGCAGGCAATTCGTGTCCGGCGGCAGGAGTACGCGCACGCGCTCCGATTGACCGTAGAGCGCAACGGCGGCCGCGCCGGCCGGCAAGCCCTGCTGCGCGCATGCTTCAAGACTCAGGCCGCGCACGGGAAAGCCGGTGGCGTCCGCGATCTCTGCGACGAGGATGGCGCGCAGGTGTTCGTCGGGTTCAAGGACGAGGAAGTGGTCGGGCGGTTGCAGCGCGAGCCAGTGCTTGATGCGCGTCTGGATCGCGCCGAGCGCGAAGCCGGCGGCGCGTGCGCGTTGCAGAAAGACGGAGATGAGTTGATCGAGCGCGAGTTGGGCGTCGAGCGCACGCTCAGGGTCGAGTGGGCGCACGTAGACGCCGCTGCCGTGCCGGAACTCCAACCAACCGCGCGCCGCCAGTTCGCGGTAAGCGGCGCTGACCGTGTTGGCGTGTATGCGGTAACGCCGGGCCACGTCGCGCGTCGAGGGCAGACGCTCGCCCGGTCGCAGATCGTGACTGAGGATGCCGAGCCTGATCTGCGTGGTCAATTGCTCGCGCAGCGGCACTTCGCTGTTTCGGGAAAGCCAGAGACGCACGGATAGAAAAATGTCCGTTGGTCGTCGCCGCTCAGCCGTCGTTACTCGTTGCACGGGGCGCGTTGCGGCGGCAACGTGCAAACCCGCGCGTTTTCGTAACGACGGCGGAACGACCGACGACCAACGGACTTGTCAACGCTTGCGCGACTTGATCGCGCCGGTGAGCGAGCCGATGGCGTTGGCGACCTTGGCTGCGACGCGGCCCGTCGTCTCCGCCACCTGCGTCAAAGCGGACTCAGCGCCGGCCGCTTTTCGAGCCGCCCTTGCGGGCGGCACCTCCACCACCGCCACCGCTCTTGCTGCCGCCGCCACGTGCAGCGCCCTTGCCGCCGCCGCGCTCGCCACCGCCACTGCTACCACGCGCGCCGCCGCCGCCCTTCTTACTTCCGCCGCCGCTCCCGCTCTTGCTGCCGCGACCGCCGGCCGCGCCCGATGCGCCGCGCCCTTTGCCCGCGCCGCGTGCGACGCCGCCCGTGCCACCGCTGCCCGCGCCGCCCTTGGCGCTACCTTTGCCGCCCGACTTCGACGGCGTGCCGCGCCCGCCCGTGCCGCCGCCGCTCTTGCCGGCCGTAGCCTTCGGGCCGCTTTTTCCGGCCGCGCCCGTACGACTTACGCCGCCACCCGCGCCGCCACCGCCGCCCTTGCTCCCGCCGCCTTTCGACGCGCCGCCACCGCCGGCCCGGCCGCCGCTACCGCCCGCACCACCGCGACCACCACCTGCGTCGCGGCTCGGGCCGCCCGCGCCACCGCCACCGGCCCGGCCGCCGCCGCCCGATGTTGCGCCGCCGCCACCGCCTGCGCCCGTGCCGCCGCCACGCTTCTGCGCGCCG
>DASVQA010000010.1:0-24377 GCA_036389375.1 Pyrinomonadaceae bacterium | reverse complement strand
GGTTGACCCGCGCGTGGTCGAGGCGCTGCTGCCCTTTCTGACGGAGCAGTTCGGCAACGCGTCGAGCGTCCACTTCTTCGGGCAGGAAGCGCGCTCAGCCGTTGACCGCGCGCGGCACGAAGTAGCGGCGCTCGTCGGTGCGCGTCCGAACGAGATCGTCTTTCTCTCCGGCGGCACGGAGGCCAACAACCTCGCCATACGCGGTCTCTGCGAAGCGCAGGCCGCGAACGGTCGCCATATCATCACCTCTGCCATCGAACACTCGTCCGTGCGCGGCATCTGCGCCGCGATGGAGCAGCGCGGTTGGACGGTGACGCGACTGCCCGTCTATGACGACGGCATCGTGCGCGCCGAAGACGTGCGCGCGGCCCTCAGGCCCGACACGGTACTCATCAGCGTCATGCTTGCCAACAACGAGATCGGCACGATCCAGCCCGTCGCAGAGATTGGTGCGCTCGTCCGGGCCGAGCGTGCGCGCGGGCACAAACACCTCTGGCTGCACACGGACGCCGTGCAGGCTGCGGGGCGCATGTTGGTAGATGTCGAAACGCTCGGCTGCGATCTGCTCTCGCTCTCGGCGCACAAACTGAACGCGCCCAAAGGCGTCGGCGCACTCTTCGTCCGCCGCAGCGTCCGCCTGACGCCGCAGAACGTCGGCGGTCATCAGGAGCGCGAACGCCGCGCCGGCACGGAAGCCGTCGCTTCAATCGTCGCCTTCGGTCAGGCGGCGACGCTGGCGCGCGCCGAACTGGCGGAGCGCGTTGCACACATGCGGAGTTTGCGTGACCGCTTCGAGGCCGGCGTCGCAGCTTCCATCAGCGACATCGTCTTCAACGGCCGGCGTGAGGCGCGGCTGCCGCACCTGTCGAACATCTCCTTCCGCTTTATCGAAGGCGAAGGGCTGCTGATCAATCTGGACATGCAGGGCGTCGCCGTCTCGACCGGCTCGGCCTGTTCTTCCGGTTCACTCGAACCGTCGCCCGTCATACGCGCGCTCGGGCGCAACGACGAACTCGCACGCGGCTCGATCCGTTTCAGTCTCGGCAAAGACACGACCGCCGCCGACGTTGACTACACGCTCACGGTGCTGCCCCGCGCCGTCGAAGCCCTGCGCCGCCTCTCGCCGCTCTATCAACAAGCACTGGCCGAACGCGCCGCCTGCGCGCCGGCCCGCTAAGCCAAGCCGGAAACGCTTTGCCCTACTCCGCCGCCCTGCAAGACCACCTCGCCCGCCCGCGCAATGCCGGCGCACTCACAGATGCCGACGCCGTCGCCGAGTTAACGAATCCCGTCTGCGGCGACCGCCTCCGGCTCATGCTGCGACTCAAAGACGGTCGCATCACCGCCGCGCGCTTCCTCGCCTACGGTTGCCCGCCCACGCTCGCCTGCGGCTCAGCCCTCGCCGAAATGATCGAAGGCATGACGACCGATGAAGCCGCCGCGCTCACCCGCCAAGACCTCGCACGCGCACTCGATGGTCTGCCCGCGCGCAAAACCCACGCCGCCGCACTGGCGATTGAGACGCTACACGCGGCGCTCGGTGCTGCCCGCTAACGCACCGCTTGTTTGCATCGCCCGGCGCAAGCGCAAAAAGCGACAGGGGCAAGCACCGCTCACCTGCCCCTGTCGCTTTTTGCGCGACTGCGGATGCTCCGCGCCCGCTATTGATCGTTTTGCCGGCGGCGCAGCTTGAACTCGCCGCGCCCCTGTCCGCCCGTCTTCACTTCAAAGTCGGGCGGAACTTCAAAGAGGCTGGCCGCGGGTTCGCTGCGGTTGATGTTGGTCAGGCGGAAAGTCGTCTCGCCGAAGCGCGGATCGCTGTGTCTGGTCATGACGACCGTTTGCAGTTCGGGCGAGTACCAGCGTTCGGTGACGACGTTGATGGCGCGCTCGTTGCCGACCGCGCCGGCCGGGATCGTCACCGTCTCGCGCGTGCCTTCGGCCATGACGCCTTCGATGCTCTGGCGACCGAGCGACTCTTTGGTGCGGGGGAATTTGGGCGGGGGCGGAGGCGCGGGTGGCTGCGCCGCCTCGTCTTTGTCCGACAGCGTGAAGCTGAAGCTGATCGCACCGTTCACTTTGGCCGGTTTGCCGTTGACGATGGTCGGCTTGAAGACCCACTGGCGCGCAGCATCAACGGCCGCCTGCTGTAGCAAGGGGTGGCCCGACACGGCGCGCGCCGAAGTCACGTTGCCCTGTTCGTCGATCACAACCTGCACGGAGACAAGCCCCTGCGCACCGGCCGCCCGCGCTATCGGCGGATAGACAGGCTGCACGCGCGTGACCGCTTCGTGGCGCACAAACGTGCCCGGCGGTGGCGGCTGCCTCGGCCCGCCTTCGCCCATGCCGGCCGGCGGTGGGCCGGGCGGTTCGCCCGCAGGCCCTTCGCGCAGGATCATCGGCGGTGGCGGTGCCCCCGGTCTATCGTCGGGCGTGCGGAAGTTGTAGGCGAACATCGTCTCCTTGCGCGCGGTATGAGAGCGCGAGTCGAGGACGTAGTTTGCGCCGCTGACGGGATCGTTGATGAAGATGAGGCGGGGCGTCTCGCCGCCAGTCGCAAACGGCCCGACGTTGTTCAAAGTCTGGTCGCGGCGCGTGCGCCCTTCGCTGTCGCGGTAAAGCAGCGCGGTTGACCTCTGCACGATGCGATTGCCGTCCGCGAGCGGCTGCACAGACTCGGTCACGGCCTCGGCCGAATAGGGCGCGCCTTTGACAACCTGCCCGTCGAAGCGCATCTCCGACGAATAGAAGAACACGTCGCCGTCGCCGCCGGGTTGACCGTTGATGATGATCTTCGGTTGGCCCTCCTGCGGTGTGCTGATCATCAGCCGCATCTGCCCGTCGGGCGCAGGCTGTTTATCCTGTGGCGGCTGCTGCTGCCCCTGCGCGAGCGTGCCCGCGCCGTTCGCCAGCAGCACGAACAGGCAGCCCAACGATAAAATAAGCTGTCTCGTTTTCCTCATCACGACCTCCAATTCAATTTGCTCATTACTTTAGTTGTCAACGCACGAGCCGGATCGCGCGGGCGAGTCCGTCGTCGCCCAACAGCACGTCCGCTTTGATCGTTTCACCTGCGCGGGCCGGGTCTAACGCCAACCCCAACGCGGCGAGCGCCGAGCGCGGCAATTCGACGCGCACCAACTGCCCGCTCGCCAACGGCGGCGCACCGCCCGCGACAAGCGGCACAAACTCCGTCACGCGCTCCGCATCCGGCGCGCGGGCCACAATAATCATCTCGCCAACCGAACCGACCATCGGCGGCGGCTCAAGCGGCCGCGTCGCCGGCCGCCTGTGCGCGACGTGCCGCATGATGTGTCGCACGACGCCGCTCTGCGGGCGCGAAGCTTGCGCCGTAAACGCATGGGCTATGGACTGTTGACCGGCTGCGCTCGGTTGTGCCCCGTCGTCGTGCCCCGACGCAGGCTGCGGCTGCGGTGCGGGCGCGGCCGATTGTGGCGAGACGTGCGCGCCTGCGGTTTGCTGCGCGGGCGGTGCGGGTCGGAAGTGTTGCGCGGCGACGACGAGTAGAACGATAGCGGCTGCGACCGTGAGCGCGGCAAATGCGCGGCGCGGCATGAACCTGTGCGTGGCTGTCGGTAGAGCGGCGCGGCTCGATGTGCGGCTTGCGGTATGTGCCGCGCCGCCTGTTTGTGCGCGGAAGGCGGCGCGCAAGGTCGCTTCGACGTGGGCCGGCGCGGCCACCTCTGCATCTTCAGCCGCGAGCGCGCGCAGGGCTGCGGACGCGGACTCTGCGGCGCGCACACGCGCGGCGCAATGCATACACTCGGCCAGATGTTGCGCGGCGGTGGCGTCGAACCCTGCCGCGCCATCCGCCCGCTCGACGAGCCATGTCTCAACCTGCTGACAGTTCATGCACAGCACCTCTTTGCTTCAACCTCGGCGGGCGCGGGGCGCAAGGCGCGCAGACGTTCACACAGCAGCGCCCGCGCACGCGCCAGCCGCGAACGCACAGTGCCGACCGCGCACGCCATCACTTCCGCCGCCTCTGCATAACTCAACTCGTGCAACTCGCACAACACGATCACCTCGCGGTAGTGCGCCGGGAGCGTCAGCACCGCCTGTCTGACGGCCGCGACCAACTCGCGCTCGGCACAGTCGGCGAGCGGGTCGTGCGGTGCGACGTGCGCCGTGCCGTTCGCATGCTCTCCGGCCTCGTCTTCCGCCGCGAGCGCGACGAACGGACGCTCTTGCGCCAGCCGGCGCAACACCTGTCGGCGCGCGATGCCGTAGAGATAAGCCTTGAGCGGCCCGCGCGTCGCGTCGTAACGCTCCGGCTCGCGCAGGAGCGTCATAAAAGATTCCTGCGTCACGTCCTCTGCAACGGCCGCCGAGCCGGACATCTGCCACGCGAAACGATAAAGCGCGCCCTGCCTGCGCCGGTAGAGGAGCGTGAAGGCGTGTTCATCGCCCGCGCGTGCGCGGTGCCATAGTTCTTCGTCGTTCGCGTGCGAAGATGCGCTCATCTGCTGCTCGGTCGCTACCGGCCGTCAGTGGTAATTCAATCGGCGCGGGGGAAAAGTTCCCGTTTGTTTGGTGGGTTTCGACGGCGGAGCCTGAAGTCAGGGCGTTTTCTTATCTTGCTTGGCGCGCTTCTGCTCGCTCGCCGGTGCGTCGTAGATGGCGACGTAACCGTTGCGCGCGATCACTGTGCGCGGCCCCGCGCCCGGTTTGTCGGCGAGTTTCACTTGCAGCTTGCGGTGCTTCGTGTCGCGCCTTTGATTCGTTGACGTGTAGCCGATGACGTATTGCGTGTGCAGCGCGGCCCTGATGGCGGCAACTGCGTCGCGCACCTCTTCGATCTTTTTTGGATAGAAGACGCGCCCGCCCGTCTCTGCGGCCAGCGTGTCGAGCAGTTTCATGGCCTTTGCGCGCTGGCTTGGGCGTGTGAATTCTGTCTGATCGTCCAAATCCATCACCAGCCCGATGATGAAGACCTGCACGTCGGTCGCGCGCAGGTACTTCAGCAGTTCGGCCAGCTTGTAATAACTATCGCGGTCTTCGCCGTCCGACACCAGCACGAGCGCGCGATGACGATTCGCATCACGCTGACTCTGCTCGGCGACGTAGTGTGCGGCGAGAAAGACGGCGTCAATGACGGCCGACTGCCCGCCCTCGACGTGCAGACGCCTGAGCGCATCGAGCAACTGCGACGGCTCGGCCGTGAAGGGTTGCGAAACCTCGATGAGGTCGCTGTCAACGAAACGTATGACGGCAGTCTCGTCGCCGGGGCCGTTGCCGGCCGCGACGGTCGCCGCCGCTCTGGCCGTTAGTTCAAGCTGCTTCTTCATCGAACTGGAGTTGTCCATCAACAGCACGTAGCTCGCCGGCAACTGTTCATGCGTGAATGAAGTGATCGCCTGCGCCGTGCCGTCTTCGAACACCTGAAAATCTTCCGCCCGCAGAGCGCCGACGGGCGCGCCCTGACGGTCAAACACAAGCACGGTCAGCCGGACGTTGAGCGGCGTCTCGGTCGGAGTTGGCGCGGGCGCTTGCGGTTGTGCAGTTGGCGGCGCGGGGTTCTGTGCGTGTGCGTGCGCGCCGCAGAGCAGCAGACCGGACAGGAGCAGGCCGACGAGGTTGAGTTGCCGCGCTGGTCGCATAGCGTTGATTCCTGTGGCCGGCCGGCGCTTCGCGTCGTCAGGGCACGACGCGCGGGCGCGTGCCGGATGGCAGGCTGGCGTTCTTGCCGTTGTGATATTCGGGGCCGCAATAGCGGCGCGGCTCTTGCCCGATGACGAACGTCTTGGAGCGTATGACCGGACAGGTCGCTACCGCCAGCAGCCCCGTCTGCGGGTCTATGTCGAGCGTGATCGTGCCCATCAAACGCGTCGAGCCGTCGGGCTGCGGGATGCCGCGTCCTTCGAGGCGCGGGACGGAGACGCGCGGGCGCGGCGGCGTGGGCGCGAGCGTCGGCCCATCGTCGGGGCCGGGCGCGATGGGCGCGGGCGCGAAGGTGTAGTTCTCCTCGTCGGTCGCATCGGGCGGCGCGCTGCCGTCGTCGGTCGGCTCTGTGCTCTGTTCCGTCGGCGCTGTCCCGTTGATGAACAACTCTGTGCGCTTGAACGGATCGTCGGGCGGCGCAAGCAGACCCGTGCGTGTGTCTATGTCGGACTGTTGAATGCCGGCGGGCATCTGCCAGTCGCCCTGCCATTCGGGATGCAAGGTGAGCGCCGCCTGCATGAAGTCGGCCCAGATGGGCAGGGCCGAGTCTGCGCCGGTTAGCCCAAGCTGCGCGTTGTCGTCGAAGCCGACCCAGACGGCGCAGACGATGTGCGGCGTGTAGCCCGCAAACCAACCGTCGCGCGACGTGCCGGTCTTGCCCGCGACGTTGAAGCGGAAGCCGCGTCCGCGCAGCCGCGCCGCCGTCCCGCGATTCACCACGTCCTTCATAAACGAGGTCATGATGTAAGCGATCTCAGGGCGCATGACTTCGTTCGTCTGCGCGGTGGGCGCGGCGACGGTTGCGCCGCTCCCTGTCGTGACGCGCGTGACGCCGACCGGCGTGATGCGCGAACCGAGCCGCGCGAAGGTCGTGTAGGCCGAGGCGACTTGTAGGGGCGTCGCTTCGTTCGTGCCGAGCGCCATCGCGGGATAAGCGCGCTGCGGTTTAGGCAGCCCGGCGCGCGTGGCGAGGTTCATCACGCGCCCGATGGTCACGTCGTTCGCCACGTCCACCGTGATGACGTTCTTGCTGTGTACCAGCGCGTCGCGCAGCGTCAACGGCTGATTCGAGTATTCGTCGCCAAAGTTGCCGGGCGAGTATTGCTGCTCGCCATAGGTGAAGGTCTTGGGCGCGTCCATGTAGGTGGTCGCGGCGGTGATGACGCGCGGGATCGGATCGAACGCCGTGTTAAGCGCGGTCGCATAGACCCAGGGCTTGAAGACCGAGCCGGGCTGGCGCAGCGCGTCGGTCGCGCGGTTGAGTTGACTCTTCTCGTAGTCGCGCCCGCCGACCATCGCTATGATCTCGCCGGTCTGCGCGTTCATGGCGACGAGCGCCGCCTGCAAAGTGCCGGGCGGATAACGCTTCGCATAAATCTTGTCGAGCGCGGCGAGTTGCTTGGTGACGGCGGCGTAAGCGGCGCGCTGCAAGTCCATATCGACGGACGTGTAGATGCGCAGGTGCGCGGCGCTGCGCGCATCGGCCAGTATGTCCGCCAACTGATTCTGCACGTAGTCAACGAAGTAGGGCGCATCGGACGTGTCGAGCCGCCCGCGCGCGGGCGCGAGTTTTAATTCCGCCTGCTTGGCGGCGGCCGCCTCGCTCGCGCTGATCGCGCCCGCGTCGGCCATCTGCGTGAGCACTTCGTTGCGACGGGCGGTGGCGGTCGCCGGGTCGCGGTGCGGGTTGTAGCGGTTGGGGCTGCGGATCAAACCGGCGAGCAGGGCGGATTCCGGCAGCGTGAGCGCGGTCACGTCCTTGTTGAAATAGGCTTGCGCGGCTTCGCCCACGCCGTTGATTGAGAAGCCGGATTGCTGCCCCAGATAAATCTGGTTGCAATAGAGCGTGAATATCTTCTCTTTACTGAGGCGCGTCTCAAGGATGACGGACATGTACGCCTCGGCAAACTTGCGGCGCAAGCTATATTCGGGCGAGAGCAGCAGGTTTTTGACCAACTGCTGCGTGATGCTTGAGCCGCCCTGCCGCGCGAGCGGCGAGCTTGCGTCGAGTTCGTGCCGGCGGATGAAGGCGCGGATGATGCCGCGCCAGTTGATGCCCCAATGCTCGAAGAAGGCGCGATCCTCCGTCACCGTGATCGCTTTGACGAGGTGTGGCGGCAAGTCCTGATAACCGATCACGCGCCGCTTGCCGCGCTCCGCGCCCGTCACCAGACTGATCGCTTCCGGTTCGATAAAGGCGCTCGGCAATTTGCCGTTGCTATCCAGATCGCTCAGCGCCGCGATGCCACGCCCGCCCGGCTTGAACGTCACGCGCACGCGCGGAAAGGCCGGTTTGCCATCAATGTACGCATCCTGTCCCGGTTCAACATCCACGCTCGCGCCGTTGACCGTGTAGCGCCCGCGCGCCGCGTCCGCCTGCTGCCCCTTCGCCACGTAGTTCGCCCGTCGGAGACGCGCAATCAGGTCGTCTTCGTCCAACCCGCCGCCCACGCGCAGTTCGCGCGGCGCGGTGTAGATGCCGGCCGAGCGCGTGAAGATTTCGCCGCTGATGAGCCGGTCAATGCGCGCGGAGAAGACCCAGTAGTAGTAACCAAAGACGCTGATCGTAAAGGTCGTCAGAATGGCAAGCGCGACCAGCACGGGCGGGCGAAAGATGCGCCGGCTCACGCGCCGCACAAACCCCTCGTCCGGCGCGGCATACTTCACCACGCGCGGCTTGCCACGCCGCGCCACCGGCGGCACACGATTCTTCGGTGGATGACGAACGGCCATAGAAAAGCAGTGATCGAGTCTGAAGAGTCTGAAGACAACTGCTTTTTGCCTAGCCGGACTCGCCAGACTCTCTGGACTCTCTAGACTCTATTATCTATACGTTCACGTGTCCACTCTTGTTTGACACCCCGCGCCTCTTTCGCTACCGTGACCGCGTTCGTTCGGACGGGTTGTCTCCGGTTGGATGCACGCACGGCGAGCGGCGTGCGCAGATTGGCTCCTGTGTTTAGTCTGTCGAAGCGTGCGCGTGCGCGCGTCCTCTACGCGCTCGGCGTACTCGGCGCAGTTATTGCGCTGGGCGCGCTCGGCTTCCATCTGGTCGAAGGCTGGCCGCTCTTAGACAGCCTCTACTTCACAGTCACCACGGTGGCCACGGTCGGCTACGGCGACATGCACCCGACGCACACGGCGGGGCGCGTCTTCGCTATCATCTACATCTTCGTGGGCGTCGGCACGGTCGGCTTCGTCCTGTCGCGCGCGCTCGTCGAGATCGTGCAATCAGAGATCGTCGCCGGCTTCGGGCAGCGGCGGCGGCTACGCGAGGTGAGCAGGCTGCGTAATCACTTCATCGTCTGCGGCGCGGGGCGCGTCGGCGCGCGCGTCATCCGCGAACTGCAACGCAAGGGCGAGCCGTTCGTCATCATCGAGCGCGACGTAGGCATCGTCGGCAAGTGGCTGGACGAGGGCGTGCCGCTGCTGGTGCGCGACGCCACGTCGGAAGAGACTTTGCAGGAAGCGGGCGTCGAACACGCGCGCGCGCTCGCCGCCTGTCTGCCGACCGATGCCGACAACGTCTATGTCGTGCTGACGGCGCGCGGATTGAACGCGGGGCTACACATCGTTGCGCGCGCGAGCGAAGAACAGGCCGAGCCGAAACTGATCCGCGCGGGCGCAAACCGCGTGATCGCGCCGATCATCATCGGCAGCCAGCGCATGATGCAGGCGCTCACCAAACCGGCGGTTGAAGATTTCATGGATTCGATCACGGCCGAAGGACTCGATCTCAATTTCGAGGAGGTGGCCGTTGCGCCCAACTCGCCATACGTCGGGCGCAAGCTGCGCTTCACCAACATCCGTTCGGAACTGGACGTGGTGATTGTCGCCGTGCGGCGGCGCGCGGGCCAGATGATCTTCAATCCGTCCGGCGACGCGTTTATCGAAGCCGGCGACCTGCTCATCGCCATCGGGCGCTCCGACGCGCTCGCCCAACTCAAGACGCAGGCCGCGGGCGCTAAAAAGATTTGAGCGAGCCAACTTCAACTTCGAGACGAGCACATTGAAAGTCATCGTTACCGGCGGCAGCGGTTATCTCGGCGTCCACCTGCGCCGCCATTTTCAGGCGGACGACTTCTCGCGGCGAGCAGGCCTCGACATCCTGAGCGAGGCGGACGCGGCGCGGCTCGCCGACTACGACGCGGTCATACATCTTGCCGCGCATCTCGATAAAAGTCCGGCCGGCGCGGAGCAATCTTTCCGCACCAACGCCGAGGGCACGGCCAACCTCATGCGCCACGTGCGCCCCGGCGCGGTCTTTATCTACGCTTCGACCAAAGATGTGTACGGCGCGCACGCCGAACGCTTCGCCGAAGTGCCCGAAAGCTGTCCGACCGATTACTGCGGGCAGACGCCGCTCGAATGGTCGAAGCTCTTGGGCGAACGTTACGTTGATTACTACGCCGCCGCGCGCAACATACGCGCCTGCATCTTTCGTCTCTCGTCCGTCTATGCGCGCCCGTCTGAAGGCAACGAACCGGGCTTCGTCACGCACTACGTCGAGGCGATCAAGCGCGGCCAGCCTTTGCGCCTGCCGGCGGCCGGCGCACCCGTGCGCGACCTTTTGCACGTGGACGACTTTGCGCGCGCCTGTCGCGCCTTCATTGATTCAGCGCGCCTGCGCGGTCTCTACAATCTCGGCGGCGGGCGCGCGAACGCCGTCTCCCTGCGCGCGCTGGTCGAGCAGGTCGGACGCATGATCGAGCTTGAGCCGCAGCTTGACGAGACGGCGCAGACACCTGCGCCCGTGCCCCTCAACTACATCTCCGATCTACAACTCGCCCGCGCCGAACTCAACTGGCAACCCACCATCAGCGTAGCCGACGGTCTGCGCGACATGCTGTGACCTGAAAGAAAAGCACCCGTATCTAAAAGAAAAGCACACGCACCTATGCTCATGTCCTCTTTGCGCCCTGCTTTGCGTCTTTGCGCCTTTGCGTGAGATTATTCCTCTTCGTTTCACGATGGCCCGCGAACTTAAATCTGAACAGATCGAGCGCATAGTCGTGCGCGGCGCAAACTGGGTCGGCGACGCGGTGATGACTGTGCCCGCCCTGCGGGCGTTGCGTCGCCTGCTGCCCAACGCGCACCTCACGCTCGCCACGCGCTCGTGGGCCGAAGGCATCTTCGCCGACGCCGATTTTATTGACGACCTACTGCTCATTGACGATCAGGGCGCAGGCGTGCGCGGCTTCTCCCGGCAGGTCGGTGCGTGGCGCGCACGCCGCTTCGACCTAGCGCTGCTCTGTCCGAACGCGGCCGGGCCGGCGCTCGTCGCGTGGGCCGCACGCGTGCCGCTGCGGTTCGGCTATGCGACCGACCGGCGCGCGCCGCTCCTGACGCACCCGCTCGCGCCGCCCGAATGGCGCAGCACACGCCACGAAGTTTTCTATTATCTCTACCTCGTCGCCGCGCTCGAACACGCGCTCAACGGCACGCAGGCCGTGACGACGCGCGCGCCTGAATATCAACTGTCGGTGTCGGCTGAACGAAAGACCGAAGCGCGTGCGTTGCTCGACGCGCGCGGCGTAGAGGCCGAGCGCCCGCTCGTCGCGCTCTGCCCCGGCTCGATCAATAGCCGCGCGAAACGCTGGCCCGCCGAAAGCTATGCGGCGCTCGCCGATCAACTGATCAGCGAGACGGGCGCGCACGTGCTGCTCATCGGCTCGCGCGCCGAGCGCGACGTGACCGAACAGGTGCGCGCGGCGATGCGCGAGCAACCCGTCGTGCTGACCGGCGAGACGAGCCTCGCGCAGACGGTCGCCGTGCTGAGCCTCGCCGATCTGCTGGTGACGAACGATACGGGGCCGGCCCACATCGCCGCCGCGCTCGAACGCCCGACGCTCGTCATCTTCGGCCCGACCAACCCGCTCACGACCCGGCCCTTCGCGCCCGCCGCCGAGATCATGCGCCATCCGCCTGAGTGCGCGCCCTGCATGCTGCGCGACTGTCCGATTGATCATCGCTGCATGACCGCGATCACACCGGCCCAGGTCTTTGCACAGGCGCGCACGCTGCTCGCCTGCGCGACGTGCCCTGTGCATGCGGAGGTCGCGCGATGAAGCGCCGCGCCGTCTTCATCGACCGCGACGGGACGATCTCCGAAGAGGTCGGCTACGTGAATCATCCGTCGCGCTATCGCGTCTTCCCTTACGCCGCCGAAGCGATCCGGCTGCTCAACGACGCGGGCTGGCTCGCCGTCCTCGTCACGAATCAGGCGGGCGTGGCGCGCGGCTACTTCGCGGAAGAGATGATCACGACCGTACACGACCTGCTGCGGCAGGAGTTGGCGCGCGGCGGCGCGCGGCTCGACGCCATCTACTACTGCCCGCACCATCCGTCGGTCGGCGCAGCGCCTTACCGGCTCGACTGCGATTGCCGCAAGCCGCGCCCCGGTCTCGTCGAGCGCGCGGCGCGTGAACTCGAAGTTGACGTGGCCCAAAGCTGGATGGTCGGCGACCGTTACGGCGACGTGGAGCTTGCGCGCAACGCTGGCCTGCGCTCGGCCTACGTCTTGAGTGGCTACGGGCGCGGCGAGTGGGAATATCAACGCACGGGCTGGCAGCATCAGCCCGATGTGGTGGCGGACGATCTGCTGGCCGCCGTGCGCGCGATAATCAAATGACGATGGCAGCACGACAGGCACGTCTGGCAGGGCTGGTGCGCGAGTTTGCGCGCTGCCGCGTCGTCGTCGTGGGCGATGCGGTGGCGGATCAGTTCCTGTACGGCGAGATCAGCCGCGTCTCGCGCGAAGCGCCGGTCTTGATCCTGCGGCACGAACGCACGGAGACAGTGCCGGGCGGCGCGGCCAACTGCGCGGCGAATCTGGCCGCGCTCGGCGCGCAGGCGGCGCTCGTCGGCGTCGTCGGCCCCGATGAATCCGGGCGCGCGCTGCTTGGACAGTTACAGGCGCTCGGCGTTGACTGTGAAAATCTGCTGAGCATCCCCACGCAGACGACCGCGACGAAGGTGCGGATTCTCGCCGGGCACGCACACTCGACGCGCCAGCAGGTGATCCGCGTCGATTACGAAGGCACGCCGCTCGCAGACGCAGACACGAAGGCGCAACTGGCCGAGCGCCTGCACGCGGCGTGTGCGACGGCTGATGCGGTGATCATTTCGGATTACAACTACGGTGTCGCGTGCGCTGAAGTGATCGAGAGCCTGCGCACGTGCGCGCGTGCGCGCAAGTTCCCGGTGCTCGTTGATTCGCGCTTCCGGCTGCTTGAGTTCGCCGGTTTCACTTCGGGAACGCCGAACGAGGACGAGGTCGAGCAGGTGCTGGGTCGGCGGCTGACCGAGACGACGCTCGATGCTGCGGCCGCCGAGTTGTGCGCGCGACTGGATTACGCGGCGCTCCTCGTCACGCGCGGCCCGCACGGCATGGTATTGCTCGAACGCGGGCGCGCGCCCGTGCATCTGCCTGCGGTCGGCGCAAGCGAAGCGGTGGACGTGACCGGCGCGGGCGACACGGTCATTGCCACCTACACGCTCGCGCTTGCGCGCGGCGCGAGTTTCGCCGACGCCGCGCACCTCGCCAACCATGCCGGCGGCCTCGTCGTCATGAAGCGCGGCACAGCCACCGCCGCACCCAATGAACTGCTCGCGTCCGTGCTGGAAAATGATGAAGCCGGCGCGATGCAGGCTGAGTGACAGGGCGGGCGCGCAAAGCAACGCGCAGGTAGCCGTGCGGCGCGGGCCGCGTTCATCGTTGCTTTATGGTAACGTTTGCCCCGTGAGTTATGTACCAGTCGGACGAGCATCAGAAAGCGCCCGCAGCCGCGCGCATCGTTGACCGCAATCGCCTGATCGCGCGCGTGGCGATTGCGCGCAGACACGGCGCACGCGTCGTGCTGGCGAACGGCTGCTTCGACATCGTACACGTCGGGCACGTGCGTTATCTGGAAGCGGCGCGGGCGCTGGGCGACCTGCTGGTCGTCGGCATCAACGCGGACGAACAGGTGCGGCGACTGAAGGGGCCGGGGCGGCCCTTCGTGTCCGAGCGCGAGCGGGCCGAAGTGGTGGCGGCCTTGCGCGCCGTCGATCTCGTCACCATCTTCACGGAACCGAACGTAGAGGCGCTCCTGCTGGCGCTGCGCCCGGACGTACATGCGAAGGGCACGGACTACACGGAAGAGTCCGTGCCGGAGCGCGAGGTGGTGCGCGGCTACGGCGGACGCGTCGCCATCGTCGGCGATCCTAAAGACCATTCTTCGTCGCAGATGGTCATGCAACTGAACAGAAAAGTGCCGGGTGAAGATTGACCGCGATCAGGCGCAGAACTTGTCGCTGTTCGTCACCCGGCACACGGCGCTTGCCGCTCGTCACGGCTTTTATGCTTCAGGACAACCCGGCCATAAAACATCTCATCGAAGTCGTCACGAAGGCGCTGAGGCGCTGGCCGGTGTCTGGGGAGACGCTGCTGACACCGCGTCAGCAGTTGCAACGGTCATGCGCCTCGGCCTTCGACCTAAGCTCAAACTTTCAAGCACTCTTAACATTCGTCGCGCGTGCGCGTCTCTGCGTCGGGCCACGCCGCGCCAGCTCTCATCAGTGCATCGCCGCCTGCGCTGTGCCCTCTGCGGCAAGGAGCGCGCGTGCCTAGAGGCGGGACGTGGATGCAGCGTTGGCGCGTGCCGCTCGGCTTTGCTTGCGCGGCACTATTTCTTTTGGTCGCCCGCCCGCGCCCTATGACGCTCCTGCTCGGCGGCGCGGTCGCGCTCGCGGGTCTACTCCTGCGCGCATGGTCGGCCGGGCACATACGCAAGAACGACCGGCTGGCGACCTCCGGCCCTTACGCCTACACGCGCAACCCGCTCTACCTCGGCAGCTTCATCATGGGCGGCGGTTTCACTTTGGCGGCCGGGTCTTGGTGGCCGCTCTTGGGTGGACTCTTCGCGGCGCTCTTTCTTGGCATCTATTTGCCCGTGATGCGCGTCGAATCCCAGACCCTCGCCGAGTTGTTCGGTGCGGAATACGCGCGCTACGCTGAGGCCGTCCCGCTCTTTCTGCCGCGCCTTAAGCCGTACCGCGCGGGCGCGACGGCGGCGACGAAGTTTGACGCGCAACTTTATCTGCGTTACCGCGAATACCGCGCCGCCATCGGTCTGCTGTTCGCGTGGGGCGTGCTGGCGTGCAAGGCCTGGCTGTTAAGATGACGACTATGCTGCGGCGAGCTTTTCTGTTTACATTGTGCGCCATGTTCGCGCTCTCCACGCTGCCGCGCGGGGCGGTGCTGGCACACGCCGACGATAAACGCGCCGTCGCCGCCACACGCCCGACGCCTCTGCCCTTTGAACCGGCGGAAGAATTGATCTACGACGGCGAGTTCTCCAAGCTTGTGCTGCGCGGCATACAGATCGCGGAGTTTCGCTTCACCGCCCGGCGCACGCCCGTCAACCAGACGCCCGTGAGCGTGCGCGACGATGTGCCGGTCACGAACCTCGTCTTCAAGGGCGACGCCAACGCGAAGGGCTGGTTTCGTAAACTCTTCGGCATAGATTTTCACTTCAACATGGAGTCGGTCGTCGAGCCGGAGACCTTCACCGTCCAGCGCACGACCAAGCTGGACGAACAGGGCAAACGCGTCCGCATGAGCGAAGCCGTCTTCGACCGCAGCACGAACGAGGTCACCTGGACGGAGCGTAACCCGAACGACCCGGCGAGCCAGCCGCGCATCGTCCGACACCCGCTCGAAGGCGCGGCGCACGATTTCCTCTCCGCCATCTACTACCTGCGCACGCAGCCGCTCGCGCCCGGTCAGAGTTTCGAGATCGTGATGAGCGATTCCGGCAACGTCTATCACATCCCCGTCAAAGTGGTCGAGCGCAAGCGCATGAAGTCCGTGCTTGGCAAGGTGCAGACCGTGCGCGTGGACATCGAACTCTTCGGCGACGAACGGCTCGTGCAGGGGCGCACCGGCAACATGTCGCTCTGGCTCACGGACGACGCCCGCCGCATCCCCGTCCGCGCGCACCTCGACGCAGACGTGGGCACGCTCGACATCAAGCTCAAGAAAGTCGTCAGCCCGGCGGCGAAGTAAGGCCGAGCCGGCAACTTAGCGAGACCGCGCGCAGTTCTTTGAGCGCACGACCGACCTGCATGCTGCGTCCCTCCTGATTGACACCGCACGGGCGAATCACTTACAAGTAAACCGCTCGCTTAACACTTCTCTTTTCAGCCTGCATCGCTGTCCGCTGGCAGCGTTCACACAGGAGATGGCTTTGCTTTATCCGGGCACTTCCAAGTCTGCGCCCGCCGGGGCCGCTGTCGCCCTCGACGCTGCGCCGCAGCCCGCGCTCGGCGCAGCCGCAAACGACGACCTCGCCGCGCTTGCACACGAAGACGAACCGCTCCCCGTCTACACGCGCGACGATCTGCAACTGCTCGTGCAATCGCCCTACCGGCTCTACGCTTACTGGCAGCACGCGCACGACCCCATGGCAACGCTGCGCCGCGCCTTCGGGGCAGCCGCCGACGGTTATCACATGATCGTGCGCCTCGTGGATGAGGAGAGCGGTGCGACCGAAACCGGCGCGGCCTCGCCCGCGCGCAACTACTGGTTCGACGTGCAACCGGGTCGCGCCTATCGCGCCGAAGTCGGCTTCGCGGCCGAGGACAAGCCCTTCATACGCCTGCTCACGTCCGACCTTGCGCGCACGCCGCCCGCGAGCGTCGCGCCGGAGACGGACGAAGCGCCGGAGTTTCACGCGGGCGCAGGTGAACTGGCGCGCGTCGTCAACGAAGCCGGTTACGCAGGCGACGCGCTGGCGCTCGCGCTCGAAGGCGCGGACGATGAGACGCAACAGGAAAGCACGCTGGCGCTCGCGCACATGCTTGCCGCCGCACCGCTGCCCGCGCTCGGCGCGAACGAACTTCAGGAACTGCGCGCGCTCATCGTCGCCCTCGTGGTGGCAGAGCCGCTCGCGTCCGTGCGCGCGCGCTTGTCGTCGCCGCTCGCCGCTTGGCTCGACGCGCTCGTGGCGCAGCACGGCGCGCCGCCCTCTCAAGCCGACCTGCTCGAAACGCTCCGCGCCATGTTCGGCTTCGAGCTAGAGATTGACGAAGACGCGGACGCGGCACACTTGCGGCCGACGAGTTTTGCGTGGAGCGCCAGCAGCGTGCGCCAGCCCGAACGACGCGTGCGCGTCTGGCTGCCGAGCATGACGCCGGGGCGCGGCGCGCTGCCGTCGCTGCGCCCGCTGCAACCGTCTTCCGCCGCCGGCTCAAACGTCTGGCTGCCAAGCGTGAGCACGGGGCGGCACGCACCTTTGCTGCGCTGGCGCAACATTTAGTTATTGCAGGCGGCCGCCAATGGAACGTTGAACGGAACGTTGCATCGGACGTTCCTTGTCATTCATCATTGCCGCCCGCATCATGCATCATCTGCCTGTGCCCACCGGCTTCTTCAGTCTCATCCTGCACGCGCACCTGCCGTTCGTGCGCCACCCGGAGCACGCCGAATTTTTAGAGGAAGACTGGCTCTACGAGGCGATCACGGAGGTCTATCTGCCGCTCGCCGCGCTGCTGGCGCGCCTGCGCGCCGACGGCATGGAGCCGCGTCTGACGCTCAACCTCTCGCCCACGCTCTGCGAGATGTTGACGGACGAACTATTGCAGACGCGCTACACGCGCCACCTCGCCAACCTGCGCGCACTCGCCGAGCAGGAACTCGAACGCACGTTCCGCCACCTGCCGCAGTTTCACGCGAGCGCCCGCATGTACCTTGAGCAGTTGCGCGCCGCCGAATATCTCTGGCACGAAGTCTACGGCCACAACCTCGTGCGCGCCTTCGCCGCGCTGCAAGCGGACGGCGTACTCGAACTCATCACCTGTGGCGCGACACACGGCTTCCTGCCCTTCATCTCGACCACCGCCGCGCGCCGCGCGCAGATTCAGATCGCGGTCGCCAACTATCAGAAACATTTTGGTCGTCGCCCGCGCGGCATCTGGCTGCCCGAATGCGCCTACGCCGCCGAAGTCGAAACGCTGCTCGCCGAGGCCGGGCTGGAATACTTCGTCGCCGACGCGCACGCGCTTCTCTACGGCACGCCGCGCCCGCGCTACGGCGTCCATGCGCCGGTGCGTTGCCCGAACGGCGTGGCCGTCTTCGCGCGTGATCTGGAAACGAGTCAGCAGGTGTGGAGTTCGCTCATCGGCTATCCGGGCGATCCGGCTTATCGTGAGTTCTACCGCGACGTGGGCTGGGACGCGCCGCACGAATACCTGCGCCCACACCTGCACGCGGACGGCACACGCCGCCCGCTCGGCCTGAAGTATCACCGCGTCACGGGGCGCGACGTGCCGCTCGCGCACAAGCAGCCCTACGTGCCGGAAGCGGCGCAGGCCCGCACGCGCGTCCACGCCGAACATTTCGTGCGCGAGCGCATCAGGCAGGCCGCGCGGCTGCGCGAGACGCTCGGCGGGCACGCGCCCGTCGTCGTCTCGCCCTACGACGCGGAGCTATTCGGCCATTGGTGGTTCGAGGGCGTGCAGTTTCTCGAACACGTCTTTCGCCAATTGCACGCGCACCGCCGCGACCTCGCAACCGTCACGCCCGGCGACTATCTCGCCATTGAACCGCGCTTGCAGGTGCAGCGCCTCGCGCCCTCTTCGTGGGGCGCGGAAGGTTATTACAAGGTCTGGCTCAACGAAGGCAACGCGTGGATGTACCCGCACCAGCACGCGGCGGAAGCGCGTATGACCGCGCTCGCCAACCGGTTTCATACGCCGCCCGACGAATTGACCGCCCGCGCGCTGCGGCAGGCCGCACGCGAACTGCTGCTCGCCGAATCGAGCGACTGGGCATTTCAAATCTATCAGGGCACGACCGTCGCCTACGCCACGCGCCGCTTCCGCGCCCACATCCGCCGCTTCCACGCCATCGCCGACGACATCGAACGCGGCGCGATTGACGCCCGCCAACTCGCCGAACTCGAACGCCGTGATAATCTCTTCCCCGAACTCGACTATCGCGTCTACGCTGCGACATGAACGCGCCGCTCACGCCGCCGCTCATCATCGGTCATCGCGGCGCGGCGGCCGTCGCGCCTGAGAACACGCTCGTCTCGTTTGCCCGCGCCTTCGCCGACGGCGCAGACGGCATCGAGTTCGACGTGCGCCTCGCCCGCGACCAAGTGCCCGTCGTCATCCACGACGCGACGCTCCGGCGCACCGCCGCACGGCCCGGCTTCGTCGCCGCCCACACGGCCGCCGAACTAGCCGCCATAGATGTCGGCTCGTGGTTCAACCGCCGCTTCCGGGCCTGCGCCCGCGCCGACTACACGCAGGCCCGCATCCCCACGCTCGCGCAGGTGCTCGCGCTTGCGCAGACGCACGCGGGCGTCTTCTACGTCGAACTGAAATGCGAGCGCGGCGGCGGCGACGCGCGTAGGCTGGCAGCGCGCGTCGTCGAGACGGTGCATGAGCACGGCGCTCAGGCGCGCGTCGTGATTGAGAGTTTCAATCTCACGGCCGTTGCGGAGGTGCGCCGGCTCGCGCCGCACCTGCCGACCGCCGCCCTGTTCGAGCGCCGCCTCGCCCGCCCGTTTCCCACCACACGCGCCCTGCTCGCCCGCGCCCGCGCCTGTGGCGCACACGAACTCGCGCTCCACCACACGCTCGTCAACGCGCGCACGGCTGCGGCGGCCCGCCACGCGGGCTTTGCCATCGTCGTCTGGACGGTTGATAACCCTGCGCGCCTTGGCCGCCTCATCTCGCTCGGCGTCCGCGCCGTTATCACAAACGATCCCGCGCGCATGATGGCGCAACTGGCCGCGCTCCGTCACACTTGAAACCCCGCACACCCACCGCACGCGCTACGGAGGCGCGCGCCAAGTCTGTTATCTTCTCACCGCCCGCGATGAACACCCCTGCCGCCGTCAACGACAAGGTTCTGGTGCATGAGCACTACAGCGTGCATCTGCGCCCGAAGCGCACCGCCGCCCGCTGGTCGAGCGAAGCGCGCCAGACCTACACCGCGCTTTTTTTACTCGCCGGCACATTGCGCTGGACAGACGCGCACACAAGCGGCGAAGTGCGCGCGCCTGCGGCGCTCCTCGTCGCACCGGGCGAGCCGGCCGCCGCGCGCGGCGCGAACGCCGCCTACCTGCTCGTCACGCTCGCGCCCGCCTACGTGCTCGATTGCGCCGTCCGCGCTGGTCTCACACGCGCCGACGCCCGGATCACTTTCCCCGCGCACATCGTCGCCCGCGACGCACGCCTCGCACGCCTCGCCGGCGACCTCGCCGACGAACTAAGCGACGTAGAAGAGGCCGGGCAGGATTTGGTTGTCGCCGCCCTCGTCGAACAGATAACCGTGCAACTGCTCAGGCGGCACGCGCACATCCGGCGCGCCGACGAGTTGGAGCTATCGCGCGTCGGCTTGATCGACCGCCGCATCCGCCGCGCAGTCGAACTGATGCACGCGCAACTCGACCAGAACGTGTCGCTCGAAGAGATGGCGGCGGCCGCCTATCTCTCGCCGTTTCACTTCGCGCGCCTCTTCAAAAAGGTCACAGGCATGTCGCCCCACGCCTATCTCGCCGCGCTCCGCCTAGAACGCGCGCAGACGCTGCTCGCCAGCACCGATCTCTCCATCAGCGAACTGAGCGCCCGCGTCGGCTACATCAGCCCCAGCCACTTCGCCAAAGCCTTTCGCCGCGCGACGGGTCTTGCGCCCCGCGCCTTTCGTGCTGCCCTTATCGGCCAAGACAAGTCTTAGGCACAAGAAGGACAGGTGCGTGCAAGCCCGCCCGTGCGCGCGCGAAAAAGCGCAAGCCGGCGCGCATCTTGGGCAAGATTTGACGCGACGCCGCTTGCTGTCGGGCGCTATGCTGTCGGCAACTTATCGAGGGAGGACTCGGCATCAATGGCAGTAGCAAAGGGCGCGGAGATCGCACCGGCGCAAGGCAAACTGGGCGTGTTGCTCGTCGGTTTAGGCGCGGTCAGCACCACGTTCATCGCGGGCGTCGAAGCCATCAAGCAGGGCTTGGCCGAACCAATCGGCAGTCTGACGCAGATGGGCACGATCCGGCTCGGCAAACGCACGGACAATCGCGTGCCCGCGATCAAGGACTTCGTGCCGCTCGCCGACCTGAACGATCTCGTCTTCGGTGCGTGGGACATCTTTCCCGACTCGGCCTACGAAGCGGCCATGCACGCGGGCGTGCTCGAAAAGGAGTTGCTCGCCCAACTGCGCGCGCCCTTGCAGAAGATCAAGCCCATGCGGGCCGTCTTCGATCAGGCTTACGTCAAACGCCTGAACGGCGAGAACGTCAAAACGGGCGCGGACAAGTTTGAGTTGGCGGAACAGTTGATCGCCGAGATCGCGGAGTTCAAGCGCAAGAATAAGTGTACGCGGCTCGTGATGATCTGGGCGGCTTCGACCGAGGTCTTTATGAAGCCGCACGCCGTTCATAAAACCATCAAATCCTTTGAACAGGCGTTGCGCGACAATCACAAGGCGATTGCGCCCTCGATGATCTACGCCTACGCCGCGCTCAAATCCGGCGTGCCGTTTGCGAACGGTGCGCCGAACCTGACGCTGGACGTGCCGGCGTTAAGGGAACTGGCAAACCAGCACAACGCCCCCGTCTGCGGCAAGGATTTCAAGACCGGCCAGACCATGATGAAGACCATCCTCGCGCCCGGTCTGAAATCACGCATGTTGGGTCTGCACGGCTGGTACTCGACGAACATTCTGGGCAACCGCGACGGCGAAGTGCTCGACGACCCGGAATCTTTCAAGACCAAAGAGGAATCGAAACTGTCCGTGCTGGAACACATCCTCCAACCGGACGTTTATCCCGCGCTCTACAAGGATTTTTCCCACGTTGTCCGCATCAACTACTATCCGCCGCGCGGCGACAATAAAGAGGGCTGGGACAACATAGACATCTTCGGCTGGCTCGGCTATCCGATGCAGATCAAGATCGACTTCCTCTGCCGCGACTCGATCCTCGCCGCGCCTCTCGTCTTAGACCTCGCGCTCTTTCTCGACCTCGCGCAACGCACCGGCATGAAGGGCGTGCAGGAGTGGCTCTCCTTCTATTTCAAGTCGCCGATGACCGCGCCCACGCTCTACCCGGAACACGACCTCTTTATCCAACTGATGAAGCTCAAGAACACGCTCCGCCACCTGCGCGGCGAAGACTTGATCACGCATCTGGGGCTGGAGTATTACGACTAGGGGGCAGGCGGCCGGGCCCGGATGAACGGACAAACTGACGCTGCTAAGGAGCGCGCCGCGACGTGTGGCGCGCTCTTAACTTTTAGGCCAAAACGCGCCGCGCCGCGTCCCCGTTTGGCGCAGCAAAATGCTCAACGTTTTGCTGCGCTGCCCGTGCGTTTTGCGTGTGGCGCGGCGGGCCGACTGATCCGAAAATCTGGAAAGCGACAGCAAGTGTCAGCGCTTGCTGCCGCGAATTGTCAGCCCGCCTGCGCCCGGCCGCGCGCCACCGCACGCACTTTTTTTCCGCCGCTGCGCATATTTTGTGGTGACAAACCGGGCGTTGTCGTTTATATAGTGTCTCCGTTTACGCGGCAGTCTCACGCGGGCCACCTATTTAAGCCAACCGGCGACGCCCGCATCGCATCAATGACACTTGCGGATCGTTCTTTGCATGGAGCTAGGGTGCGGCGGCCGTGCCGGGTCGCCGCCGTTCTTTGCGGTGCTAATAAGCAATGCGGTTGAATCCCGCGCGCCCGCCGGTTCGTAAGTTTATTTAAGGGCTGCGGGGCACAAAGGCCCTTAGCCCGCGACGCTTCAGGCAAGGAGGACGGTCATGATTGCGACGATGGAGAAGCAGAAGAAAAACACCAACGAGACGGTCTTTCTTGATCCCGATCAAAAGAGTCCGCGCGCACAGGAGTTCGAGGAGAAGCTGGCGGCGCGGATCGTCGGGCAGGAGCGGGCGGTGCGCCGCATGTCCGGGCTGTACCAGATTTTCCTCGCCGGGATGAACCCGCCGAACCGCCCCGTCGGCACGATGCTGTTTTTGGGGCCGACCGGCTCCGGTAAAACGCGCGTCGTCGAGGCGGCGGCGGAAGTCCTCTTTGGCGACCCGAACGCGGTCATCAAGATCGACTGCGCCGAGTTTCAGCACTCGCACGAGATCGCGAAGCTCATCGGCTCGCCGCCCGGCTATCTCGGCCACCGCGAGACCAGCCCGATGCTGACGCAGGAGAATCTCGACCGCTATCACAACGACGACACCAAGCTCTCGCTCGTCCTCTTCGACGAGATCGAGAAGGCGTCCGACTCCTTGTGGCAACTGCTGCTCGGCATACTCGACAAGGCGACCCTGACGCTCGGCGACAATCGCCGCGTGGATTTCTCGAAGACGATGGTCGTGCTGACCTCGAATCTGGGCGCGCGCGAGATGTCGGAACTGATCTCCGGCGGCATCGGCTTCGCGCCGACGAAGGGTGCGAAGAACCCGAACGACACCGAGGTTGACCAGAAGATTTACCGCACGGCGGTCGAGGCAGCCCGGCGCAAGTTCTCGCCGGAGTTTATGAACCGGATTGACAAGGTCGTGGTCTTCCGTTCGTTGAAGGAACATCACCTGCGCCAGATCCTCGACCTTGAGTTGGCGGCCGTGCAGGAGCGCATCATGCGCGGCGCGGGCACGAAATTCGTCTTCCAGTGCTCCGACGCGGCGAAGACCATGCTGCTCGAAGAGGGCATAGACTTCAAGTACGGCGCGCGCCACTTGAAGCGTTCCATCGAACGCTTCCTCGTCTATCCGCTGTCGAACCTTGTGGCGACCGAGCAGGTGGGCTTGGGCGATCTGGTCTACGTCGATCTGAACGAGCAGAACAACCGGCTCGTCTTCTCGAAGCGCTCCGGCGGCGCGCTCATCTCTGAGCCGGGTGAGGCCGCGCCGGAGATTGAAGAGGTCGAGGCCAAGTCGGGCGGCGTCGGTTTACCGATCCCCGCGCAGACAAAGGTCGCGCGTAAAAGCCAGGGGCGCGGCGACAAGACGGACGCCTAAGCTGCCCGCCTGCCGAGTTGAACCTTAAGCCGGGACTGAGCCTAACTCAGTCCCGGCTTTTTCGTTGCCTTTCAAGATGGACGCGCGGCGTTGATCGGGTCGAGGCGGCGTAAGACATCGAAGGCGATGCGGGCGAGATAGGGGTCTGGCGCGGTGAGGACGGAGCGTAGGGCGGGGACAGCCGCCGGGTCACCGATCAGACCGAGCGCGCGGGCCGCTTCGCGGCGCACATCGTCGCCCGCGCGTTCGTTGGTGAGCGCGGCGATAAGTGCGGGCACGGCCGCGCGATTGCCGATCCGGCCGAGCGCCTCGGCCACTGCGCGCCGGACGAACTCGTTCTCTTCCGTCGTGCCGCGCGTGATGCGCTTCAGCAACCCCGAACCGGGCACGCGCCGGTCGAGCGCCGCGCTTAGTGCAGTTACGGCCCGTGCATCGCCGATCTGGCCAAGTGCGACGGCCGCTGCCCCGCGCACGCCCGCCTCCTTGTCGCGCGCCAGCGCAGTCAGCAGCGGCTCGATAGCGACAGGGCTGCGCGTCTCGCCCAACGCATACGCGGCTTCGCGGCGCACAAACTCTGACTTGCGGTCGCCGAGCAGCGGGATGATCAGCGCCGCGGCCTCGTCGGCAGGCAGCGCTAAGACAGCGTGCGTGGCCGCGACGCGCACGCTGATCTCAGAGTCTCTGAGCGCGGGC
>DASVQA010000009.1:0-84946 GCA_036389375.1 Pyrinomonadaceae bacterium | reverse complement strand
CATGTTGGCGCGGCGTGCGTCGCCTTGCTGCCCTTGCAGACGTGTCAGCAGTTCCGCGTCGCCCGTCAGCAGAATGATGGCCGTCAGCCGCGCCGCGTCCGCGCCCGGTGTGCCGGTGACGAGCACGGCATCGCCCCGCTTCAAATCGGCGAGCGTGACGACGGGCAGGCTGCGAAACAGTTCCTGCATCGTCTGTCCGTCGCGGCGCGGACGTGCGTCGGGCCGGGTGTCGTTGCCGCTGGTAGTACCGCGCGCCGCGTCGCGCCCGCCCGTGCCGGTGCGCGCCTGCGCGCGTTCACGCTCGAAGGCGGCGGCCGTTTCCGCCGGGATGCGGCGCAACTGTGAGCGCGCACCGAGCGCGACGACGAGCGGCTTATCGCTCGCGGGCGTGCTGATGGTGATCTCGTTGGCTGCCGCGTTGATGCCTGTGACCGTGCCGCCGACGCGCAGGATCGAACCGCTGACGATCTCTTCGGCTGTGAAGCGTGTGCCGTCGGCGCTGCGCTCGCCGGTGGCGCGCAGTTGGTCGCCAAGCTGCAAGGCGGCGAACGATCCCGGCAGGGCGTCTTTCAGACTGAGCGAGTCGGGCGCGATGCGTAGGAAACGCACCTGCGGGCCGGCGGCGCTAATCGTGACCTGTCGCCCCTGCCCGTCGGGCGTGCGCGCCTGCACGGTGATCTCTTTCGTTTCAGGTTTAAGCGCCGTGATGCGCCCGCCGAGCGCCCGCCCGCGCTCGTCCGTGCCGGCGCGCCCCGCGCCGTCCACGCGCGAGATAACGACCTGCTGCGCGACGAAGCCTGCGCCGTCCGCCGCCAGCGTGCCGCGCGCGAACACGCGCTCGCCGACGGCGACCTCCGCGAGCGTCGTCTTTACGGCCCCGTCCGCGCCCGCCGCACCCGGCGGCACGCGCAGGAGGGGCGTCACGTCGTCGAGTTGGATGGTCAGTTGGCGGCCGTCGTCGGTTTTGATCTTGATGCGGCGCGCGGGCGCGTCAACCGCCGTCACGACACCGACCGCGCGATTCTGCGGCGTGCCCGCCGTCGGCTGCGCCGCGCCGACGGCGGCGATCATGAGCAGGACGGAAATGCACAGGAGCACTCTCATTCTCGTCTCCAACTTGCCGCGCAAGCGCGAGCTTCGCGGCTCGCGCTTGCGCCGGCTCAAACGGCAAACAAGTCTGCCTTACACGTATGTAGGCGCGGCCGAAGCCGCACCGAAGCTTGTACTTCAGGGGAAAGGTACGGGCTAAAGTCAGGGGCACAAGCAATAATAGCGTGGCGGCATATTAGCACTCAGTTCGGTACACGACAATAAAATAGAACACGCCCGGGCCGCCGGGCGCAGCAACCTTGCCGCCCTGTCGTTCATCAAGTAACATACAAAAACCTGCCTGGGGTTGGTCGTGCAGGCCGGGCGTGCCGAGTCGGGCGCGTGTTGACCATTATCTTTAAGATTTCAGCCAGGTCTCATTTAAGAGGTTTTGCCCGTGGTGAAAAACAGACTGAAGCTCACGCTCGTCGCACTGTTGCTCTTAACGCTTGCCGTGCCCGCGTTCGTGCTCGCCCAACAGCAGGGGCCGGGCCGCCGCCGCGACTCGGCCAACGCGCCCACGCAACCAAATCCGGCCGGGCCGACGGGACGCTCGACGCGCCGCCAGCCCTCCGATGCCACGTCCGCGCTCGAAGAGGATTTCGCCGAGGCGCTCAGCATCGTCGAAGAGAACTACGTGGACGGCAACAAGGTTGATTACAACAACACCTTCAAGTCGTCCATCATCGGCATGCTCCGCACGCTCGATCCGCACTCGAACTACTACGACGCGAAAGAGTTTGAGGAGATGCGTACCGACTGGCGCTCCGAGTATTACGGTATCGGCGCGACCATCGGCGACCGCTCCGTAGGCGAAGAGACGAACACCTACATTCTCGCCACCTTCGAGAACGCGCCCGCCGCGAAAGCCGGCTTGCGCTTCGGCGATAAGATCATCGCCGTGGACGGCGCGGACGTACACGGTCGGCCTTCGGCGGAAGTGCGCGATAAACTGCGCGGCCCGCGCGGCTCGGCCGTGAAGGTGACGATTGAGCGCGCCGCCGATGGGCAGAAGCAGACAGTCGAGATCACGCGTGACGCCGTGCCGCAGCCGTCCGTGCCCGACGCCTACATGCTCAAGCCCGGCGTGGGCTACATTGACATGACGCGCGGCTTCAACTACACGACGGCCGAAGAGTTCAACGAGGCGCTGGAAAAACTGCACCGCGAAGGCATGACCTCGCTCGTGCTCGATCTGCGCGGCAACCCCGGCGGGCTGCTCGATCAGGCCGTCAAGGTCGCCAGCCAGTTCCTGCCCGCCGGCCAGCCCATCCTCTCGCAGCGCGGGCGCGCCTATGCCGCGCACACCTATCGCTCCGACAATCCGAACCCCGACAATGTGCCGCTCGTCGTCCTGGTCAACCGCAACACGGCGTCGGCTTCCGAAATCGTCGCGGGCGCTTTGCAGGATCACGACCGCGCGCTCGTCGTCGGCGAGACGAGTTTCGGTAAAGGGCTTGTGCAGTCGATCATCCCGTTGGAGTACGGGACGGCCTTAACGCTCACTTCGTCGAAATACTACACGCCATCGGGCCGACTCGTGCAGCGCGACTACACGAATGAAGGTCTCTACGACTACTACACGCGCGGCGGCTTAGGGCACGAGGAAGACGCCGCCGCAGCTACGCAGAAACCGTCGGGGCCGGAGAGCAAGACCGACACGGGGCGCAGCGTCTATGGCGGCGGCGGCATCTCGCCGGACGAAGCAGTTAAGCCGCGCATCTTCCAACCCGCGCAGCAGCGGCTCGTCAACCCGATCTTCATGTTCGTGCGTGAACTGGTGAACGGGCGTGTGAGCGGCTTCGAGTCGTTCAAGGTCACGCAGGGCATAGATTTCGCGCACAACGTCAAGGCGGACGAGTTCGCCGTGACCGACAATCTGTTCAAGACCTTCAAGACGTTCGTCCTGAACGAACCGGGCTACAAGATGACCGAGAAGCAACTGGACGCCAACCGCGATTTCATCACGCGGCAGTTGCGCTACGACATCTCGACCGCCGCCTACGGCACGGTCACGGCCTCGCAGGTCTTGACCGCCGACGATCCGCAAGTCGTCAAAGCCATTGACAACATGCCGCGCGCGCGCGAACTCGCCGCCGCCGCGCGGGCCGGTCGCAACCCGGCGCAGAAGTCGTTCGAGTAAAGCCGGACACTTTAGGAGCACCAGCAGAAAAGGGGCGCGCCTTGATCAAGGCGCGCCCCTTTTCTGTTTTGCCGTGCAGGTTGGCCCTTACTTGCTCTCGGCGAACTGCTGCGCCTGCGGTTCGGGATTAGGCTCAGGTTCTTGCTGTGCCTGCCGCGCCAACTCCGCGAAATCAAGCTCGGTCGAGGGGCGCGTGTCAGCCTTCAGGACGCGCTCCATGTGTGCGAGCGCGTGCTTGTTCTCCTCAGGGTCGGTCGAGGCCACGCAATCCGCCGGGATGACGAGATGAAAGTCGCGCATGTAGGCATCGTTGGCGGTAAAGAGCACGCAGATGTCGCCGGTCAGCCCGGTCAGGATCAGTGTCTTGACGCTCAGATATTCGAGCAGTATGTCGAGCGTGGTGGAGAAGAAACCGGAGTGCTTCGGCTTGAGCACGAAGTAGTCGTCCTCGTCGGGCGCGAGCAACTCGGCGAGCGGCTTGCCGCAGACGCCTTCGGCGAGACAGTGGTCGAGCAGTTTCTTGAAGTCCGACTGCCAGCGCCCGAAATTGTCGTTGACGTAGATGATGGGCACGCCCGCCGCTTTCGCGCGCCGCTTAAAGGCGGCGAGCCGCTTGGCCATCGGCAGCGCCTGCTTGAGCAGTTCGGGGCCGCTGTTGAACTCAAGATCGTTGATGACATCAATCAAGACCAGCGCCACCGCGCCCTTATCCGGCACAAAGCCATGCAGGTCTTCATTCTTCGCAGGCATACGCGCTTCTCCCTTAGCTCGACAAAATTGTGCGGCGGAATGGTCTAAAGTTTACCACGCGCGGCGCGAAAAGAGCGCAGCATGGACAGGATGAACGCGGCACGATGAGTGAAACGCCTTTACTTCATCGCACCGCGCGCCGCGTTCATCCCGTCCTTTATGTTTCGCTTGTGCCGAGCAGGTAGGTGTTGCCGTCGGGGTCAATGAACATGGCGCTCACGCCCCATGCTTCATCCTTTGGCGCTTGCGTGAACGTGACGCCGCGCGCCAGCAACTCCGCGTAAGTGGCGCGCACGTCCGCGCAGGTAAAGACGACCGGCGAGAACGTGCCGATGCGCTCCTCCATGCCCGGCGGCGTAAAGAGCGATAGACCCGTCTCCGCGCCCGGCGGCGCAACTTCAATCCAGCGCAGTCCTTCGCCGAACGCCTCGTCTTGCAGCACCTCAAAACCAAGTTTGTTGGTGAAGAAATCAAGCGCCCGCGCCTGATCGCGCACGTAGACACCGACGAACTTAATGCGTGTAATCATCTCGCTCTCCTTTGCGATCTCTGTTGGGTCAGTGGGCGGGCGCGTCCGCCTGCATGATGCCGCAGACGTTGTCCGCTCTGCTCGGGTCAGCGCTTAGTGGTGCGCGTCGCTCAGCTTGATGATCGAAAAGACCGCGCCGGCCGGATCACTGATGACGGCGAAACGGCCGACGTTCGGAATATCCATCGGCCCGACCGAGACCTTGCCGCCTAAGGAAGCGACGCGCGCCGCCAGTCCGTCCACGTCGTCCACGGCGACGTAGGCCATCCAGTGCGGCGGCATCTGCCCGCCCATCTCCGGCGTCGTCTGATACATGCCGCCGATGCGCCGGCCGGCGGCCTCGATCTCGGTGTAGTTCATGCCGGCGGCATCTGACCCGTGCAGCGTCCAGCCGAGCAGTTCCGTGTAAAACTTCCGGGCGGCAGCGAGATCGTTGGTGGCCAGTTCGTTCCAGCAGAACGTACCCGGCGCGGGGATGTTTTGTGCAGACATTATTCTTATCTCCTCTCGGACAGTTAAGGTTAGAAGTTAGCAAGACTGCGCGTGCGAGGGTTGGACGACGAAAGCAAAAAGCACAGGGGCGTCCGGCTTGCGCCGCAACGCACCGGCCCACTCAGACGCGGCGCAGCGCCATGATCGTGAGATCGTCGGCCTTCGCCGCGCCGGACAGGAAGCTGTGCAAATCCGTCAGACAGTGATCGATTAAATGATCGGGGGCGAGCGCGTGCGCCGCGCTGACGCGTTGCGCCAATCGCACCGCGCCGTACTCCACGTCGCACAGAGCGCGCGCCTCCGCCAGCCCGTCTGTGTAGAGAAAGAGCGTTTCGCCGGGCTGCAACTGGAAACTCCGCACCGCATAATCGCCCGTGTAGAACAGGCCCAACGGCAGTCCCGTCGCTTCGATCTGTTCGAGTCCGTCGGGCCGCAGCAGCAGCGGCGGGCAATGACCGGCGTTAACCATCTCGACCATGCCCGACGCGCTCACGCGTCCGCACACCACGGTCGCGTAGTAGGCCGGGATCGTGCGTTCGCAGAAGATGCGGTTGGCGCGTGTGACGAGTTGCGCGAGCGGCAAATCGAGCGCGATGAGGCTGCGGAAGACGGCGTGCAGTTGCGCTACGAGCAGGGCCGAGGCGACGCCCTTGCCGGCCACATCGCCGAGGAAAAAGTAGAGCGCGTCGCTTGCATCTTCCGCCCGGACGAGATCGAGATAGTCGCCGCCGACGGGGCCGAGCGGTTCGTAGTGGTAGCTGATCTGCCACGAGTCGAAGCTGAAGTCGCGGCGTGGCAGCAGCACCGCCTGCATCTGCGCCGCGAGCGTCAAATCCTGTTCGAGCGCGCGCTGCTCGCGCGGCGTCAGGTGCGGCAGACAGAAGCGCACCAACGGATCGACGACCAGCCGTTCGCGCTCGATCTCGTCGTGGCAAACTTCGCACACGCCGTAGGAGCCTGCGTCCATGCGCGCCAGCGCGTCGTCAACTTCGTGTAGTAAGTGCAGCAGATGAGCGGCGTCGGACGCGGTCGTGATGGTATCCATCAGCTTCTCCCGCCGGTCGAGTAGTTGCGAGCGTAATTCTGTGGCTGTGACTGAATCTGTCTGGGCGAGCATCTCTTCCACCTCCCTGAAACGGGTTCGGTTGCATCCCTTGCGAGGCGGAATGAGTTTGGGCTTTGCGGTCGGCCGTGCATGGCGCACCGCCGACCGCTTGGGTGTTTGTGTGTTAGTGGCTCATGAGCCAATCGTGAAAGACCTGCGCCTCTTCGACCTTGCCGCTCCAACGCGCGCGGTTCTTGCCCGTCAGCGCAAGCACCAACGCCTGATGCTGCCCGGCACGGTCGCCAAGCCGCTCGAAATAGTTGTAGAGCCGGTCGAGCTTCTGCACGGACTCGCGCGCTGCCTCAATGTTGCGGAACGAGAGGACGTTGCGGAAGAAACGTGTGTAGACGTTCTGCTCGCGCGCCGTCGTCGTGTAGAGATCGAAATAGCCGTCCAGATGTCCGGCCTGCTGCAAGACCTGCGCGACGTAAGAGGGGCGCGCGCCGACGCGGCGCACAATGCCCGCGATGTCGGTCAGCCCCGCGTTATAGAGCGCGAGGATGCGCTCCTTCTTCGTCTGCCGCTCGGCTTCGGTCTCGTGCGCGGGCGCTTCTTGCGTGCCTTCCTCAGGCTCGACGACGGGCGCGGGCTGCTCAAGTTCGGCGTACTCTAGCTCGAACGCGAGCGGGCGCTCCTCGATCAGTTCTGCTGTCGTCATCTTACTCACCTTTACTTTCCCGAAGCCGCACGGGCGACGCGGTCGTGCCTAAACCTGCCGCGTCGCCGCGCTGCTTCGGCCCTTGGTTAACTTGTTCGAGCCGGCACTAGCTCGCCCCGTGCTAGCTCGCGCGCCGCATCGGCTGTTGATTGCCGAACGACTCCTGCTGCAAGCCCTTCAAGTGGTCGATGAAGCTGGAAGCCGCCTTCTTCGACAACTCTTCGGTGCGGCAGCGCAGGGTCTGCTGGCACTCCTCGTCGGCGTCAACGTGCGCCTCGCGCGCCAGCGCCCGGATCATGCCAAGCTGCTTCGGCGTGACGAGATCGGCCATTGACTTGGCGAGCGGGTCGCGCGGCAGATCGCCCGCCTGCGGCCCCACACCGTCGCGCTCGATCACTTCCGACTCGCGCTGATAGAGGTCGCGCGCGATGCCGAACTTGATCGCGGCGCGCTTCAGCGCATCGTGCTCGGCCTTCTTGATGCCCGTCTCATTGTCGGCCGTACCCGTGCCGACGCCTTCACGCGTCACCCCGTCAATCGTGATCGCGGCGGTGACGGCGACCATATCGTTCACCTGCACGATGCTGCGCACGGCATGCGACCATGTGGGCGCAACGCGGTCGAGCAGATCGGCAACCGTGTGCCACTCGACGTATTCGACCGTGTGTACCTGTCCGTTGCGGTCGCGCCAGCCTTCACGCGATTTGACGAGCTTCGGGTCAATCGGCTGCCGCAGGGTGCGCAGCGTGTTGGTGAAGGCGAGCGGCACGACCGAGCCGCCGTTTAGCGCGGCGTGTTCTTCGGCCGTCACAAAATCCATATCCTGCTCCGGCTCGACCGGCACGGTTGCTTGTCTCTTAGTCATCTCTGTTTGCTCCTCTACGTCTATGTGTTCCGCAAGCGGGGCGGCGGCTTCGGCAGCGACCGGCTCGGCCGGTGCTGCTTCGTCGAACTCGTCCTGCTTCCGTTCGAAACGCGCGTGCGCGGCCATATTGACCTGCGGCGGCGTGCGCTTCTCGGCTGCGGTTGGGTTATGGTTGGGCGTAATTTGCGCCTTGTCCTGCGCCATGGCCGCGCGTGCGGCGGCGTTTACGTCGGGCTGCTTGGCGATAGCCTCGGTGTTCTTCGCGGTCAAAGCATGCTTGACGGCAAGGATGTGCTCGCAACGAAAGCTCGCGTCCTGCGTCGCCTGCTCCTCGAATTCGAGACAAGAGCAACGCACCTTGCCCACCTCGTCACGCCACACCTCGTAGTTCGTGCGCTTGCCGCGCAAACTCGGTGTGGTGACGCGGAAGCGGTCGCCCTCGCGTGTGACGAGACCCATCGCGGCGATCCCCTGCGCGCGTTTATCGCGCATGATCGCTTTCTTATCCGTGTGCGTGGCGGTTGCGGTACTCATTGCTCTTAAACTCCTTCAATCAAACTTCGCGCTGAAACTTCAGGCGGCGCGCTCAATCGGCAACTCTGCGCCCGCCGGCACAGCCTTCGGGCTTTGCGTCTGCTGCACGTTGCGCTCGGCCAGCCGGCGCTCCAAATCAACGATGCGCGCCTCTAATTCCTCGACGCGTCGCCCTTGCCGGTGCACCGTCTTAAACAGGTTATCGAACGTCTCCCAGATGTATTCGCTGCTCACTTTGTTCTCGCGCCTCCCGGCGGCCTCCACTCTGTTTTATCCGCCCTGTTTCATCCGTGAAACAGTGTACCACGTGATGCGGGTTGTTGCAAGCATAAAACAAAATCTTGCATCTGGGATTTGCCTGTGCTATGGTCTGGTTGGTAAGTGAGGGGCGGGCCCGTCCGTGTGGACGCAGAACCCCGCCGGAAGGAGGCCATAAATGGCACAAGGAAAGAGTTTAGTTAACACTATTGAATTAGGCCGGGCGATCCGGCGCAAGCGTGAGGAAGCGGGCTTGAGCCTGCGCGACGTGGCGGACGAGACAAACGTCTCCGCCTCGACCCTCTCCCGTATCGAGAACGGCACGGGCAAGCCTGACGCCGACAACATCGCGCGCCTGACCGCCTGGCTCAACATGCCTATGGAGCGTGTTATGTCCGGGCGCGCAGACGCCGACAGCGACGGCGCAAAAGCGGTCGTCTACTTCCCGCAAGAGGCCACGCCCGACATCGTCGAAGCGCACCTACGCGCCGACCGCAACCTGACCGCCGAGACCGCCAAAGCTCTCTCGGAACTCTTCCGCGTCGCCTACGCCCAATTCAGCCATCCCGGCGAAGACCCGCGCGCGCGCAACAAGCGGAAGTAACTGAAGACAATTTTCGATGGTGGGTAACGGGCGCGCGGCATTGTAGCTGCGCGCTTTAACCTTTTAAGCTTCACCTGTCACAATCCTTAATCCGGGCGATAATATAGTTGACTCATCTGACCGGGGTTTGTAGCCGAAGATAGCTCAAATTACCCGTGGTCATGGGTTGGTTTAGGCGGCAGGTGCGGCAGGTATGTTATTGCCCAAATTAGTCGTAACAACTCGCCGGGGCAGGTATAATCTAGGGCGTGGACGACGCGAAACTGCCACCAAGTTTTAAGGGCCGACAGTACGAAGTGCGGGCGATGGGCTTGCGCGACTTCGCGGGCCTCAGCCGCGACGACGAGGCGCTCGACCCGTTTGCGCTGGCGCACTTCGCCAAGCTCATGGTCATAGACTTTGAGCAGATCGAAGGACTGTCGGAGGAGACGCGCGAGCACCTGCTCGGCGTCGGGGCGGACGCGTGGTCGGGCGGCACTTGCTCGCGCCCGCTGCCGAACGGCTGGCGCTTGGTCATTCTCAATCCGAAGCACGGACGCGCGCGCAACAACGCGACCTTGATGGAAGAGGTCTGCCACGTCTTTCTCGGCCACAAGGCGAATCGCCTCTCCATCGTCGCCCAGAACAAGCAGGGAAAGACGGTCGCGCGCGACTACAACGACGCGGACGAAGAGGCGGCTTACGCCGTCGGCGCGGCGGCGCTCGTACCTTATGCGGCATTGCGCCGCTTCGTTCATCAGGGGCAGAACTCGACCGAGATCGCGCGCCGCTTCAACGTCAGCCGCGAACTGGTTGAATACCGTCTGAAGGTGTCGCGCCTGTGGCGCGAGTATCGCGCGCGCCACGAGGCGGAGGTGGCCGCACGCTACGCCGCGCGGCACGAGGCCAGAGCGCGTTACGCCAACGCAGCCCGCCCCAACGGGCACAGACACCATGCCGGCTGAGCCGTCGCCAGTTGAGCCTCTGCGTGCCCTGCGCGATCAGATCAAGCGCGTCATTGATTATCGTTCCTTCTATCTGCGCTATTGCCCCAACGCACATCAATCCGGTCAGCATCTACAGGCGCTCTGCCCAATTCCGGCGCACGGGCACAGCGGCACGGGGCATCCGAGTCTCTCGATTGACCTCACGCGCGGTCTCTTCCATTGCTTCTCGCGCGACGAGGGCGGCGACGCGATCACGTTCTATCAACTCATGCACAGCGTCACGTTCGCCGCGGCCGTGCGCGAGATGGCCCGCGAACTTGGGCGCAACCAACGCTCGGCGCGCGCGCTCGCGTTGCGCGCTGCGCCCGACCCGGCGGACGAAACCGCGCCCGAACCCGAACCGCTGCCGCGTGAGCGCATCGCCGCCATCTGCGAAGCGTTTCTCAACGTGTGTCGCGCCGAAGATCAAGCCGAAGGCCTCAACTACCTTGCGCGGCGCGGCATCGACGCACACACGGCGCGCCGCGCCGGCCTCGCCTATTTCCCGCGCCGCGCTTATCGCCGCGTGATGCGCCAGATGCTTCAGACCTTCCCGCTTACGGAGTTGCAGCGTTCGGGTCTCTTCAATGCCCGCGCGCATCTGACGTTCTACCGGCATCGCCTGCTCTTTCCATTTTTTCTAGCCGCCCGCGCGGTCTATTTGCAGGCGCGCACGACGGCGGCGGGCGTCGAGCCGCGCTGGCACAACATGCGCGGCGGCGTGCCCGCGCTCTACAACGTGGACGCGCTCGACGCGCTGCCGACCGAGCACATCGTCTATCTCGTCGAAGGCTTCACCGACACCTTGACGCTCATCGCGCACGGTTTCGCCGCCGTCGGTATCGTCGGCGTCGGCGGCCTGAAGTCAGAATGGCTCGCACCGCTCGCGCGCTTCCGCGTCGTCAGCGCGTTTGACCCGGACGCTGCCGGCCGGCGCGCCGCTGACCGCTACGAAGAACTCTTCGCCGCACGCGGCTTGCGGCTGGCGCGCATCACGCTCCCCACCGACGTGAACGACTTCTTCCGCTATCATCCGGCGGCGGCCGTCGAGTTTGAGCTACTGACCGAAGCGGCACTTGAGCAGGCGACGCAAAACGAAAAAGCTTGACACCACGCGCAACGGACAACGGCCGGTTTTTCCTTTATAATCATGCGTTCAAAACGCTATGGCTGAACACCTCACAGATGCGACGACGAATAGCTTGGCGGCGAAGTTGACCGTCGAAGACAAGCTGCGTCTGCTCCTCGACATCACCAAAAAGATCAGCCGCTCGCTCGACGTGGACGAGGTCTTGAACCTCGTCATGGACACGCTCGGCTCACTCATCCCTTACGACGCGGCGGGCATCTACATCGTCGAACGCGGGCCGAAGCGCGACGGGCACGACACAGACCCCGGCGCGCTGCGCGGCTTCAGCACGACGGCCGTGCGCGGCTACGACATCGGCGAGTTGACGGAGTTGCACCTGAAGGTGGGCGAGGGCTTGATCGGCTACGTCGCGCAGACGGGCGAGCCGATCATGGTCTCGGACGTGAGCCAAGACCCGCGCTACATCAACGCTCGCGCGGAGACCTGCTCGGAGATGATCGCGCCCATCATCTCGAACGAAGAGGTCATCGGCGTCTTCGATCTCGAAAGCGATCAGTTGAACGCCTACACGGACGACGATCTGCAAATCCTGCTGCTGCTGGCTTCGCAGGTGGCGATCATCATCGAGAAGGCGATGCTGCACGAGCAGTTGATGGCGAAGCGGCGGCTCGAAGCGCAGCTTGAGATCGCGCGCCACGTACAGTTGGAACTGCTGCCGCCACGCGATCCGGAACTGACCGGGTTCGACATCAGCGCCTACAATTTCTCGACCGAAGAGGTCTCCGGCGACTATTACGATTACGTCAAAATCTACGACGACCTGCTCGGCGTCGTCATCGCCGACGTGTCGGGCAAAGGCGTGCCGGCGGCGCTCCTGATGGCTTTCCTGCGCGCGAGCCTGCGCGCTGCCATGCACATCGGCTACGCGCCGAATGTCTCCATGTCGAAGGCCAACTATCTGCTCTGGGAGTCCATCGAGGATCGACAGTTCGTCACGGCCTTCTACGGCGTTCTGGACGCGACCAACAAGACGCTCGCCTATGCGAACGCCGGGCATAATCCGCCGCTCCTGTTAGACGCCGACGGGCACGCACGCTTCATTGAACGCGGGGGCTTGCCGCTCGGCATGTTCCGCGACACGCGCTATTACGAGTATTACTTGCCGATTGAAGCGGGGCAGGTGCTCGTGCTCTACACGGATGGGATCGTCGAAGCGGCCAACGAGGCGGGCGACGAATACGGCCGCGACCGGCTCGCCATGAAGGTCAGCGCCGGCCGCAATCTGAGCGCGAAGGAACTGATCAAGTTTATCTACGCCGACATGCTCGATTGGACGAGCGGGCGCGGCGCAGGCGACGACGTGACGTTCCTCATCGTCAAAGCGCAGTAAAGAAAGTGCTGCGTGCTGAGTCCTGAGTGCTTAGCAAAAGACATCTCGCTTTTACTCAGCACTCAGGTCTCAGCACGCAGCACTTCTTTCTCTTTCAGTGTGCGGTTGGGTGTTCGTGTGCGTAGTCGCCGCCGGGGGCGAGGGGCGCACGATAGCGACCGTAATTGAACTCGGCTTCAGGGGCAGAGAAGGCGTACACGTCGAAGCCGTATGCGTCGAAGTAGGCGGTCAGCTCGTTTTCCGCGTGGATGAAGATGGCGGGCGCGTGACCGGCCTCGGCGCGCATCTCCAACAGGCGTTCGATCACTTCCAGCGGCGCAAATACGCGTACAGGGTCTCGATAGGTCGCCATTGTTTGTTCGTCGCCCCCCTCTTCTTTTGACGCCCGCCGCGCACACAAAGTTTCATCGAACTTGCGGCGCGCAGCACCGAGCGCCTACACTTGAGATGTACGCCTGACCGGGCGCGTTGGTTTGCGCCGGGCGTGCCATTTTCATCGCAAGCGTTACGAAAGATTGTCTGTTGCCGCCTGATTATTTGTCATTGGTTATTGATTGTTTGCCTGCCTCACCTTTGTCGGCCGCCGCGCGCACAATGAGCGCAAAGAACAGGTAACCATGCACAGATAAACTCAGGCCCGAAAACTTATATGACCACACTACCGCCCTCACAATCCACGACCGCCCCCATGAATTTTCTTGACGTGCTTGGCAAGATGCTTGCTGTCTCAGACAAGGTGAGCGATCTGATCTTTTCGCCGGGCCGCCCGCCGCAGGTCGAGTTGCTTGGTAAATTGCAGGGCGTCCCCGTACCGGGGCTTGAGAAGTTGACGCCCGCGCACACCGCCGGCATCGCCAAACTGCTTATCGGCAATCAAGAGGTGGCGGCCGAGAATTTAGAGAAGTACGGCTCGGCCGACATCTCTTTCAGTGCGCCCGGCGTGTCGCGTTTCCGCGTCAACATCTTCATCCAGCGCAGTTCGCACGCCATCGTGATGCGCGTCATCCCGCCGCGCCCGCCCCAGTGGGCGGACTTCAACCTGCCGGAGCAGTTGCGCGAGATCGCGGAACTCAAGACCGGGTTGGTACTCGTCACGGGGCCGACCGGCAGCGGCAAATCGTCCACGCTGGCCGCCGTCATAGACCTGATCAACGAGACGAAGTATTACCACGTCATCACCATCGAAGACCCGATTGAGTTTCTGCACGTACACAAGAACTCGACCATCCACCAACGCGAGTTGCATTCCGACACGCCCGACTTTGCCCGCGCCCTGCGCGCCGCTCTGCGCCAAGCGCCAAAGGTGATCCTCGTCGGCGAGATGCGCGACCGTGAGACCGTCGAGATCGCGCTCGAAGCATCGGAGACGGGGCATCTCGTGCTTTCGACGCTGCACACGATTGACGCCTCGAAGACGGTGGATCGCATCATCGGCGTCTTCCCTAAGAACGAGGAGCACGTTGTTCGCGCCCGCGTGGCCAACACGTTCCGCTACATCGTCTCGCAACGTCTGCTGCCGCGCGCCGACGGGCAGGGGCGCGTCGCCGCAATGGAGATTTTGAAGTCCACCGCGCGCACGCGCCAGTACATCGAACGCGGCGAGACCGAAGGCAAATCGCTCTTGGACGCGATGGAGCAGGGCGAACTCGACGGCATGCAGACCTTCGACAGCGTGATCGAGAAAATGATTCGGGCCAACGTGATCAGTCGTGAGGACGGCCTCGCTTATGCCTCGAACGCAGGCAACCTGCAACTGCGGCTCAGCGACCATGCCGCCCCCGCCAAACCCACCGCCCCGGCCGCGCAACCGGCCGGCGGTTCTATGCTCGACCTGCTCGACCGTTAAGTTTGTCGGCAGCCACGCGCCCCTTTCGTGCGTCTAAACCTCACGATGCGAGCGAAGGGCCGCCCCATCTTTCTCTTATTGTTTGCGCTCGGCGCGCTGCTGCTGGCGTTCGCCTGCGGGCGCAAACCTGCAACCGAACATAAGGCACTCGTGCCCGTCGTGGCCCTGCCGGAGGCGGCGCGCAAGTGGACGCCGCTGCCCGCGCGTCCGCTCGCAGCGAAACTCGTGCGCGTGCGCGAACGCGCCATGCAGGCGGCGGCGACGACGCGCGAATTGAACTGGCAAGCCGCGCCCGGCATGATCGAGTTGACCGGCTGGGAGTATGGCACGCGCACGAAGGAGATGGCGGACGCGCTCGGCGGCGAAGAGTTGCGCGGGCTGAGCCGGCTGGCGGCGGCAGGCGGGATGCTGCCCGAAGGGACTGACCTCGCCACGCTCGCCGCGAGTTTTGCCGCCGCCTCGGCCGGCGCAACCTACTCGCCGCTCGACAAGCAAGTGCTGCTGCTTGCAGACCCGCACGGGCAGAACGCCACGAACGATTCGCTCCTGACGCACGAACTCGTCCACGCCTTACAGGATCAGCACTTCGACCTGCTGCAACTCCTGCTCGTCCGGCCCTACAACTTCGACCGCGAAGAGGCCCTGTTCGCCATCGTCGAAGGCGACGCGATGGACGTGCAGCGCCGGCTCGAACTGGGCGACGCCTTCACGCGCCGCCCGCTCGAAGAGGTGGCGCGCTTTGAGGACGACCGTTTCGGCGAGTACCGCAAAGAGATCGGCGCGCTCTTTCCGCCGCTGCTGACCGAGACGTTCATCTTTCGTTACCGGGACGGCGTCCGTTTCGTCGAAGCCGTGCGCCGTAAAGGCGGTGCGCGCGGCGTGGACGAACTGTTCCGCCGCCCGCCCGCATCGAGCGAGCAGGTCTTACATCCAGAAAAGTATTTCGCGAGCGAAGCGCCGCGCGACGTGGCACTAGATGAGCGAGCGTTCACCGCGCAAGGGTGGCAGGCAGGGGCCGCCACACCGCTCGGCGAGATTGGCGTGCGCGGCTTGCTGTTGAAAGTGTTGCCGGTCAGAGAGGCTGCGCGCGCTGCCGCCGGTTGGGGTGGCGACCGCGCCTACCTGTTTGAACGCACGGGCAGCGCCGCGCTCTTTGTCTGGCAGACCGTTTGGGACAAGCCCGAAGATGCGGCCGAGTTCTGCCGCGCCTACAACACGCTCAACGAGCGGACGGCCGAGGCGAGCGACAGAAGCGACCCGGCGCAGACCGTCTGGCGCGCAGCCGGACGCACTACGCTCGTGCGGCAGGACGGCGACCGCGTGCTCGTCATTCGCGGCGCAGCAGGCGACGTGCAGACCGCGCTCGCACTCACCAGACAGTAAGCCTCCCCGCGCACAGCAAACAAAGCCAGACGTGCGCTGCGCTGAAGTTTGTGCGGCCCAATCTCGCCGCGCCGGTCTGTTTGATCTATTTCGCGGCGGGCGCTATCTCGTTGGCCACGACGAGCGCGGCGTGCGTGACGGCGGCGACGCCAGCGCCGGGAAAGACCGTGTCGCCGACCATGTAGAGTTGCGGGAAAGGCGTGCGGTGCGTGAAGGCGTGCGCGCCAAACGTGGCGGGCGCTTGACCAAGACCGCCGACCATGCCGAGCTTGCGGCGCGTCTGTTCATAGTAGGTGCGTGGCGTGACGGTTTCGATCACTTCGATGCCGTCGCCGAGTTCGGGTAGGGCCGCGTGCAGCCGTGCCCAACAGGTTTCGAGCGCCTGTTGATCCTGCGCCTCGTGCTCGTCCGCGTCTTCGTGATAAGTAAACCACTCTGCGGCGTCGGTAAAGGTCGAAACTGTGACGGCGCGTTGACCTGTGGGCGCAGGCGCTTCGGGTGCGACGCTGAACATAAGTTGCGCGGTCGCCGGTTCATAGGATTGTGCGGTTGCCTGATCGGTCAGGGCGAGGATGCGCGGGGCGGGCAGGCGCTTGCCGGCCTGTTCGTCGAGCGCGGCAAGGACGAGATAAGCGCCCCAAGCTTTCAGGTCGCGCAGGCGCGCGCGCAAAGGCGTGGGGGTGCGGGGCAAGCCGACGAGTTTGCCGTAAGTGTCCCAGACGGTCAGGTTGCTGACGACGGCGCGCGTGGCTTCGATGCGCTCGCCGCTCAGGAGTTCGACGCCGGTGGCGCGGCCGCTCGCGTCCATGACGAGCCGCAGCGCGGTTGTGTCGTAGCGCAGCGTGCCGCCGCTCTGTCTGATGGCGGCGGCGAGCGCGCCGGTGAGCGCGCCTGCGCCGCCCTTGATGCTGTAGAGTCCGCGTTGCGGTTCGGTGAGCGCGAGCGCAGCGTAGAGATAGGCGCAAGTGTCGGCGGTCGTCTGGGCGAACTGTTGCAGTTGCGCGTTGATGAAATAACGAAAACGCGGCGAGGTCTCTTGCAGGTGCGCGGCGGTCGCTTCGCCTTGCAGCGCGAGTAGCCTTGCACCAAGTCGCGGCTCGGCGGCGAGCAGCTTCATGCGCTGCAACTTCGATGCAGACGCGAGCGCGGGGACGCGTTGCGCGCTCCGGCGCAGCGCATCGGCTACGGGCGCAAGCTCACGGTAGAATTTGCTGGCCGCGGCCGTGCATTCGGGGAAGGCGGCGCTGAGCGTCACCGCAAACTCCTCGGCGCTTGCGGGGCCCACGCGCACGTCCGTCGCGTCGGGCAGGCGGACGATGTAGGCCGTTTGCAGCAACTCGACTTCAGGCGGCGCGACCGGCAACTCTGCGAAGACGCGCGCGTGTACGTCGCCCGGCTGCCAGCAGGCGTAGAGACCCGCGCCCGGCTCGAACTCGTAAGCGCCGTGTGCGAACGGCGTCAGACAACCTCCCGCCCGCGACTCCTTTTCCAGCACGCACACGCTCAAGCCACGCGCGGCCAACAGCGCCGCCGTCGTCAACCCACCGACGCCAGCGCCGACAACCAACACTTCGTAGCGCATAAGCTTTACAGGTGCAGACGGAGCATGCGGGCCAGCGCGCTGAGCAGCAGACCCGTCGGCGCGGGCGGCGTTGGCGGTGCAAGCTCCTTCATGTACGGCGCAAGCACGATCCAGATGGAGGTCACGCCGTTGAAGAGGAAGTGTATGACGACGCAGGGCAGGAGCCGGCCCGTCCGCGCGCGCACGAGCGTGAGCGCCAGACTGAGCAGCGTGATCGCCATGATCACGCCGACGTTGGCGCGATACTGATAGACGTGGACGGAGGCGAACAGCAACGAGACGGCGAGCACGGCCCACGCTGTCCCGATGGCGCGGCGGAGCGCCGGATAGAGTACACCGCGATAGACCGCCTCTTCGACGAGCGGCGCGGAGAAGGTCGCCAGCACGACGATGACGTAGCGGGCGGCGAGCGAACTGGAAATGATCTTCTCAAGGTCTGTGTCGCCGCCGGGGAAGTAGCGCCCGATCTGCGAGTTGATAAGCACCAGCAGAACGACGACGCCGATGCAGCTAAAAATTTCCAGCGCGCCCAGACTATGGCTCCAACGCCAGCCCATCAACGCGCCAAACGAGTGCCGACCGTTCTGCGTGACGAGCCACCAGACGAGCCAGAAGGTCAGCAGGTGCGCCGGGATGACAGCGGCGACGGAGATGAGAATGAAATGCGGATCGGCTAATAGCGCCGCGCCCAACTGTTCGGCGGATAGGTGGCGCAGGCGCGCGATGATGTAGCCCGCGCCCGCCAACGTCGGCACGATAAAGAGCAGCCCGACGCTCGCCAGCCAGACCAGTAGCGCCGCGCCCACGCCCCAGGGTGGATTATCGGGGCCGGGCGGTGTGGGCGCGTCGTGCGCCGCCGCCTGCGCCGTTGCTGTCTCCGGCGCTAAATCTTCAGCGTAAGTGTTGGCGACTGTCCCTGCGGCGGGCGTGTCGGTCGGTGCGTCCACGATAAGGCGAGTGTAAGAGACGGGCCGCGCGAGCGTCAAACAAGCAGATCGTTGAGCCGGGCGGCCACAATGGTTAAGCCGATGATCGTCTTGGCATCTTCGATCTCACCGGCGGCGATCATGTCGAGCGCGCGGGCGAGCGGCAGGCGGACAACTTCGATGATCTCGTCCGCTTCCGGCCGGGCTTCGGTCTCGCTCAGGTCGGTGGCGAGAAAGACCCACATCTTCTCGGCGCAGAAACCGGGCGAGACGAAGAACTCGCACAGTTGCTCCCATTGTCCCGCGACGAGGCCCAACTCCTCTTGCAACTCGCGCGCGGCGCAAGCTTCGGGCGGCTCGAAGTTGTCGCGGCTGCCGGCGGGAATCTCCAACAGGTACTTGACCGTCGGGTGTCTGTACTGGCGCACGAGCGCCACGCTCTGGTCGGCGAAGAGGGGCACGATGGCGGCGCTGCCCGGATGCCGCACGACATCGCGCTGGTGCGTGCGCCCGGCTTCGCGCACCGTGTCCACCGAGACCGTAAAGACGCGCCCGCGAAACACGTCCTCGCTCGCCAGCACTTCCGGCGCTTCCTTGCCTGATGTATCCATGCTGAAACTTTTAATCAATCGCCGCGCAAAAGGCAAAGGCGCGCACGCAGGCGGCGTGCACAACTTAGACCGGCGGCGCACCAGCCAAGCCCTGCACCTCGCCGACCAGATAGAGCGAGCCGGTGACGCAGATGAGACCGTCGGGCGGCGTCAACTCTGCGGCCCGTTGGTAGGCCGCCGCTGGCGGCGCGGCCAGTTCGATGAGACTATCGGGCGCGTGTCTTTGTGCGAGTTCGGCCAGCGCGTCGAGCGTGGCGGCGCGTGGGTTGGTCGGGCGCGTCAGGACGAGGCGGCGGGCGGCGGGAAAGAGCGCGGCGGCGACGGGGTCGAGCGCCTTATCGCTCATCGCGCCGAAGACGAGCGTGAGCGGCGCGTGGACGAATTCATCGAGATAAGCACGCAAGGCTTCAGCGCCGGCCGGGTTGTGCGCGCCGTCGAACAGCACGGGCGGCGGGCCCGCGCGCAGTTCGAGCCGGCCCGGATGCGCGGCCGTCTCTAGGCCCTCGATGATCGCGGCGCGCGGGATGTTGAAGCCGCGCGCGCAGAGCATCTCGGCGAGCGCGATGGCGACGGCGGCGTTCGTTAGTTGATGCCGGCCGCGCAGGGCGAGCCGGACATTTGCGTAAACGGCCTGCGCGGTCTCGAAGGTGACGCGCAGGCGACCGTCGGCGCTCGCGTCGTGAACGCGCACGTGCTCCGTCGCCCACACGGGTGTGACCCGGCAGGCGCGGCAGCGCGTGTTGATGACGGCGCGCGCGGGGGGCGTCTGCGGGGCGACGACCACGCTTGTGTCGGCGCGAATGATCGCGGCCTTCTCGGCGGCTATTTCGGCGAGCGTGTTGCCCAAGTAGGCTTGATGATCAAGGGCAATGGGCGTGATGGCGACAACGCCCGCGCGCGCGGCGGTGGTCGCGTCGAGCCGGCCGCCGAGACCCGTCTCTAAGAGCGCGAGCGTCACGCCGGCCGCACGGAAAGCGAGGAGCGCAAGCGCCGTGACCTGCTCGAAGAACGTCGGGCGCACGCCCCCGTTATCATTTAACGACTCGGCGGCGGCGCGGACTTCTGTGGCCCAGCGCGCAAACTCGGCGGGCGTGATCTGTGCGCCGTCGAGCCGGATGCGCTCCGTGATCGAGATGAGATGCGGCGAGGTGTAGAGACCGGCGCGGATACGTGCGGCGCGGCAGATGGCGGCGAGCAGCGCGGCGGTCGAGCCTTTGCCGTTCGTCCCGGCGATCTGCACGGCCGGATAAGCATGTTGCGGATTGTCGAGCGCGGCTAAGAGACGTGCGACGTTGGCAAGCCCGAGCTTCATGGCCAAAGTCTCATGCCCCAGACTCAGCAGATATTGAACCGCTTCATCAAACTGCATCAGGTTGACGATGGCACACACCTTTACGGCCCGCTCTGCGTCTCTGCGTGAGGTTATACGCTCGTACGCATTTACCTCGCGCAAAAACAGAAGGGCGCAAAGCAAGATCGAATGGGTTTAGGTCTTGCTTTGGGGTTTGGAGGCGGGCAGGTTGTCCGCCGTCTCTATCGCTGGCGGTTTGCCGTTTGGGTCGCGCCCGTTGCTGCTTGGGTTGAACTGCGGCGTGCTCACCTGCAACTCAGGATTGACCATGAAGTTGAGCAGCTTGATCAACTTGTCGCGTAGCTGGCGACGATCAACCACGTCGTCAACCATGCCGTGTTCGAGCAGAAACTCGGAGCGTTGGAAATCTTTGGGCAGCTTTTGCCGGATGGTCTGTTCGATGACGCGCGGGCCGGCGAATCCGATGAGCGCCTTCGGCTCGGCCAAGATCACGTCGCCGAGCATGGCGAAGCTGGCGGTAACGCCGCCCGTCGTCGGGTCTGTCAGGATCGAGATGAAGGGCAGGCGCGCTTCGTCGAGGCGCGCGAGCGCGGCGGAGATTTTCGCCATCTGCATCAGCGAGAGCGTGCCCTCCTGCATGCGTGCGCCGCCGGAAGCCGACACCGTTAAGACCGCCCCGCGTGCTTCGATGGCGCGCTCGATGATGCGCGTGATCTTCTCGCCGACGGCCGAACCCATCGAGCCGCCAAGAAAACTGAAGTCCATCGCGCCGACAAACGCCAGATGCCCGCCGATCTTACCGCGCGCCGTGATGACGGCTTCGGGCAGCCCCGTTGCCGCACGCGCCTGTTCGAGCCGTTGCTTGTAGGGTTTCGTGTCGGTGAACTCAAGCGGATCGCCGGAGATTACGTCGGCGTCTAACTCTTCGTATTCGGCGTTGTCGTAAAGGATGGCGAGTCGTTCGCGCGCGCCGATGCGGAAATGATGGTTGCAGTGCGGGCAGACTTGCAGCGACTCTTCCAACTCGCGCCGGTAGAGCGCCGCGTCGCACTCGTCGCACTTGCGAAAGACGCCTTCGGTCTTGACGACGCGTTCCTCGGCCGGGACAGGTTCGATCTTCTGCTCCTTTTTCCGAAACCAGGTCATATTCGAGCGGCAGTATGAACTAAGAACGAGGAATGAGCAAAGCAGCGCGCCACTTCCTGCACAGGGCGGCGGCGCATAAAGCTTAACCACGAACCCACGCGGAAGGGCCCGAAGGACGCAAATCCCTTGTTCGCAACCGCGTCGTTTCGTGTGGATTCGTGGGGCGCGCTGGCTGCGCTTGCGCGCACGCTTTAGGCCGCGTTGATTACGTCGTGCCCGGCGCGGTCGGAGCGGAGCGGCCCGCTCGTGCCGCCGCGCGGCGTGTGCCCGTTGTCGGGCGGCACGCTGATGTCCGGGTGGGCGCGGTCAACGGCGGCGAGCAGCAGGCTGACGATGAGCCGCTCGGCGTCGTCCCACGCGCCGGTCAACGTGCAGCCAGCGGCGTTGCGATGCCCGCCGCCGCCGAACTGCTCGGCGATGCGCGCCACGTTTACGTCGCCCTTCGAGCGCAAACTCGTGCGATAGACGCCCGGCGTCGTCTCCTTCAAAAACGCGACCGCTTCGACATCCCCGACGCTCATCGGGAAATTAACGAACCCGTCCGCGTCCTCGTCCGATGCGCCCGTGCCCGTCTGCATCGCGGCGGTCTGCCGCAGCCATGCGACCCGGCCCGACGGATCGTGACGCACGGTCGAGAGCACCTCGCGCATCAGATCAAGCTTGCTCCAGGGGTAGTTGCTATAGACGGCCTGCGCGATCTTCGCTGGCTTGACGCCTGCGCGCACCAACTCTGAAGCGACCTTGAACGTGCGCTCCGTCGTGTTTGAATAGTGGAACGAGCCTGTGTCCGTGATGAGCGCCGTGTAGACGCATTCGGCGAGTTCGCGCGTGGGTCGGACGCCGATAGCTTTGCAGAGATTGTAGATCATCTCGCCGACGGCCGACGCGGTCGAGTCAATCCAGTTGATCTGACCGAAGAGGGAAGTCGTGGCGTGGTGATCGATGTTGACGACAAGCTGTTGGTCGAGATTGGCGAGACCGGGGCGCGTGATGTCCGAGCATTCGATGACGAAGACCGCATCGTAAGGGCGGTCAACTGTGGGCGTGACGCGGACATGCTCTGCGCCGGGCAGTTTCAGATAAGCGTGCGGCACGGGGTCGTGCATGATCACTTCGGGGTCTTTCCCCAGCGCACGCAGCAGCCAGTACAGCCCCAGACTCGAACCCAGCCCGTCGCCGTCCGGGCGCAGGTGCGAAGTAATGGCAAAGTGCCGCTTCGCCTCGATCAACTCGACAACTTGACTAAGCATAATGAAACGAGGGATGAGGGGCTGAGGGCTGAGGGCTGAAGAAGCAGATTGTTCCTTTCAGCCTTCAGCGCTCAGCCCTCATCCCTTACATCTCCTCTCTCCGCTGATTCGATTGCCGCGGGTGCGTGCTCGCGTTCGATCTCCGCGAGCAGCGCGGCCACACGCGTCGCCTGTTCTTCCACGCTGTCACGGATGAAGTGGACGAAGGGCGTGCGGCGCAGGTTGAGCTTCATGGCCAACTGGCGACGCACGAACGGCGCGGCGCGTTCCAGCGCACGCAGCGCCGCCGCCGCTTCCTGCTCCGTGCCGCTCAGCATCACGTAGACGCGCGCCTCGCGCAGATTCTCCGACATGCGCACGTCCGTCACCGTGACCGCAGCCACGCGCGGGTCTTCCAACTCGTAACCCACGATCTGCGCGATCTCCTCGCGCACCAACTCGGCAACTTTCTCGGGCCGTCGCATAAAAACAAGAGGTCAGAGGTGCGCGGTCAGAGGTTAGTGAGGTCAGCATGTTACTGACCGCTCACCTCTGACCGCCGACCTCTAGAGTTCTGTCGCCGCGATCTGTTCGACCACGTAGGCTTCGATCTGATCGCCGACCTTAAGGTCGTTAAAGCCTTCGAGGGCGATGCCGCACTCGAAGCCTTCGCGGACTTCCGATACGTCGTCCTTGACGCGGCGTAAGCTGGCGATGCCGCCCTCCCACGCAACGACGCCGTCACGAATCAAGCGCGCGCGCGCGTTGCGCCGGATCGAGCCGTCAATGACCATGCAGCCGGCGACCGTGCCGGCGCGCGGTACTTTGAAGGTCTGTCGCACTTCGGCTTTGCCGAGGATGCGCTCGGTGGCGATCTTGTCGAGCATGCCGATCATCGCCGCCTTAATCTCTTCCTCGACCTTGTAGATGATCGAGTGGAGGCGTATGTCCACGTGTTCGAGTTTCGCCAGTTCGGCGGCGCGTACTTCGGGGCGCACGTTGAAGCCGATGATGACGACCGCCGTGTTAGACGCGCCCGCCTGCGTGGCGGACGCCAGCAGCACGTCCGACTCCGTGATCGCGCCGACGCCGGAGCGAATGACCTTGACCTTGACCGTCTCGGTCGAGAGCTTTTGCAGCGTGCTCTTTAACACTTCGACCGAACCCTGCACGTCGGCCTTCACCAGCACGAGCAGTTCCTTGACCTCTTTCTGCCCCAGCGCCTCGATGCCGCGCTTCGTCGATTGCAGGAGCGCGCTCTGGCGCGCGAGCATCTGCCGGTGCTCGGAGATGCCCTGCGCGCGCGACACGTCCGTTACGACTTGGAACATGTCGCCCGCCTGCGGCACGCTTTGTAAGCCTAAGACCTCGACGGGCGTGGCCGGCCCGACTTCCATCACCGGCTCGCCGCGATCATTGAACATCGCGCGCACCTTGCCGTAGACCTGTCCGGCGATGAACGGATCGTGGACGTGGAGCGTGCCCTGTTGCACGAGGACGGTGGCGACCGCGCCGCGCCCGCGATCAAGTTTGGCTTCGAGCACGACGCCGGCCGCGCGCCGCGTCGGGCTGGCCTTGAGGTTCAGAATGTCGGCCGTCAGCAGAATGGTTTCCAGCAGCGTGTCCAGATTCTCGCGCTTCTTCGCGGAGACGGGCACCATCTCTACCTCGCCGCCCCACTCGACGGGCTGCAAGCCCTGATTCGCCAACTCCTGCCGGACGCGGTCAGGGTTTGCATCGGGTTTGTCCACCTTGTTGATGGCGACGACGATGGGCACGTGTGCGGCGCGCGCGTGCTCGATGGCTTCAATCGTCTGCGGCATCACGCCGTCGTCCGCCGCGACGACGAGCACGACCACGTCCGTAGATTTCGCCCCGCGCGCACGCATCAAGGTGAACGCCTCGTGCCCCGGCGTGTCGAGGAAGACGACGCGGCGCATCTCGGCCGGGTTGTCAGGGTTCGGCACTTGCACGCTGTACGCGCCGATGTGCTGCGTGATGCCGCCCGCCTCGCCCGCCGCCACTTCGGTCGCGCGGATCGCGTCGAGCAAACTGGTCTTGCCGTGATCGACGTGCCCCATGACGGTGACGACCGGCGCGCGCGGCAGTTCAAGATCGTCCGCGCCCGTCTCGATCAGTTCCTCAAACTCCTCTTCGACCTGCATCTCCTCGAAGGGCACGAACGTCACTTCGTAGCCGAAGCGGCGACCGAGATCGACCGCCACGTCGTCGTTGAGAGCCTGATTGATCGTGGCGAAGACGCCGCGCTGTAACAGCAGGGCCACGATGTCCTTCGGCTTGACGCCCAGTTTCTCGGCGAACTCCTTAACGGTCGAGCCTTCGACGAGGCGGACGGATTTAAGATCGCTGGCTGCGCCCGCCGTGCCGACGCCGATTGAGCCGGCGATGCGTTGTTCGAGCGAGAGCGCGCGCGGCGGCGGCACGTAGTCGCGCTCGAAGCGCCCACCTTTACCACGAAAACTTTCGCGCCCGCTGACCGGCGCAGCCCCGCCGCGTCGTGAACGTGCGCGCGGGCGGCGCGCATCGGCCGGCGGCGTGTAGAGCGTCTGCGGCGTCGCACTCTCGCCGGGCGTGCCGGCGAAGGCGACCGTATCGCGTGCGCCGCCACGGCCGCGGCCACCGCCACCGCCGCCAGCGCGTTCCCGCTCGCCGCCGCCGGAGCGACGGTCGCGCTCGCGTGGTGTGGGGGCGGGCTTCGTCGGCACAGGTGCGCGTTCGCCGGGGCGCACGCCTGCGTTGAGCGCGGCGGCGGTCGGGCGGAGCACTCTGATCTGTTTGGCGGGCACGGGCGGCTCAGGCGGCGGCAGCACGTCGGGCGTGCCCGGCGAGATCGGCACGAGCGGCGCTTCGCCCACAGCTTCGACGAGGGGCGCAGCCGCAGCCGGCGCAGCCGCTTCGACGGGGCCGGGCGCGGCATCCACCGGCTCGGAGATTTGCGGCGTCGGGTAGGACAACTCGGCGAGCGAGGGCGCAGCAGGGCGCGCGCCCGTCAGATTCGCGGCCGTCGGATGTTCGGCGCGCGCGGCGGGCGCAAGCGGCTTCTTGACGAGCCGCACCGTGCCGCCACCTTTTGCGCCGCCTGTCTCTTCGGCCGGCGTTTCGGCTGCGACCGGCGCGGCTACACCGTTGTCGGCCGGCGCGGTGGGCGCGTCGGCCATGTCAACGGGCGGCACGGAGACGTGTATGTCTTCGCCACCGGCTTCTTCCGAGCGCTGCTTTTTGACGACGCGAATCTGGCGCGGCGGCGCAGTCTCTTTCTTGGGGAAATAGCGGTTGCGAATCTTGTCCGCCAAATCCTTCGGGACGGTGTTCGAGGGCACGCTCACGTCGTAGCCCTCGCGCCGCACTTCTTCAATCAGGCGCTTCGATTCGAGCTTCAGTTCTTTGGCCAGGTCGTAAATGCGAACCTTATTACCGACAGTCATGCATTCCTTCCGACGACGCTTGGGTTAAACGGCAACGGCGTCGCGCGCTGCAAAGGTTAGAGAGTCAAACTCGCAAACTTCCTGACCTTTACCGGGCGCGGCGGCCCGGCCATCACGTCGGGCGCTGACTGCGAACCGGCAAAGGCTCATGCAGGCGAGCAAGCGAGCAGGGCGCGTCGCCGCTGGCGACGCGCCTGCGGCGGTCATTGTGCGCTGTCGGAAGCATCTTGCTTCTCGTGCTCCGCAGCGTCACGTTCGTCGTTCGCCTCGACCCGATATTCGGGCGCGGGCGCGGACGAAACTTGGATCTCAGGCGCAGACGCTTCGCTCGCACTTGTTAACGGCGCAAGCGGCGCATCCTCTTCAACGGGCGGTTCGCCCTCGTCGGCCGCCTCTTCGTCGGCAACGAGCGCCGCGCCCGTCGAGGTCATGGCCGGGTCGGGCGTGATGGTGTCAGGTCGCAGGTCGCGCCCCGCACCCTGCAAGAGCAACTCGTCCGCCGACATCGGATCGGCTTCCGAGAGCGCCACCGGATCGACCGATTCTTCGGCCAGAATGACCGGCTCGGCTTGATAAGGCGCGCGCCCCTCGACCGCTTCATCATAGCCGCGCGCGATCATCTCTTCGGACGGCTCGACCTCACCCGCGTCACTTGTCGGATCAAACTCGACCGACACGCTGTTTTGATGTACGACCTCGCCGCCGGCCCCCGAGCTTTCAATCGTCTCCGCTGCCTCGGTCGGCGCAGCGTCGGCAGCCGCTCCTTCGGCTTCGCCTTCGCCTTCCGCCTTGCTCCGTTCGCGGGCGGCGACGACAGCCTGCGCCGAATCGATCATGCTCTGCGCTTCGTCGAGCGAGATGTCGAGGAACTCAACCAGATCGTCGAGCGAAGTGGCGGCGAGCGCGTCTATGTCTTCGATGCCGTGTTCGGCGAGCGCGGCGGTCGTGGCGGCGGTCACGCCCTCAAGCGCCGAGAGCGGCACGGCCGCGCCCGAAGCGATGAGCGCGCCCATCTGCTCCGCCACCTCTTTCTTCAACTCTTCCTCGCTGCGTATGTCTATGTTCCACCCGACCAACTTCGTGGCGAGGCGCACGTTCTGTCCGCGCTTGCCGATGGCCAAACTCAACTGATCTTCGTTAACGATCACTTCCATCTGCCGCTTCTCGATGTCCGTGATCCGCACCTGATTGACCTTCGCGGGCGACAAGGCGTTGGCGGCAAAGACCGACGGCTCGTCCGACCATTCGATGATGTCGATCTTCTCGCCGCGCAACTCTCTGATGATCGCCTGCACGCGCGACCCCTTCATGCCGACGCACGCGCCGACCGGGTCAACGTCGCGCTCGTTCGAGGCGACCGCGATCTTCGCGCGCTCGCCCGGTTCGCGCACCGCCGATTTGATCACGACTGTCTCGTCGTAAATCTCCGGCACTTCCATCTCGAACAGGCGCTTCAACATCTCCGGCGACGAACGCGACGTGACGATCTGCGGCCCCTTCGATTCTTTCAACACGTCCTCGATGACGACGCGGATGCGCTCGCCCTGATTCCACTGCTCGCCACGCGACTGCTGCGAACGCGGCAGAATGGATTCGACGTTGCCCATGTCCACGATAATGTCGCCGCGCTCGAACCGCTTCACGTAACCGTTGACGAGATCGCCGACCTTATCTATGTACTGCTCGTAGACGTTGGCGCGCACGGCGTCGCGCACCTTCTGAAACAGAATCTGCTTGGCGGTTTGCGCGGCGATGCGGCCCATCTCTTCCATTGGCAAAGGAATCTGCAATTCGTCGCCCAGTTCCACCTCGTCGCCGGCCAACTCCTGCGCTTCCGCAAGCGACATCTCGCGCCCCGGATTCGTCACCTCTTCGACGATAACCTTTGAGGCGAATAGTTCGATGCCGGCTTCACTCGACCATTCGACGGCGATCTCCTCGCCCGACTTGAACTGCTTGCGGGCGGCGGCGCGCACCGCCTCTTTCATCGCCTCGATCACCAGATCGCGGTCAATGCCGTGCTCTTTGCACAGCGCGTCAATACTCTGTCCGATGGACGTACTCATATTTTTTTTGCCGTCAGCGGCCAGCCAATCAGACGTTAGGGCGGCCGGTTCTGCCTGACCTCTAACCTCTAACCTCTGGCCTCCGACCTCTGCTATTCAGTTGTAGGGCCGCCCTGCGCTTTGGCCTGTTGCTCGCGCTCGGCGGCGAGACGAAATTCTTCGTCTATGTCAATTTCGAGGTTCGCCTTGGCGATCTGCTCGACGGGCACGCGGACGCGCCCGTTTGTGTTGTCATCAAAGAGCACCTCGTCGCCTTCGACGCCGACGATGCGCCCGCGAAAATTGCGCTGCCCGTTGACGGGCTGCCGGGCCTTCATCTTGGCCAGCCGCCCGGCAAAGCGCTCGTAGTCCGCACGCCGATAAAGCCCGCGCTCAAGCCCCGGCGAGGAGACCTCCAACGTATAAGCCGAATGAATGTAGTCCTCCACGTCGAGCACAGTGCTGACGTGATGGCTGACCAGCGAGCAATCCTCGTGCGTCACCCCACCCGGCTTGTCAATGAAGATACGCACGGCGGCGCTGCGGCCGATGACGCCCACTTCGGCGTGGACAAATTCGAGTCCGTGCTCGACTGTGACGCGCTCGGCGATCTCGCGTATGCGCTGTTCAATCTCGGCGGCTTCCAACGTGTTTTCAAACCCCCGCTGCTCAAAAAATCGTGCTCGCGCACAAAAGAAAAAGTGGGCGCGAACCCACTGACGAGAGCGCCGCGCTCTGATCAAGAGGCGGATTATACGGGATGGCTCAAGGTAGAGGCAAGCGACCGTCAGGCGCAAGCGCAAGGCGGCAGCGGACGGGCAGGCGGCGATTGTCCACAAAAAGAGACAAAGCCGCGTCTGTTGTCCACAGCAGTGTACTGGCGGGCGGCCCGGCGCACCCGTCGGCGCGCAGATTTAGTAGGGATTCGCCCGCTAGCAATCTGCGCGCTGGCGCTGGCACAAGAGGTGCTTCTCGTAAAGACCGCGCAGATATTTTGCGTCCGCTACTTACGCTGCTAGATGCTTTTAACCTGCCGTGTCCCGCAACCGGCATTGCCAATAGAGAGGTTTCCAACCTATGTCTCAATTATTAAGACCAACACGGAGTCGGTGGTTGCTGCTGCTGACCCTCTTTGCGCTCGCAGCCCTGCTCGTCGGCTCGGCTTGTTACCGCCAGCAACCGGCGGTGTCGAACCGGACAGCGCCGACCGAGGCCCCGACGCCGGGCGCGCGCGAGCCGGCCGGGCCGTCGCCGAGCAGGCTCTTGGCCAATCGTCCCAGACACAATGCGCCCGCCCTCAACGGCGCAGGCGACGAAGCCCGCCGCTCGGTCTCAGCCTTTATTGACTGGGCCGGCCAATCCATTGACGAAGAACACGACGACGCGCGCAAGGCGCTCGAAGGCGTGCGCGATAATCAGGAGATCGTCAAAGCGTTCACGGAAGAGATAACACGCGCGCAGAAGACGGATCACAGCCGCGCGTTGCTCGCGCTCTCGTTGCTCGGCGAGATACGCAGCCCCGCCGGCCAAGAGTTCCTGCATCAGTTCGTCAATCAACCGTTCCCACGCGAAGGGACGCGGACGCAGGAGGGCGAGATCATCGAGCAGACCGCGCTGGCGACGCTGCAAGCGAAGGCGATTGACGGGCTGGCTTACATGCACAACGAACGCGCCGACGCGGAAGTGCTCCGGCAAGTGCAGGAGCATCCGTCGATCATCGTCCGGGCCGAAGCGATTCAAGCCTACCTGTGGAATCAGCAGGACAAAGAGGCCGCGCGCCGCACGCTGTCGAAGTACATACGCAAGGGCGAAGAACGCTACCTCGATCAACTCACGCGCGAGCAGGGCGAGCAGGCCGATTCGTTCAACCGCAAGCTCGAAGCGTATCTAAAGGCGCACCCCGAAGTTATCCCACCCGCACCGGAGAAGGGGCGCGAAGAGGCGAAGCAGGATGACTCGCCGCGTCCGCCCGCGCCGCCCGCCTTCTGAACCCCCCGCGAGATAAGGAGTCAACGAGATGAACAGCAAACGAACAAAAGTTTTATGCGTGATGCTCTGGCTGATCTGCCTGTCGGCGACCGCCTTCGGCGTCTGCAATCAAGCGCAGTCGAGTCAGGCGGAGCGCGATCTCTGGAACGAGCACGGCTGCTGGCAGGACTTTTTCCTCTGGCAATATCTGGCCTACGGCGTGCGCTCCGGCGATTGGAGCAATCGCGGCTATTTCGATGCCTGCAACGTCAACCTCGAATACCCCAAACACTGGAACGCCTCTTACCTGCTGACCTACAAGCTCAACGACAACCTCGCGCAGTCGTGGCACGGCACGATTGACTACCGGGCGACGGCCGAAGCGGCGAGCAGCAACTTTCATAACAGCATCTATCATCAGGCGACGGACGACACCAGCATCTACGGCGCGTTCAACCCGCCCGATCAGGTGCAAACTTCCTGCCTGCTCTACGACAACAACAAGCCGTCGGCCAACAACAACCCGGCCTCGCGCGCGGGCGATTACATGCACGAAGGCTGGCACGCATGGTTTCGCCGCTACGGCTACAACGGCGGGGGCGGCAGTTGCGGCCACTTCACAGGCCCGCAGGGCGCTTGCACGATGGATCCCTGCGGTTGCGACTACTTCTATTTTCACGGGGTCGGCGCTTACGCCTTTGGCGCGATGTGGGAGAACAACGGCACGGCGAGCCGCTTCCATTCGCCCAACCAGGTGCAGGTCGAATTTCTCTGTGACATAGCGGATCAGTCGTCCGCCCCCGCCAGCGTCAAAACGGCTGCGCGCGCCGACGCCAACGCACGCGCCAACGGCCGCTTCATCAACGGGCCCGGCTACCGCTGCGGCGATCCGCGTCCCTGGTAGTTAGCATTAACTTGCTCACGCGCTCAGCCGCGCCTTCACAATCTCGCTCACGGTGCGCCCGTCGGCCGCCCGGCCGACGAGGCGCGCCTGCGCGGCCTTCATCACCGCGCCCATCTCCTTCATCGAACTCGCGCCCGTCTCCGCAATCGCCGCCGCGACCGCCTGCTCGATCTCGGCGCGCGTCGCCGCCTGCGGCAGATACTCTTCGATCACCGCGATCTCGGCGCGCTCCTTCGCCGCCAAATCCTCACGCCCGCCCCGCTCATACTGCTCGACCGAATCGCGCCGCTGCTTGACGAGCGACTGCAACAACTTCGTTAACTCCTCATCCGTCAACTCGCCGCCCCGCTCGATCTCACGATTCATCAACGCCGCCTTCACCATGCGCAGCGTCGAGAGCCGCGCCGCTTCTTTAGCCTTCATCGCCGCCGTCAGATCGCTAATGATGCGTTGCTTCAGACTCATCTTCGTTTAAGTTTCCTTTCTGTGCGCTGAGCCGTTCGCGCGCGCTAGGTATGCTTTGAGGAAGCGACCCGTGTGCGATGCGGGCACGGCCATGATCTCTTCGGGCGTGCCGATGGCGACGACGCGCCCGCCCCGGTCGCCACCGTCGGGGCCGAGGTCTATGACGTGGTCGGCGGTTTTGATCACGTCCAGATTGTGTTCGATGACGACGAGCGAGCCGCCCGCTTCGACCAGCGTGCGGAAGGCGGCGAGCAGTTTGTTGATGTCATCGAAGTGCAGACCCGTTGTCGGCTCGTCGAAGATGTAGAGCGTCTTTGCGCCGGCGCGTTTGGACAAGAATGAGGCGAGCTTGATGCGTTGCGCTTCGCCGCCTGACAGAGTAGTGGCCGATTGACCGAGCCGGAGATAGCCCAGCCCCACGTCGTCCAGCACGCGCAGGCGGTTGGCGATCTTGTTCACGTCGCGGAAGAATATGAGCGCCTCGCGCACGGTCATGTTGAGCACGTCGTTGATGTTCTTGCCGCGATAACGCACGTCCAGCACGTTCGCCTTAAAGCGCGTGCCCTTGCACTCTTCGCAGACGAGTTCCACGTCCGCCAGAAATTGCATCTCGACCGTCACCGTGCCGTCGCCCTCGCACACGTCGCAGCGCCCGCCGGGCACGTTGAAGGAGAAGAACGAAGCGTCCAGTCCCTTGCCCTGCGCGTCGCGCGTCGCGGCGAAGAGTTCGCGCACGGCGTCGTAAGTTTTGATGTACGTGACCGGGTTCGAGCGCGGCGTGCGCCCGATGGGCGACTGATCAACGAGCAGCACCTCGTCGAGCGCCTGTCCGCCTTCGAGTTTCTGAAACGCGCCGACGTGTCCCTGCCATTCGCCGCGCTGTTTCTTGAGGCCCGCATAGATCACGTCGTGGACGAGCGTTGACTTGCCCGACCCGCTCACGCCCGTGATGCAGACGAACATCTCAAGCGGCACGTCCAGATCGATCCCTTGCAGGTTGTGTTCGCTCGCGCCGCGAATGAGCAGCCGCTTCTTGGCCTGCGCCTTGCGCCGCTGCTTCGGCTCTTTGATCTCCGCCTCGCCGCGCAGGTATTTGCCGGTCAAGGTGGCGGAGTCTTGCAGCAAGCCTTTGAAGTCGCCCTCGAAGACGATGCGCCCGCCGAGTTCGCCGGCCGCAGGGCCTACGTCGAGGATGTGATCGGCGGCGCGGATCATGTCGGGGTCGTGCTCGACGACGAGGACGGTGTTGCCGATGTCGCGCAGGTTGCGGAGCAGGTTGATGAGCCGTTCGCTGTCGCGCGGGTGCAACCCGATTGATGGTTCGTCTAGCACGTAGAGCGCGCCGACGAGCGACGAGCCGAGATTCGTGGCGAGTTGGATGCGCTGCGCTTCGCCGCCGGAGAGCGTGGAAGCGAGCCGGTCGAGCGTCAAATAATCAAGCCCCACGTCAACGAGGAAGCGCAGGCGGCGACGAATTTCCAGCAGCACCTTGTCGGCAATCGCCGTCTGTTCGTCGCTCAGTTGCAACTGCTCGAAGAACTGCGCCGCCTCTTTCACGGGCAGCATGCAGATGTCCGGCAAGGTTCGACCGCCAACGCGCACGTCGCGCGCCTCCTGCCGCAAGCGCCCGCCGTTGCAATCGGGGCAGCGCGTGTAGCCGCGATACTTGGCGAGGAAGACGCGCACGTGCAGTTTATATTTCTTCGTCTCAAGCCACGCGAAGAAACCGCGCACGCCCGCCCAATGACCTTTGCCTTCGACGATGGCGCGTTGCTGCGCGCGCGGCAGTTCCGCATAGGGCACGTCCTGCGGGATACCTTCCTGTTTGCAGAAGCGGCGCAACTCCGTGCGCGCCCAATCGTGCTGCGGGCGCGTCCAAGGCTCAATTGCGCCTTCGTTCAAAGACAACTGCGGATTAGGGATGACGAGATCGAGGTCAAGTCCGATGGTGTTGCCAAAGCCCTGACAGGTGGGGCATGCGCCGAACGGGTTGTTGAAACTGAACAGGCGCGGCTCTGGCGTCGCATAGACCGTGCCGTCGTACTTACATTCAAAGCGGTCGGAGAATTTCAGCAGGCGCGGTGTCTCTTCCGCCGTCTCGACGAGCGCCAGTCCGTGCCCTTCGATGAAACAGGTTTCGAGCGAATCAACCAGCCGCCCGCGCACGTCCGCCCGCGCCACAAGCCGATCAACGAGCACGTACACGCCCGCGAAATCGGGGCGCGTGTAGTCGTCCGGCGAACGCAACTCGATGGTCTGCCCCTGACTGTAGAGCCGCGTGAAGCCGCGCTGCATCAGGCTCATCACGTGCGCGACGACCTGTTGGCGATCAAGCGCGCCCGTGTCCGCATTCGACTTACTCTTACGCGCTTTCGCCTTCGGCTTCGCGCCGTTGCCGCTCGCGTCGCCGCGCAGACCCGCTTCGGCAGGGAAGAGGACGTAGAAGCGCGTGCCGTCGGCCAGCGTCGCCAGGATTTCCTGCGCGGCGGATTCGGGCGAGTCCTTGTGTACCTCGCGCCCGCAGACGCGGCAGATGGTCGTGCCGACACGTGCGTAGAGCAGCCGCAGATAGTCGTAAACTTCCGTCTGCGTGCCGACGGTCGAACGCGGGTTGCGCGTCGAGTTCTTCTGCCGGATGGCGATGGCGGGCGGAATGTTGCGCACCTCGTCCACGTCCGGCTTGTCCATTCGTTCGAGGAATTGCCGCGCGTAGGACGAGAGCGATTCGACGTAGCGGCGCTGTCCTTCGGCATAGACCGTGTCGAAGGCGAGCGAAGATTTACCTGATCCGCTCACGCCCGTCACGACCGTGAGCCGTTCAATCGGAATGTCGAAATCTACGTTCTTAAGATTGTTGACGCGCGCCCCGCGCACTGTGATCGCTTCTTGATTCATGGATTGAAATGCACGCTGCCGCGCACAGTGCAGAATCCCGCGCGCCCGCGAACCACACATGATAACCCGAACCGGCGGCCTGCGCGAAACGGCCCGCAAACTGCGCGCCGCACCGCCGAAATAATGTCGTTAATGGTGCGCGTCGTGCGCCGCTTACCAGCGTGCGTCGTAACGTGCCAGCGCGGCGCGCCAGCAGGCGGCCTCACCCGTGCAGAGCAGGGGAATGCGCCCGTCGTATGTGAGCGGGGCGTCGTGCGGGCGGCGCACGCGGTAGGTGTGACCGGAAGGCGAGCAGACGGAGAGCGTGACGGCGTCGAGCGCGATGGCGGCAACGACCGCCGTGCGCCAGTCCTTGCGACAGCGCAGGATGAGGCGCGCGCCGAGCGGGAGTTGCGCGAGCGTAGCGGCGGGAACGGTTGCGTGTGCAGATGCCGAGAGGTCGTCAGCTACGGGCAGCGTGGCGACGGCTGCCGCGGCGGACGACCTCTCAAGGTTTGCGCGCACGAAATTTGCCTTAGACGGTTGGCGCGTCTTCAAACGGCAGATCGGGTTGGCTCGGCTTGTTGCGACTGACGGCGTAGGCCCGCAGGGCCGCCGACAGGATGATGAAGGCGAGACCGATCCAGATGAGCGACCAGAAGAACGCAGGCACGCCGGTCGCATGCGCCATGTTGAGCGCATCGGTCTGCGCGTCGGTCGCAACTGACAGGAACAGCACGTCTTTGAGATCAAAGAGTGCGTTCAGCACGCATTGCACGGCGAGGAAGCCGACAAGGAAGTTGGCCGCGCGCGGACTCAGATAACGCGCCGCCGCGAGCAACCCGGCGACGAGCAGCGCGCCCGTGCCGACCGTGAACGGGCTAAACGACATGTGCGTGAGCGGCACGATGAAACCGTAAACGAGTGTCAGCAAGCCGATGAAGACGGCCGAGCCGGCCAGCACCAGCCGCGCCGCGACCGTGCGCCGCACAAGCACCAGAAGCAGCGCGCCAAAGAGCATCGCGCCCACGTAGCCCGCGCTTGAGATGACGGTCTGCGTGAACAGTCCGGCGTTCGTCATGTAGGTTTCGGTCAGCCCCGACGCGTTGGGCGCGACCGTCAGGCTACGCACGGCGTTGCCTGTCAGCAGCGACGCGATGGCGTGCCCGCCTTCATGTATGAAGGTGACGAAGAGGCGAAACGGGTAGGTGACGATGCCGGCGTATGGAATGAACCACAGCGCGATGGTGAGCAGCGCGGCAAAGAGCAGTTTGCGCGCTTGCGGGCGTGCATCCGTAGCCAACTGGTATCTCATTTAGACATCTCCGCGAATAAAAACTTCGGTCGGTCAAGCCCATTCTACGCCGAAGCGGGCGAAAGCAAAAGATTGAAAGTCCGGGGAGCAGCGGTCGCCACAATAAACGCCGCCCGGCACGGCGATGTTCCAGACATTTAAGGGCTGCGGGCTGAACGGAAAGCGACGAGCTTTTCCTTCAGCCATCAGCCCTTTCATAGCTTCCTGACTTGCCGCCGGTTTTGCGTTCGAGCCGTACGTCCGTGATGGTCATTGCTTTGTCGAGCGCCTTGCACATGTCGTAGACGGTCAGCGCCGCGACCGTGACGGCGGTCAAGGCTTCCATCTCGACGCCGGTCTGTGCGTGCGTGGCAGCTTCGGCTTCGAGATAGATGCCGTCGGCGCGCAGTTCGGCGCGCACGTCAACGTGCGTTAGAGGAAGCGGGTGGCACAAGGGGATGAGATCGGCCGTGCGTTTGGCGGCCATGATGCCGGCGAGCCGCGCCGTCTCTAACGGGTCGCCCTTCGGCGTCTGGTGTGCGCGCACGGCGGCCACGGTCGCCTGCGCCATCAGCACGCGCGCCGACGCGGTCGCGCGCCGCGCGCTTGCCTCCTTTGCGCTCGTGTCCACCATCGCCACGCGCCCCTGCTTGTCCACGTGCGATAAGTTTTTCATATTGTCACGTCCGTCATCTGCACTACTCTTGGCCGCTTTTTTTACGTTAAGTGCGCTGCTTGAACCGGCGAGCGGCGGCGTGCGCGCTCCGTTTACATGGGTAAGCGCACGACGCGCACGACCGCGCCCGCCGCGACCGTCTTTACGCCCGCCTCCACGATCAAGAGCGCGTCGGCGCGTGTGAAGGCGACGAAGTCGGACGAGCCGCCCCAGCGCAGGGGCGCGGCGATGAGTTGGCCTCTATCGTCCGTGCGCAACTGCGCGGGCAGATAGCTCGCGCGCTCGGCCGCGCCTTTCACCGCGCTACCCATGACGGCTTGTTCTTCCGCGAGCGGCGCGTCTGCTGCGCCCTGCATCGCGCGCAGGGCCGTGCGCGCAAACAGATTGAACGTGACCGAGACGGAGACGGGATTGCCGGGTAGCCCAAAGACGAGCGTGCGCCGCGCGCCCGGCAGACGCGCGAACACGGTCGGCTTGCCCGGTCGCAAACTCACCCGCTCGAAGAACAGTGTCGCGCCGAGCGCATGGAGCGCCGCCTTCGTGAAATCGTAAACGCCCATCGAGACGCCGCCTGACACGATAAGCACGTCCGCCCGCTCAGCCGCTGCCGCGATCAAACGTTGCAGCAGTTCCGGCTCGTCGCCCGCGAACGGCAACTGCTCCACCAGCGCCCCGGCGGCTTCGGCATAGGCGCGCAGCGAATAGCTATTCGAGTCGCGGATTTGATCGGGGCCGGGCTGCGCGTCAACCGCCACCAACTCCGTGCCCGTCGCCAGCACACAGACGCGCGGGCGCGCACCAACCAGCACGCGCGCGTAGCCGAACGACGCCAGCGCCGCCATCATCGCCGCATTGATGTCCGTGCCAGCGCGCAAGACCGTTTCGCCCCGCCTGATCTCCGTCGCGCGCCGGCTGATGAACTGACCCGACTGCGTGGCTCGATCAAGCTCAACCGTCGCGCCTTCGTCCAACTCACGCGTGACCTCGACCTGCTGCACGCTGTCCGCGCCCGCAGGCACGGGCGCACCCGTCATAATTCGCACCGCTTCGCCCGCGCCGAGCGTCCCGCGCCAACCGCGCCCCGCCGCCGCCTCGCCCACCAGTCGCAGACGCACCGGCGCATGCGTCGTATCCGCCGCACGCACCGCGTAGCCGTCCATCAACGCGCGGTCGAAGGGCGGCAGATCGCTGTCCGCGATCACGTCTTCAGCCAGCACGCGCCCGCACGCCGACACGAGCGGCACACGCTCCGGCGCAAGGCGCGGCGTCTCCGCCTGCACAAGCTGGATCGCTTCCGGCACGGGTAACAGGGTCGCTCGCGGCATGGCGGGAGCTTAGCGCAAGTGAATTATGGCCGGAAAGCGAAAAGTGTTGGCCGCGACCGGCGCAAGGGACGACCGTTGCGTTTATCTCAAGCGCGCGGGCAGCGAGAGTTAATGGAAGTAGACGGCGGTGTGCTGCGTCTAATCAGCAGATAGCTCTGTGTTAAGTGACCTCTTTTATGGAGACAAACTAGATGGAAGTCCGCTGCGGGCAGCTTTTGCGCCGGTTGAAGGCATGCGTGACGGCGAGCGTCGTCCTGTTCATAGTCGTCGGCAGCAGCGCGCCGCTTAGCGCCCAACCTGCGCCCGAGCAGGTCGATCTCAATGTGATTAACAGAATTAAGGCGGAAGAGTTAAACCACTCACAGGTGATGGAGATGGTCGGTTATCTGACCGACGTGACGGGGCCACGCCTCACCGGCTCGCCTGAGCTCCGACAGGCGCAGGCATACGCCATCAGCCGCCTGCAAACATGGGGCGTGAACGCGCACCTCGAAGCTTGGGGGCCGTTCGGGCGCGGCTGGTCGTTGGAGGGTTTCGCGGCCAATATGACAGCGCCCACTTTCAGTTCCCTGATCGCTTATCCGAAGGCTTGGAGTCCCGGCACGCCGGGCCCTGTGCGCGGCGCAGTCGTTTTGTTGGATGCCCGGACGGTGGCCGATCTGGCCGCATACAGAGGCAAACTCAAGGGTAAGATCGTCCTGCTCTCGTCTGCGCGCCCGGTCGCGCCGAACTTCGCACCACCGCCTGCGCGCACCAGCGACGAGGAACTACTGACACTCGCCAACGCCAAGCCGACGCCCGAGGAAAACCAAAACTTTCAGATGAGTCCGGAACTTAGAGCCAGAGTGGAATTTAACTATCAGCGATGGCGGCTGCTCTACGCGGAGCAGCCCGCAGTTGTGTTAGAACCGGGCAGCGGCGACGGTGGTACGGTTTACGTGACGGCGGCCTCGATCCCGCAGCCGCCCGATCTGCCTGCTGAACAACGAACGCATGCGTGGGCGCTCGACAAGCCGCCGGTCGTCCCGCAGTTGGTGGTCGCCGCCGAGCAATACAACCGCATGACCCGGCTGTTGACGAGAGGCATCCCGGTTGAACTGGAAGTGAATATCAAGACGCGTTTTTATGAGCAGGACACGATGAGCTACAACGTTATTGGCGAGTTGCCCGGCACGGACTTGGCGAACGAGGTCGTGATGGTGGGCGGCTGTCTCGATTCGTGGCACGCGGGCACGGGTGCGACGGACAATGCGGCGGGCGCAGCCGTAGCGTTGGAAGTTATCAGGTTGCTCAAGACGCTCAACTTAAAACCCCGGCGCACGATCCGCATCGGTCTATGGAGCGCCGAAGAACAGGGCGCGCTCGGCTCGCGCGCTTACGTAGCGGCGCATTTCGCCCGGCGCGTCGCCGAGCCGAATGCGCCGGCAGCGCGCACGCAGCTAGAGTTGAAACCTGAGTATCAGAAGTTTTCCGGCTACTTCAACCTCGACTACGGCACGGGCAAGATTCGCGGTCTCTACCTGCAAGGGAACGAAACCGTCCGACCCATCTTCCGCGCGTGGCTCGCGCCCTTCAAGGACATGGGCGCAGAGACTTTAACCAGCCAAGGGATCGGCGCAACAGATCACAACTCGTTCGACGATGTCGGTCTGCCCGGCTTTCAATTCATCAGAGACTTTATGGAATCCGATACGCGCACGGCCCATACAAACATGGATGTGTACGATCACGTCCTCGCCGATGATCTAAAGCAGACGGCGGTCATCGCGGCGGCCTTCATTTATCAAGCCGCGATGCGTGCTGAGAAACTGCCGCGCAAGCCGCCCGCGCCCGCAAACACGAACAGGTAGCTGATGAAATGCACCGGTTTGGCAACTTCGCCGCGCCCGCAAACAATCGTAGCTCGCTTAAGCACTACTCTGCTTTGTCCAGATCGAGCACGACGGAGTTGATGCAGTAGCGCAGACCCGTCGGGCGCGGGCCGTCGGCAAAGACGTGGCCGAGATGTGCGTCGCATGCGGCGCACAGCACCTCTGTGCGTCGCATGCCATGACTGTTATCCACTTCCGTCCGCACGTTCTCCTCGGCCGTCGGCGCTGTAAAACTCGGCCAGCCGCAGCCTGAATCGAACTTTGCCTCGGAACTGAACAACTCGTTGCCGCAAGCCGCACATTTATATGTGCCCGGCTCATGCGAATCGTGATACCGGCCTGTGAACGGGCGCTCCGTTGCTTTCTGCCGGGCGACCGCATACTGCTCCGGCGTCAGCTCCTGCCGCCACTCTTCGTCAGTCTTGATAACCTTCGGCTTCATCTCTCGACCCCTTCCCGCTCGTGTTTAGCCAAACGCGCTGGCGCACTCTTTACCACTTGCTCCGTTAGAGTATCATAACGCTCGTCGGCGCTCGCTCGGCCCTTAGCTGCTTATGATCATACTGCCCGAATCCGACGAAGACCTGCTGCAAGAGTGCGAGGTGGCGACTTTTCGTGCGAGCGGCCCCGGTGGTCAGCACGTCAACAAGACGGAAAGCGCTGTCCGGCTCAAGCATCTGCCTTCGGGCGTCGTCGTCACCGCGCAGCAGGAGCGCAGTCAACACCGGAATAAGGCGCTCTGCCTGCAAAAGCTGCGTGCCAAGGTCGCACAATTAAACTACCGCCCGGCTAAGCGCGTGCCTACGCGCGTCCCACGCAGCGCCAAAAACCGAACGCTGGAAGCGAAAGCGCGGCGCGCGCAGGTCAAACGGCTGCGCTCGAAGCCGACGCGCGATGAGTAGCCGTGCTGAGCAGCCGCCGACGGCCATGCTAGTATCGTGAGGTCATAAGGAGACGCTTAAAATGATCACAGTCGCCAATCGCATTTACGTCAAGCCGGAATACGCCGACGCCTTCGAGGCGAGATTCCGCGAGCGGGCCGGCCTCGTGGACAAGATGCCCGGCTTCATTGCTAATCAAGTGCTGCGCCCCGTCAACGAAGGCGACCCTTATGTGGTCTTCACCACTTGGCAGAGCCGGCAGGACTTTCTCAACTGGGTGCGCTCGGATGAGTTTGTTAAAGGGCACGCCCAATCGGGCACGCTGCCAAAGGACGCGTTCCCCAAAGCGAACGTGTTGGAGATGCACGAAGTGATACAGGATTCGACCCGCCCTGATCTAGCGCCTGAACCGGCGGGCGGCCCCTTCAAGATGCACTAGCCTCGCAAACCCGACCAAGAAACTTGTGATCGATCTGCGCCAGAACGGCGGTGATTTTACCAAGGTGCGCGCACAGTTGTTGCCCGCCAGCAAACAACGCGCGGCCCTCAATCAAAAGGGGCGCTTGTTTGTGCTCATCGGGCGCAGATCGCTCTCCGCCGCGATTGATTTCCGCAAAGAAACATACGCCACCTTGGTCGGCGCCGAACATAAGTGAATCAGCATGCTACCGGCGTCGTTCAGTTTGAAATTCTTAGCCAACATCTGTGCGGCGCGCCGTTTAAAATTGAACCACTAGCGGGGCGGTAGTAATTATTGACATCTTTGGCCTGCCGGGGTTATAAGAAACGGGTCGCTGACCCTTAACCGTTGACACGAGTTTCGCTCCTCACAGAGTTCTACTCCTGTTAACCTCGCAACCAGCAACTAACATCCACAGTGGTTCGCTTCCAGCGGAGGTCTAAGAGATGAAAGCTATCTTGCTAGGCACACTTATCATTACGCTATCGGTGATAGCCGTAACGAAGCCCATCCAAAATACAGCGCCGCGCATCGTTTCGCTCGGCACCGCTTCGCTCACTCCGACGACCATCGCCGCCCAGAGTACAAATCCCGGCACTGCGGCTGCCTCAGCCACGGTGCGCGTCTCTGTCACCACTTCAACTTCTGTGCCGGCCCAAACCACAGCGCGCATCGAATTAACAGAAGTAGATAACCCGAACGGCGTGACTTATACGGTCACAGACAGCAACGGGAGCGGCGGGCGCACGCAAATCGTGTCGCTAACAGGCGGCGGCGCAAGCGACAACGTCTATTACAAGATCACCGGCTCAAGCACGGTTGGGGGCACGGTACAAATGAAAGCAAGTCTCACGGCCGTGACTGCGCCCGCGGCCAACCCAACGCCGACCCCGACCATCGGCACGCCAAACTCGATCACGACGGGGTTGAGTCTGACATTTCAAACCAACCAAACGGCCAGCAGTTGTTCCGCCAGCTATCTGACCATCTATAAGTGCGAAGCTCAGGATCACGGCTTCTGGAACGATAGCACTTGCCGCTGTGATGAACCCTCGACGCCGATTCTGATCAATGTGCTCGGCAACGGCTTCGCGCTGACGGACGCATACAACGGCGTTAACTTTGACCTGAACGGCGATGGGGTGCCAGAACAGCTATCATGGACGGCGGCCGGCTCGGACGACGCATGGCTCGCGCTTGATCGCAACGGCAACGGCACGATTGATAACGGCGCGGAGCTATTCGGCAGCTACAGCCCGCAGCCCGCCTCGAACAATCGTAACGGCTTTCTCGCGCTGGCTGAATTCGATAAACCGGAGAACGGCGGCAACGGTGACGGTGTCATTGACAGCAGTGATGCTATCTTCGCCTCGCTGCGCTTATGGCAGGACGGCAATCACAACGGCAGTTCTGAACTAGATGAATTACACGCGCTGCCGGAACTCGGCGTTGCATCCATCTCGCTCCGGTACAAAGAAGCGAAGCGAACGGATCAATATGGCAATCAATTCCGGTATCGCGCGCAAGTAGACGCCGCCGACCACGCGCACGTCGGCCGCTGGGCGTGGGATGTGATCCTGTTGCACGCACGTTAACGCAGAACATAGTGGTCAAACAACAACCGGCGTGGAAACATGTTTCCGCGCCGGTTGCCGCTTGTAAGATTAACAGGGCAACGCGCTCAAATCTCAAATCGGCCGCGTCGCTTGTCTTTCTTTCGACTGATCCGCCGCCCGGTGACATGCGCGGCGCGCGGCCTCGCCAACTCCTACCCTGCACGTGAGCTGCTTTCGCGTTTCTCAGGGCCATGCTGATTTGAAATAATGTTTAATCTGAGCCAGACGACTCGCTAAGGTGCAACAGATTATTGCCGGTTCACCGGCGAGTGCAGCAGGACTGCATGAGGGCGACATTATTTCGGCCGTTGAGGGACAGCCCGCCGCAAATCTGACGCTGGAACAGGTGCGCCAACTGTTCAAGCACAAAGGGCGCAGCTATCGGCTGCACATCGAGCGCGCACGCCAAACACTACAGACTAAAATTAAGTTGAAGCGGTTAATCTAAGCCGCCTTGTCAGCCAAAATTCCGGGCTCGGCTCGTAAACCGTCCCCTGCGGGAAGTGCGCAGCCCGGTGCTATTTCTGTGAACCAATCGCGCATACGCGTGTACTCGTGAGCCGTTTAACGCCTGAATTAACCGCGCGCTGACGCAACCTCGGAATCATTCAAGTCCTCAATAAAGGCAACCATACAACGTCAGTTGGCCTGCATGAATTACTTAAAATGGCTCTACCAATTGTGCCGCTGCAAGCATAAGATTCGGCTCGCTACACGCGCCGCGATCTCCTGAGCACATGGTACGGCCCGGAAAATATTGCCGGCGCGCGGAGCCGGACGCGGCTGAACGGGCAAGCTAGTCAACCTACACCCGTAGAGAAACAGGGCGAGATGATCACGCAGGCAGAAAAGGCGCAGAGGCTCAAGGCGCTGCACGAGCGCGCGGGTGCTTTCGTCATCCCCAACCCCTGGGACGCAGGCTCGGCGCGGCTCCTCGCTGGCTTAGGGTTCGAGGCGCTGGCGACGACGAGTTCGGGTTTTGCCAACTCGCTGGGGCGGCTCGATGGTCAGATCGCGCGGGCTGAGGTGCTTGAACATTGCCGCCGCATCTGCGCGGCGACCGAGCTGCCGGTCAGCGCCGACTTGGAGAATTGCTTTGCACGCGATCCCGCCGGAGCCGCCGCGACCATCCTGCTGGCGGCAGAGGCGGGCGTGGTCGGCGGCTCGATTGAGGACTACAGCGGCGACCCTTCCGATCCGATTTACGATTTCGGATTGGCCGTGGAGCGCGTTAGCGCGGCCGCCGAAGCGGCGGGGTCGCTAGATTTTCCTTTCCTGCTGACGGCCCGCGCCGAAAACCTGCTCCATGGCAGACACGATCTGGACGACACCATCCGCCGCCTACAGGCGTTCGAGGCGGCCGGCGCGGACGTGCTTTACGCGCCGGGGCTTACGACGCTCGATGAAGTTCGACTGGTCGCGGGCGCGTTGAGTAAGCCGCTGAACGTGCTTGCGCCGCTACTGAAGGGCGTGACGGTCACGGAACTGGCCGCAGCCGGCGCTAAACGCATCAGCACCGGGGGCGCACTGGCGCGCGCCGCTATCACCGCCCTGATGCGCGCGGGCTTGGACATGCGTGAGCGGGGAGACTTCGGCTGGACTTCAGATTTGGCGTCAAGCGCCGACGTGAAGAGATGGTTGAGCGCATAGACGTGAGGCTGCTTTCCGAGCCTGTGGTGGGAACGACCAAGAGTCGGCCAACGCCGTGACAGAGGTGAGATGAACATACTCAAACATATTCGGACATATTTCCTGTTGTGTAGCTTGATTGTCGTCTTGCAGCCCGTCGTGGGGTTGGCCCAGTCGAATGCGGGCGCATCGAAAACAAAACCTCAACAGACTCTCAAGGAACGAGACGGGCAACACGATTTCGACTTCGAGATTGGGACTTGGAAGACGCACCTCAGGCGTCTCCTGAATCCCCTGACCGGCTCGACCAAGTGGGTCGAATATGAGGGCACGACGGTCGTGCGGAAGGTTTGGAACGGGCGCGCCAACCTCGTCGAACTCGTGGCTGATGGCCCAGCAGGTCACTTCGAGGGTCTGAGCCTGCGGCTCTACAATCCCCAATCCCGCCAGTGGAGCCTCAATTTCGCCAACGCCAACGGCGGCGTCATGGCCCAACCAACGATTGGTGAGTTCAAAAATGGGCGGGGCGAGTTCTTCGATCAGGAAACATTTAACGGTCGAGCCATTTGGGTTCGTTTTGTTATCTCGGACATCACGCCCAATTCTTGCCGCTTCGAGCAGGCGTTTTCAGACGACGGGGGCCAGACTTGGGAGGTCAACTGGATCGCGACGGACACGCGGGTGAAAGATTGATCTGACAAAGCGCACCGAATTCTGCCGCCTACGAGGCACGCGAGCATAACGATAACACCTTGAATCGTGTGCAAGATGTGAGACTGTCACCGACGCGCGTTCTCAGGGAGTTGCGACACTGCGCCGGCTCAACGCCGCGGCCAGCCGCGCCAGTCCCGCGCTAATAGTGGCCTCGTCGAAGGCGGCGAAGCCGAGGAGTACCCCTTCGGGATCGGGGCGCTTCAAGGTGTAGCGGTCGAGCGCCCCGGCATCAATCCCATGGGCCGCTGCCGACGCCTCTGCCTGTCGTGACGACATGCCGTTCTTTAGAAATGCCGAGGTATAAAGGCCCGCTTGAACGTCGGAAATTTCAAGTAGGCCCTGCAGGTGCCGGCGGCCCCCGTCGCGTAGCGCCGCGAGACGGCTGGCGTACAGGTCACGCATACGCCGCAGATGGAGTCCGAGATGGCCGCCTTCGATGAAGTCGCAGAGCACCGCCTGATCAAGGCCGAGGGAGCGGAAGTCGGTCTGAAGCCGGAACGCCAGAAAATAGTCGATCAGCGATGGCGGCAAGACGACGTAGCCCAGACGTAACGACGGAAACAGTAGCTTGCTGAACGACCCCGTCAAGATGACGTTTGAACCTCGATCCAGACTTTGCAAGGCGGGCACGGGTCGGCCTTCGAAACGGTACTCGCTGTCGTAATCATCTTCGATGATGAAAGCCCCGATGCGCGCAGCGCACCTCAGGACTTCCATCCGGCGCTCCAGCGACATTGTCATCCCCAGCGGGAACTGGTGGGCCGGCGTTAGATACATCCCCCGGGGGTGGCTGCACGCCTTCATCCCGGCGGAGACAGACAAGCCTTGCTCGTCAACCGGCACCGGGATGATCTTCGCTCCGACGTTAGAGAAGGCCATGGTGGCCCCGAAGTAGCCGGGGTCTTCCATCCATACGGGGTCGTCGCGCTTCAAGAGGAGGCGCGCTAAGAGATCAAGCGCCTGTTGCACCCCGGAAACGATGATCACTTGATCGGCACTACATCTCGCGCCCCGGGACGAGCCTAAATAATGTGCGATGGCCTCGCGCAGGGGACGGTATCCGCGCCCGTCGTCCTCCGCCCGCACCCACGACCTGAAGGTTCGCGCCCGGCGCGCGACCAATTGACCCCAAAGCTTTGCGGGGAACTCGGAGAGGGCGGGGTCTCGCATTTGAAAAGGGCGGACGCCTTCCGTCGCGGGCAAGTCCACGAAAGGTTTTGGACGGGCGTAAGCTGAAATCACCCGGCGGACATAAGCTGGCGGCACCTGACGTTCTGCGCGCAAAGGGGCACCCGCCGCTGCGCGCCGACTCACCCACGTGCCCGAGCCGACGCGCGAGGATAAGTACCCTTCCGCCTGTAGGCGCTCGAACGCACTCACGACTGTGCCCCGCGACACACCATGCAGCCGCGCAAAATCCCTTGATGCCGGCAAGCGGGTACCAGACCTGAGGCGACCTTCTAAGATCGAGTTGCGCAACTCTGCATACAGCCAGTCCGTGAGGGTCTGCTGTGGCAGCCGGCTACTCAGCGTAAGCTCAAGCGAACTGACAGTTTTAGGCATATAGCAGCAATTGGTCTAAAGCAATCAATCATTAATGGCTCTACCAATTGTACCACTCCAAGTGTAAGCTCAGCATTGCGATACACACGTTACGAATCTTTAGAAGTCATAAGCTGCGAGCTTCTACCGGCGCAGCTTCGATATTAAGAATGGCGACTCAGCGAATCACAAGCGCACGCTCCGAAAAAGCGCAGACAGCAAAAGCGCAAACAGCACCTGTGCGTTCCAGTTTGGGGCCGGGGTCTGGCAAAGACATGAGCGTTTCGACAAGCAGCGCCGCTAGCGCAACATCCGCCCGGTCGCGCGTGACCGTCGTCGATGCGCTGCGCGGCTTCGTCATGGTGCTGATGGCGCTCGATCACACGCGCGAGTTCTTCACGAATTGGGCCGGCAATCCTCTCGACCCGCAGCACACGACGGTCATGCTGTACCTGACTCGCTGGGCGACGCACCTCTGCGCCCCGGTCTTTGTGTTCCTCGCCGGCACATCCATCTTTCTTCAGCGCCGGCGAAAGACCGAACGACAGCTCGCCTACCTGCTCTTCACGCGCGGCCTCTGGCTCGTCATCGTCGAACTGACGCTCGTGCAGCTCGTCTTCAACTTCAACTGGCGCTGGGACGTGCAGCTTCTTGAAGTGATCTGGACCATCGGCGCTTCGATGATGATCATGGCGGCGCTCATCCACTTGCGCGTTCGCTGGAATCTGCTGATCGGTGCGCTGCTGATCCTCGGACACAACGCGCTTGACGGAGTGACGGCGGCGAGCCTTGGCCGGCTCGGCTGGCTATGGCATCTCTTGCACGTTCCGGGTCTGGCTACCGGCGCGCCGCCGAATCCGCCCATCGTCGTCGTCGCGTACCCGCTGCTGCCCTGGGTCGGGGTCATGGCGCTCGGGTACGCCTGCGGGAGCGTGTGGCTCAAAGAGCGAAAGGAGCGGCAACGGTTTGAACTCCGCGCGGGAGGCGCGCTGCTCGCCGCCTTCGCCCTGCTGCGGTTGAGCAACCTTTACGGCGATCCCGTCCGGTGGACGGCACAAGCGAACTGGTGGCGGACGCTGCTATGTTTCTTCAACGTCCAAAAGTATCCGCCGTCGCTGCTCTTCCTGCTGGCGACGTTGGGCATTTCAGCACTCGTCATGGCCGCAATCGAAGCCGCCGAAGGGCGGGCGGTGTTTAAGCGAACGCGGGGCGTGCTGGATGTATATGGTCGTGTTCCGTTCTTCTATTTCTTGCTGCACATCGCGCTCATTCACCTGCTGGCCCTCATCTTCTCCGGCGCGAGCGGCGGGGATTGGCGGTGGTGGTTCACGGAGTTCCCGAACGGCGGTGTCTTAACGGGCCACCCGCCCGGCTACGGCTACGGCTTAGGCGTCGTCTGGAGCGTTTGGATCTTCGTCGTCGCGCTCTGCTATCCTGCCTGCAAGTGGTACGCGGGCGTGAAGACGCGGAGCCGAAACCCGCTGCTGTCGTATCTGTGAACCGCATGCTTACTGCGCGATTACCGGAGGGCAACCGCACTAATCCCGGCGTCAACTACATCCTCAAGAGGAGATAATTATGAAGATGTTCGTCCTGTTTGCAGCTTTATCCATGCTTACGCTTGGTGCCGTTCATCGGGCAAGCGCGCAGGAGACGAAAGTCAGGTGGTTCGGGCACGCGGCATTTTCCGTCACGACGCCGAAGGGCAAAGTTCTGCTTATTGATCCGTGGCTGAGAAACCCTTCCAACCCGGAAGCGAAGGACGGCAAAGACCCGCTGGCATCCGTCCCGAAAGTTGACTACATTTTGCTGACGCACGGGCACCGCGATCACGTGGGCGACGCCGTCGAGATAGCGAAGAAGACCGGGGCGGCGCTCATCTGCAACCCAGAGTTGGCCGGCAATCTCGTCAAACTCGCAGACTTCCCCGCCAAGCAAGCCGAGACGGATGCGATCATGGGCATCGGCGGCGAGATCAAGATCGCCGACGGCGAGGTGACGGTCGCAATGACGCCCGCCGTCCATTCGAGCAGCGTCTTCAACCCGAAGGCCGGCCCGACCGAGCCTGAGCGGGCATACGGCGGAAACCCCGCAGGCTTCGTCATCATCATCAAGGACGGCCCGACCATCTATCATTCCGGCGACACGGCGTACTTCAAAGACATGGAGACTATCGGCGAGCAGTACCAGATCGATCTGGCACTACTCAACATCGGCGGCCACTTCGGCATGGAGCCGCGCATGGCCGCGCGGGCCGCGCAATCAGTCCGCGCGCAACTCGCGATCCCGCAGCACTACGCCACCTTCCCCGGCATCGCCGAGAACGCCTCGGAGTTTGCCGCCGAGCTGAAGCGGCTGAAGATACCTTTCTACGAGATGCAGCCCGGCGAGACAATTTCGTTCCGTGGCAGGCGGATGAGGCAAAAATAGAGAGCCGGCGAACAACTAATTCGGCCGGAGCGCGACAGCAGCAGCAGCAACCCACTTCAAGATACGTCTTGACTCTAAGCCTTGCGGGTTCTCGCGGCGCTGGTCAATTTGGACGCTCGTCAGTTTCACTTTGTCCTTAACGTCCGCGAAGAGGCGAAACAAACTTGCAAAAACTTTCGAGATTTTACGCCCTGTGTTTCATGCTGGCGTTCTTCACGTGCGCAGACGGTCAGGCGCGCGCGGATGCGGCTGCTCAGTCCGAGCCGCTGGTTATTGGTGAGACGTTCACAATCAATTCAAAAGCTCTGAATGAAATACGGCGCATCAATGTCTATGTGCCACCCGGCTATGCAGAAGCTGCCGCCACGAGTTTGCCGGTGCTGTACATGCCGGATGGCGGCATAGCCGAAGACTTTTTGCACGTGGCGGGTCTCGTGCAGGTGTCAGTCGGCAACGGCACGATGCGGCCGTTCCTGCTGGTGGGGATTGAAAATACCCAGCGTCGCCGCGACATGACCGGCCCCACCGAAAATGAGGACGATAAAAAGATTGCCCCGCGTGTGGGCGGCTCAGCGGCGTTTAGAAGATTCATCCGCGACGAGTTGATGCCGCAGATCAAGCGCCGCTACCACACGACCAACGAGACGGCGATTGTGGGCGAGTCCCTCGCCGGGCTTTTCGTTGTCGAGACTTTTCTGCTCGAACCCGACCTGTTCGACACCTACATCGCTTTCGACCCCAGCCTGTGGTGGAACAATCAAAAACTGGTCGAGGGGGCAGGCGAGCGGCTACGCGCGCGTCCGAAGATACAGAAAACGTTGTACCTTGCGAGCAGCAGCGATGACAGAGATGCCACGCAACGCTTCGCGGACATTCTCGGCAAGCATGCGCCGGCCGGTCTGCGTTGGCATTACGAGCCGATGCCGGATGAAAAACATTCGACGATCTATCACCCGGCCGCGCTCAAAGCTTTCCGTGCATTGTTCAAGCCGGCGGCAGGTAAGTAGTAGATGCTTGCCGCAGCACAGGCATCGGACGTGAGGCGGAATAGCGACTTCGCTGTGGAGTAACGGGCCGTTCTTTGATGGAAAGCTTACACAGGCTACAGTTGCTCCTTTAGCATTTCTTTGGCATGTTCAAAGGTCGGATCGATCTCAAGCGCCTTCTTGTAAGATTCGACGGCTTGCTCTCGTCGCCCTTGTTTCCGGTAAAAATCTCCGAGGCTACTGTAGAGCGGTGCTTCTTTGGGGTAAATCTCCGTGGCCAGCTTTAACCATTCGATCCCGGCTTCCAGCTTATCTATTCCGGCTAAAGCCAAGGCAATTTGATTAAGGGTTTTGGCACTGGCGATCCCTCTCTGGTTAATAGCCGCGGCCCTCTTGAGTGATGCGCGCGCTTCGTCTTTCTCGCCGAGGACGATCAGGCTTATCGCATAATATGTGTTGGTAGCATCAGATTGTGGGTAAAATTTAGCCGCTATCTTTGCCGCTTCGGCCGCCTTCACAAAATCTTTCTGAGCCGCCAGGGATTGGCGTATTGCGAGAAGCGGCCCGATTAGGTTCGGATAAATTTCCGCGCCGGAGAAGATTTTGCCGAGGTTCGCTTCGATGTTGTTCAAATCCGAGCCGGCGGCGGGAGTGAAGTGCCGGGTGTAGTCATTCCATGTTTTCGTCCAGTCCTGATTCCACCGTTCTACGAGCCTTTCGAAAGGCTCGCCGAAACGCAACTCTGCCGGGTGTTGCGGGTTCGCTTTGTACATCTCTATGTAGTCAGCGAAAAACGGAATCGCCCCCATCGAGCGATACTTGCTCATTCGCCCCGCGCCGTATTTGTTGCGCAAACTCATGGCCATGTAAGAGCCGACTTTGATGAACGGGACACCGGCGACCGGGTGGCGACCATCGTTGATGGCTGTGACCGTCTGCTCGAAAGCAGCCTGCAACGATTCGCGGCTGACGAGCTTGTTAAAATAGCTGAAGCCTTTGGCCAACTCCTGTGCGTCGGTGGCGTAAGCCTGCTTGGTCTGGTCAAAGTGCAGTGAGCCGTAATTAAAGGTACTGCTCAGCGCCCTATAAAGCGCTTCGTCATACTTGTCCTTCGTGTAGACGGAAATATCCCAAGGCTGATCCGTGACCGCCTCGTAGAGGCGCTGCACATATGGCATTCGATCTATCTCTTGCAGGTTGCAGGCAAAGGCGATGGATAAATTCTCGGAGGGGATGTGCAACACCATCGTGTTCGTGCCGGTCTGCCCGCCGTCCTGATAGAAAACGAACTGCCCGTTGACCGGAAACACTTGCCAACCGAGCGTGTAATGCCACGCGTCGTCGTCAATCCCAACGAAATGCCCGCTCTTGTTGGCGACGGGCGTGAACATCAGATCAAGCGAGGACTGCGACAGTATGCCCGCGCGCTGGATGTTGCTCGCCCAGCGCAGAAGATCGGGCACGGTGCCGTTTGCGCCGCCGCCGCCGAAGCGTGAACTGACATCGAGAAACGGTGCGTTCTTAATCTCCCCTTTGACCAGCGTATAACCGCGCACGCGGTTCGGAATTAAATCCCGCACGTCGTCCATGCGCGTGTCCTTCATGCCCATCGGTGCCCAGATATTTTCACGCAGGTATGCGCCGAAAGACTTACCCGACACCTCTTCAATGGCCGCACCCAGCAGGTTGTAACCGCTCGTCTGATAGTCGAACTTCACGCCCGGCTCATTTTGAATCGGATACTTGGCGATCCTCGCCACCACCTCGCGGGGCGTGACGTACTCCGGGCCGATGCCGGAGCCGGTCTGCCCCCCGCCCAGATGTACAAGCAGTTGGCGGACGGTGACAGGCCATTTCTGTTTGGGGTAATACGGCACATAAGTTTGAATTTCTTCGTCGAACTTGATCTTCCCGCGCTCTGCTAACTGCATGATGGCCGTCCCGGTCATTGTTTTAGTGACCGAGGCCAAACGGTATGCGGACTCTGCTGTCGCCGGAACCTTATTTTCAAGGTCGGCGTAGCCGAACCCCTTCACCCATGTGTAGTCGTCTTTGTTGAATCCGATGGTCAGACCCGGAATCTTATCCTTCTTCATCTGACCTTCAACAAACTGCTCAAAGAGGTGCAGTTTAGCGCCATATTTATCGGGCGTTTTGGTTTGCAGCGACTTGGCGATGAGCACCGCACGAGGCGGCGCGATCAGGGCGCACAGCATAAGAATGTTGATGATCCAGCTTATCAGTCTGCTCATTCCCGGACTCTCCCTCGATTATGCGAGCAAAATAGGTTGACCTAAATGAAGATGTCTAACGCCCGAATTAACCTGCGCCGAGCATGAAGCCCTCAAGCTGCATTTGTAAAGACAAGCATGAAAGAGATGTTATCGAAGCCTTGGGTTCAATGAGTCGTCAGGCGCGGCGTGAAGACAATTACGCGTGTCCGGCGTAAGTCTAGTGGCCGATTCTGAAACGCTAGCGGCTTACTCACCTTAAGCCGCTTTCCCGCCCCGCTTCTTCTTGCCGCCCTTCCCGTCTGCCTCCGTGGCCTTTCTGAACGCGGCGTTTAGCTGGCGCGTGGTATCGGATGTGTTCTTGGGTGGCCGGCCGGGCGTGCGCTCAGATACCTGCTCCAAGTCGCCTACGCGAATCATATAAATGTTGGCGAATTTCTGTGCGGGCAGCCGCCCGTGCGCGATGAGTTGGATTACGCGCTGGCGCGTAATGCCTAACCGCTCTGCCGCCTCGGCCGTGGAAAGGTAATTGTCCATGAACGCATTATACACAGCTTACTATTGTCAACGGAAAATATTTTCAGATGAGAAGGAATAACCGGCTATGAGTTTGTCTGACCGCGCAGCTTACCCACACGCCATAAGAAAGAGACTTAATCTATTTAACGCAGGCTAGTAACCGGCAACTTGTTAACCAATTTGAAGCACGCGCTTGAAATTCAACTATCTCCTTACAGGTAGCTAATTCCATTGAAAATCCTACTTCCATTTTTATCATCAACGAATATAATGCCGGTTATCCAAAAGGGCCCTTGTGCTCCTGTAAATGATAAACGTGGCAGGTCGGGAACTGACGCTTACAGTCATCGTGTCAACGGCGCAAGGGGCCAAGAGATTGAGTGTGAAAGCACTGACTTTGACATCGGCTATGCGGTGCAACAAGACCGAGGGCGAAAGGTGCTTAAGGTCTTGACCGCCAAAGCGGTGTGCCTGTCTATGCATCGGGCGGCTGAACGGATGTCCCGAAATCGTCCCGCATCTCTGTTTTGCTAACCAAGGAGAAGATCATGCGTAGAGTTCTGCTGGGAATTCTGGGGCTGGCGCTTTGCGCTGCTTCTGCGTCGGCACAGACCACCGACGAAATCATAAGCAAGTACCTCAAGGCCATCGGCGGCATGGAGACGCTTCAGACCATTAAATCAACGCGCAGCGTGGGCCAGTTCAACGGCGGTGGCGGTTTCGAGGCCGTCGTCATTGAGGAACACAAACGCCCCAATATGGTGCGCGAGGAGTTTGCTTTGCAGGGCTTGACGGGCGTGAACGCCTACGACGGCCAGACCGGCTGGAAGATTGAGCCTTGGAATGGCAAGAAAGACCCTGAGCCGCTGGGCGAAGAGGAGATGAAATCCATCCTTGAGGACGCGGATTTCGACGGGCCGCTCGTCAACTATCAGGAGAAGGGCAATCGGGTCGAGTTTGTCGGCATGGATCAGTTCGAGGGCACGGACGCCTACAAACTCAAGGTCACGCAAAAAAATGGCGACGAGCGTTATTACTTCATGGACACGGACACCTATGTCCCGATCAAGATCGAGATCAAGCGTTTTGTGCGCGGTGCGCCGCAGGAGTACGAAATCGCGCTCGGCGATTACAAGCGCGTGACGGGCGTTTATATGCCTTTCTCCATTGAGTCCGGGCCGAAGGGCAGCCAGAACCGCTCGAAGGTCACGTGGCAGAAGATAGAGGCCAACGTGCCGCTCAACGATAACCGCTTCACGAAGCCCGTGCCCGGCGCAACAACCCCGCGCCAGCCGCAGGGCGACGAGCAGGACGCAGCCAAGACGCTGCCGAAAAAGGACGACAGCAAGCAACCACCCGCCAAAAAAGAGCCGCCGGCCAGAAAGCCTCGCTAGGAAAGGGAACAAGCTATGAACAAACAAATGACGTGTTTGATCTCGACGGCGGCCATGATTGTTTCACTCGCGTGCAACGTGGCAGCGCAGACCATGACGGCCGCGCCGGCCGCGCAGTCAGCCGCCGCTCAGTCCAGCGCGGTGAAAGTTGATTCCGACACCTTCTCCGGTCTCGGCGCGCGCAACATCGGCTCGGCCGCGATGAGCGGGCGCGTCGCGGCCGTTGACGCCGTGCGCGAAGGGCAGCGGCTCACAATCTACGTCGGCGCGGCTTCCGGTGGCGTGTGGAAGTCGGTTAACGGCGGCACGACCTTCAAGCCGGTCTTCGACAAACAGCCTGTGCAGTCCATCGGCGCGATCACGATTGATCCTAAAAACCCGAAGACCATCTGGGTCGGCACGGGCGAAGCGTGGACGCGCAACAGCACGTCGATCGGCGACGGAGTTTATAAATCAACTGACGGCGGCGACAATTGGACTAACGTCGGTCTGAAAGAGTCGGAGCGCATCGCCAAGATTCTCGTTGACCCGGCGGACACGAACACCGTCTATGTCTGCGCGCCCGGCAAGCTGTGGAGCGATAGTGATGAACGCGGCGTCTATAAGACAACCGACGGCGGCAAGAGTTGGACTAAAGTTCTCAAAGGCGCGAATGCCTCGACGGGCTGCTCCATGATGACGATGGATCGGCAGAACCCGAAAACGATCTACGCGGGGCTGTGGGATTTCAGGCGATACGGCTGGACGTTTCGTTCAGGCGGCGACGGCCCCGACGCGCCGAGCGCAAGTGGGCTATTCAAATCAACCGACGGCGGCGCGACGTGGACAGAGCTTGACGAAAAATCGGCGAAAGGTCTGCCGGCCAAACCATGGGGGCGCGTGGCCGTCGCCGTCGCGCCGGCAAAACCGTCTGTCGTCTATGCCTTCATCGAAGCCGTGCCGCCGAAGAATGCGCTCTATCGTTCGAACGACGGCGGCCAGACGTGGGTCATGCTTGACCGCAGCCAGAACATGATCTGGCGACCCTTCTATTTCGCCAACCTGATCGTTGATCCAAAGGACGAGAACAAAATCTACAAGGCCGGCGGCTCGCTCATCTTGAGCAATGACGGCGGGCGCAGTTTCAGCAACATCGCCGGGGGCGCGCACGGCGACTTTCACGATGTCTGGATTGATCCCGGCAACACCGACCACATCATCACGGGCGATGACGGCGGCCTCTGGTACTCATACGACAGCGGCAGCCGCTGGTGGAAGGCTGAGAACCTGCCGATCTCGCAATTCTATCACGTCTCCGTTGACATGGAGCGCCCGTATCGCGTCTATGGCGGGTTGCAGGACAACAGTTCGTGGGTTGGCGCGTCGCAGTTTCCCGGCGGCATCACCAGTCACCAGTGGGAGAACATGTACGGCGGCGATGGCTTCTGGATGTTCGCGGACACATCTGATCCTGATTACATCTACGCGGAGTATCAGGGCGGAACCATCGCGCGCATCAATCGCAAGTCGCACGAGACGCGCAATATCCAACCCCTCCCGCAGTACAAGGAAGGGAAGATGCGCTTTAATTGGAACACGCCGATTCAGGTCAGCCCGACGGGCACGGTCTATATCGGCTCGCAGTTTCTCTTCCGCTCGCGCGATCACGGGCAGACTTGGGAACGCATCTCGCCTGACCTGACGACCAACGATCCGGCCAAGCAGAAGCAGGAGCAATCCGGCGGCATCAGTGTGGACAACTCTTCGGCCGAGATGCACACGACGATCTATGCCATCAGCGAGTCGCCGAAGAACCCGAACGTCGTCTGGGCCGGGACGGACGACGGCAACGTGCAGGTGACGCGCGATGGCGGCAAGAGTTGGACAAACGTCGTCGCTAACATTCAGGGCTTGCCGAAGAATGCGTGGGTCTCTTACATAGATACAAGCCACTTCGACGAAGGCACGGCCTACGCGACCTTCGATCTGCACACCTTCGGAGACATGCGACCCTACGCCTACAAGACCATTGATTTCGGCCAGACGTGGACACCGCTCGTCGCACCCGAAGGCACGCCCGTACGCGGCTACGCGCATGTGATCCGAGAGGATTTGGTCAACCGTAACCTGCTTTTCGTCGGCACGGAGTTCGGCCTCTGGATTTCGCTCGACGGTGGCCGCCAGTGGGCGCAGTACAAGGGCGGCGACCTGCCGAACGTGGCCGTGCGCGACCTCGCCATACACCCGCGCGATAACGATCTCGTCATCGCCACACACGGGCGCGGCATCTGGATCATTGATGATCTCACGCCGTTGCGCGCGCTCACCCCTGAGATGCTCGCCAAAGATGCCGCCTTCATCGAGGCGCGTCCCACAGTGCAGCGCATACAGGCGGGCGGTGGCTGGGCCAACGGCGACGCCATGTTCGTCGGCCCGAATCCGACGGACGAAGCCGTTATCACTTACTATCAAAAGAAGCGGCACATCTTCGGCGACCTCAAGATCGAGGTCTTGGACGCCAGCGGTAAGGTGCTCGGCATTATTCCGAGCAGCAAGCGGCGCGGACTCAACCGCGCGACGTGGTCTATGCGGCTTGCGCCGCCGAAAGTCCCAACCGCGGCCAGCGCCGACTTCGGCGCGGCGACGGGGCCGCGCCTCTTGCCGGGCACGTACACCGTCAAGATGACCAAAGATGAGCAGGTCTATACGACAGAGCTAAAGATCATGCCTGACCCGCGCGCGGCCTACTCGCCTGAGGATCGTCGCGCGCAGCTTGATCTCTCGATGAAGCTCTATAACCTGCTCGGCGACATGACGTTCGCCGTCGAGCGCATCAACAACGTGCGTCTCGCGCTCGACGAACGCGCCGCACGGCTCACAGAGGGCGACCCGCTGATGCAGCGTCTACGCGCCGCCTCCGCGCAGGTTGACGAACTACGCAAGAAGATCGTCGCCACCAAAGAAGGCGGCATGATTACCGGCGAGGAACGACTGCGCGAAAACCTCACGAGCCTCTACGCCAACGTCACAGGCTACGAGGGGCGGCCCACACAAACACAGGCCGAGCGCGCGGAGGCGCTCACGCGCGAACTTGCGGACGTGATTCGTGGCTTTGATGTCTGGGTGGAGAAAGAACTAGCGGGCGTTAACTCTGACCTCGCCAAGAAGCGGCTCGCCGCCATCAGACCCATCACGCGTGAGGAGTGGGAGAAAGGTGGCGGGCAATAAGTTGGGTGCTTAGGCAGTTCTAAGCAGTCTGTTATGCGCCCGCCGCCGGTTAGCGGCGGGCGCAACGCCGCAAGCGGTGCGGCGGCGGTTGCGTAGCGGGTCTAGCTGTTCTTCGGTTGCGGGATTTCCAGATGGTAGCCGGGATCGAGCGGCGGCGTGATGAACTTCTGCACCCGTTTGTCGGCTCTGACGGCTTTCTCAAATGCCGCCTTCTTGGTGATCGAAGAGGGCGCGACATCGAAGACGCACAGGACGTTCGGGTCGGCGGCGTGGTGCGAAACTTTTGTCGGCCCGAGTTCGATGATCTTCGCTTCCATCGCCGCTTTGATCTCGGTCGGTGTCTTGCCAGCTTTCTTCGCTGCGACGTAAGCATCAATCACCGCATCGCCCGCTGCCGCGTACAGTTTTTTCTGGGCCGCCACGCTCGTCGCCACGATGTTATTGAACATCACTCGGGCTTGATCGGCCGGGGTGCGCGAAGTGGAAGAGATAAGCGCACTGGTTAAACCCGCTGCCTGCAAGATGTCTTCCAGCACTTGCAATGAGAAATTGGTAACGTTCTCCTTCTTCGCGTTCTTCCCGAATGTGATGTCGACGGCCATAGTTTGTCTCCCGTAAGCGGCTGAGTTTACGTGCGGCGCAGAGAACGAAGTCAGCGGGGCGACGCGGGGGGGAGCCACTGCCAGTCTGCGTGGAATTGCGGCTGCACTTAATATGTTAAGCCTCAGCGTATGTCAAGCTTTTCGAGTGAGCGGACGTAGCGAGAGAAAGCCGGACAGCGCGCCTGTATCCGCCTGCACCCCGGCCCCGCACGGTACGACGCTGGCTACAACCGCAGAATGTGAATGAAGCGGGTCGTCTCTTTGTCTTCGATCACGTGGATCAACCCGCAGCCCGCCCGCGCGTAGATTGAACGCCACTCTGACGCACTTGCAGGCGGCACACCCTGACCTGAGATCAGTTGCGCGTAGTCGTGCAGCAGGGTCGGGCGGTGCAGTCGCCTGTGCTTATGTCCAAGCTGCCCGTAGTAGTCAACCAGCAGCAGCGGCCGACCGGGGAGCGCCTTGCGCAAGTCGCGCAGCCACGCGACGGCGCGCGCGTGCCCGGCCGTAAACATTTCATTCGCAACCTGGCAGGCGGTGACGGCCCCGACCCGCGCACGCACCTCTGTCGGCAGCACAGCACGCAACTGTCGGCAATCGCCCGTCATTACGCGCACGCGCTGGCCGAGCCGGGCGGCGCGAATCCGCGCCCGCGCGGCCCGACACATCGCGGGGTTGAGGTCGAGACCCCAACCGATAAAGTTCGGGTCTTGCTGCGCCAGTTCCAGCAACAGCGCCCCGTTCCCGCAGCCGAGGTCGAGCACGTGATTAAATTCAAGCTGCCGGATAAGCTCCGGCAGGAAGCCGAGCGGCGCACCGTCAATCGCGTCGAACGCGCGAGCATGGCGCACGCGGTCAACCGCCTTTGGCGCGAGCGCGGGATCGCGGAGCAGCTTGGCGAGTCGGGCCGCGTTGCCGCCGTATGCGCCGACGTACATGTCTAGTAGAAAGCGCGCTTCGCGCGTGTAGCTACGAGTCGCAACGAACCGCTCGCGGGATTTACGCAATAGCTCTGTGCGGGCGGCCACATACTCCAATAGCCCGCGCAGCAGATCGGCGTCGAGCGCGTAACGCGCCGCCAACTCATCGGCGGTCGCAGGCTGCTTGAGCGCCGAGAAAAGCCCTAAGTTGTGCAGCGTCGTTACGGCGTGGGCAAGCTGGAAGGCTTCAACCAGATCGAAGGCAGACCATTGATCAGGCATCTTTGACAATCTTTAAGGTAAAGCCCGCGTGCGCTGGCCTGCCTCAAGACAGCGTTTGCCACGCCGGTTGGCCGGTGCTGCGTGGGTGGAGCGCCTCCGCTTTAGCTGCCACAGCGGGCACAGGTGTGTGGGCGACGAGGATGCCGGCCTCTACGAGCGGTGCAAAGTAGTCGGGGTCTATGCCGGACACGCCTAGTGCCTGCACGAGTGCGGCGACCTCGCTACAGCTACGCGGCTGCGCAAAGAAATCCAACAGCACTTCCACTCCGGCATCCACCTGATAGCCTGTGAACGTCGCGCCGGCAAAGCTCATAAGATACGTGCCGCGCTCACCCGTCTCCGCTTCATCGAGCAGGCGCGCATCATCCGGCGCACGCCTGATCCGCTCAACCAGCATTTCGCAGTTGTGCAAATCTGTCAGTACGCGGACGTGCGAGCCAAGTTGATAAGGTTGGTGCGGGTCGAAGGCAGCGTGACGCGGCTCGACATGAGAACTCTGCTCCTCGCCGCGCCCGTTGGCGCAGAGCGCATAGCGGAACAGGGAGGTCAAGTGATGCTGTAGCCCGAACGTGGCGGTTATGTAAGCTTCGACCATGTCGGCATCGGGGCGCGCGCCCCGCCCGTTAGCGTCGGCCCAACGCCGCAGAGCAGAGACGAGCCGGCTGAGTTGGCCGTCATAAGCGCTTAGTACGTACTGCAAAATGATCGGGCCCGTGCGCCGCAGCACGTCAACCGCTTCGACCGCGAACATGTAGTGCGCGCGGGGCAGCGCCGCCGGGTAGTAGTGATAGGTTGAGAAGATGTCGCGGTGCTCGGTCACGAGCCGCTCGTCGTCTCGGCCGACGAGAAATGTGTTATAGGGGCCGGCATAACCATCGTAGTCGAGTTGAGCGCCGAGTTGATCGAACAACGGCGTGCCGGGTTCGGGCGCGAGCATGTGGAGTTGCGGCAAGCAAGTGGGCCGGAAGCAGCGCCCGATCAGGTCGAGCGTGTCGGCTTGATCCTGTTCGAGTTCTTCGGGATAGCCGGTGATAAAGGAGGCCGTCGTCTCGATGCCGAGTTCTGCACACACTGCCAGCGTCGGTTCGACCAGGCTGAGGTTCAGGCGCTTCTTGGCGATCTGCTGCATGCGCGCCGACCCCGTCTCGATGCCGAAGTAAAGGTGGACGCAGCCCGTCGCGGCCATCCGGTGCAGGAGTTCTTCGTCCACGCAGTCCACGCGGGCCGAAGCACGCCAGCGATAACCGCGCCCGGCGACGGCTTCGCAGAACTCGAGTATCTTGCGGCGGTTGACGGTGAAGAGGTCGTGGTCGAGTTTGAAATCTGAGCAGCCATAGCGCGCGTGCAGATGGTCGAGTTCAGCCACGAGCCGCGCGGCGGATTTCAACCGGAAGCTGCGTTGAAAAAAGGTCGCCGTCGAACAGAACGTGCACATAAACGGGCAACCGCGCCCCGCCTCGATGCGCAGCAGTTCAAGCCCAAGCTCTGCGACCGGGTAGTGGTCGTAGTTCAAGCGGGGCAGGCGATCAAGCTCATGGACGATAGGCTTGCCCTCGTTGAAATGAAGACCCAGCGCGCGTGAGCCGCGCCAACTCAGGCCCGGAATATCCTGAAAGCGGCGCGCGGCGAGATTGGCGAGCACGGCCGGTAAAATCTCGTCCGCTTCGTGGCGCACGATCACGTCGAACTGCGGAAAGCGTTCGAGTATCTGCCGGTGCAGCATCGTGGCGTGCGGGCCGCCGAGCAGAATGGGTAAATCAGGTTCGTGGCGCTTGAGCAGGGCGGCCACGTTCAACGCGAACAGAAAACTGCAACCGAGGGCCGTAAAGCCAACCGCATCGGGTCGCGCGGCCAGCAGGTCGAGTGCGGCCCGCTCATAGAGCGTCGAGTCATAAGGGAGTTGACCCCACTTGATGAGCCGTTTGGGATCGTAAATCTGGACGGTATGCCCGTCTGCCTCGGCCACGGCCGCCAGCGAGAGCAGACCCAGATGCGGATGCACGTCGAGGCGGGCGAGCGAACCCTCCTCCGGCATGACCAGATTATCGACCAGCAATACTTTCATGTGACCTGTTCTGAAGTTCTGGTGAACGCTAGGATGCCGACAGATGCGAGTTCGCCCAACGCGGTCAGCAATCCCTTTGCAGGTCTGCTGCCGCCGCCAATCAGGCGGCTCAAGTCCGCAACTGAATGCTGGCCGTCGGCGAGCGAGAGCAGGTAAAAACCCAGTTCATCCAATTCAAGGATGTGTAGCTCGGCCGCCGCGCCCTGACGCCAGTAACAGAAGTAGCGCGACCCCATCGTTACGTCCGCGAGCCGGGGCGACTTCTCCTGTAATAGGGCCGCGACCTGACGCGGATCGCAGCGCATCTCATGCAGGCTGATGTGGCCGCAGACGCGGGGCACACTCGCGGCGCGCGGCCGTGCGGGCAAAGACGCAGCGGAAGTTAAGCCGGGCGCAGGCGCAGCCAGTTGAACAGGTGCAGTCAGTTTGCTGAGCCGCGCGAGCGCGAGTTCATAACGGAGCACGTCCCAGAGCAGCGCGTGTTCACGCCGCGTGAAATCGAGCCAGTGTTCTAGGAAGTTCGACAGGTCTTGCGCTCTGGCCGCTGTGGTGTCGGCGTAGCGCGCGCCCCCTGCGGTGCGAAAGGCGGCGTAGGCGGCGAAGACTTCGATCTCCAATCCGGCCACGTGCAACAGGCGGAAGGTTAAGGGCAGGTCGGCCCGCAGCCCGTTATGGCGCACCTTGGCGGTGAGGCCGGCGAACTTCCACAGGGCATCGAGATCAAGCGCGTCAGGTTCTACGCCGCAGCGCCGCAGCAGGTCGGGTTCGCGCTGCCAGCGCGCCAGCAAATGCGGATGCTCAAGCCCGGCGGCGATAACCGCATGCACCCGGCTCGCCTTCATACGCGCTCCACCACACGGCGCACGCGTTCGAGGTGCGACTTCAGGATCGTCTGCGGGAAACTGGGCGACCAGTTGTATTCCACTGTCAATGCGCGCGGGCGGGCGCGCTCCAGCACGCGCTCAAGCAGATCAAAGACAGCGGCCGGAGCGGGCGTAGCATGATCGTCCCACGCGACCCCCGATTGGACACTCAACCCGGAAACGTGAATCTCGACAACGCGTTCGAGCGGCAAGCGGCCGATCTCTTCGGCCGCGTCGCTGCCTGTGTTCAGCATCGTAATCAGGAAGTGTGTCAGGTCGAGCAGCAAGCCGACATCGCTGCGGGCCGAGACAGCGTTGATGAAATCGACCATCGGCATCGTGCTGCCGGGAATGGAGAAGTATTGCGGAGAGTTTTCCAGAATGAGCGGCGCGGCGAAATGGGGCTGCAATGCGGCCAGATTGGCCGCGACGCGCTCAACCGTCTCTTCACTCATCTGCGGACAGACCGTGTAGGTGAGCGCCGTCGGCCCGGCCACCGTCTCCGCATCCACGTGCAAGCCGTCGGCGTTGACAAAGGCCAAGTGCTCGCCGATCCAAGGCGTCCGTGTCCGCTCTGCTTCAAGTTTGATCGCCGCCAACGTGGCCTCGGTGGGCGGCACAAAGCCTGCGACCGACATGCTGGCGCAATGCAGCACGACGGGGATCGCCTCTTGCAGCGAACTCAAGTGCGGGGCGTGGCGCAACTGCTCGAAAGGCACTTCGATGTAATCAACCAACCCTGGATTGGTCGCAATGAATTCAGGGATATTCGGGCCGTAGGCGAGGCCGATGGCAGTTGTGTCAACAGGAGTGTTCAGATATTCCACGCCGCAACTCATCCTGAGAACAAGCCTGACCCGCGCCACCGCTTAGGCAGCGCGGGCGGCTTGCTCGTGCTGTTGAGTTAGTGCCTCGACCTGCGAGCACAACTAGGTTGCAGGTTAGGCGGAAGAGGCTGGCGACTTGCCCGGTTTGGGTCTAGTCGTAGAGCCAGGGGTCGCCGATCTGCCCGGCCGCGAGACTGGCCTTGCTGACCGTCACACTCAGTTTACCTTTGGCGACGCAACGCTGGATGGCTGCAACTTTACTGGCACTGAGAGGGAAGCTGAGCTTGAGCCTGTCGCCTGTCACGGCGGCAGTCGGCGCTTGTTTTGCTGCGCCCTTCTTGGCTGAAGCTTTCTTGGCTGAGGCTTTCTTAGTTGAGGCTCTCTTCTTTGAGGTTGGCATATTTTCTCCTCTGAGTTAGACGATGTTGCAGTTGCGTGTTCGCACGTAGCCACAACATCATCACGCTGACGGAAAAACAGCGGGCTTATTGAACAGCGCATGACGACGAAAGTCAAGACTTTTTATAAGCAGCAAAACTCACTAGCTCGTTGAGCGGCCCACATAGCCGGCCCGCTTTCGGAGTTTCTACCCCAACCGCGCCGACCGTCATGATCGGTTCGGTGCGCGGCATGAACATGATGTGTATGCGCCAGTCGAGCGCCTGATCTTCGGCCAGCACCAACTCATAGCGCGGTATGATCAACGTCAACGCTGCTTTGAGTAGAGACATGGCTAAGAGCCGCCCCACGCAGGCGTGCCCGCCAGCGCCAAACGGGAAATACTCAAACGGTGAAGGCTTGATGGTGTGCCAGCGGGCCGGCCAAAATTCGTGCGGCTGCGGAAACCGTTCGGCGTCTCGATGCGCAAGGAACGGACACAGGACAAGCTCGCAGCGGGCCGGCAGCAGCACGCCGTTGAGTTCTGCGGGGCGCGTCGTCACACGTACCATCAGCGCATTCGGCGTTAACAGCCGAAGGCTTTCATTGATGACGGTATCGAGCAGCGACAGCCGGCCCGTCTGCCCCGCGCCCGGCAGCGCTACGGTATGCTCCGCCTGCGCAAGTTCGTGTCGCAGCGCGCGCCGCAGACCTGGCAGTTGAGACAGGATGAGCAGCGTCCACGTCAGCGCGACCGCAATTGGCTCGTTGCTTGAGATAAACAGCACATTACTGTGCGCGACCAGTTCATCCTCGCTGAGTCGGCTGCCCGACTCCAACTCAAGGCTGGCAAGTCGCGTGATTATGCCGTCCGCCGCGCCGCGCGCTGGCCGGCGACACCAACGAATGTAACGTCGCAGCGCTTCGTCCAGTGTTGTGCCGAGCGCGATGACCTCTGCGCGCAAAGTCTCATTCGTCTGGTTGAATGGTGCTGCCGCCTCGCGGCGCAACTGGAAATAGGCTTGCAGCATCGAGGCCAGTTCAAAGCTGCCCGCATAACGGTTGCCGAACAGCAGCCCGGCGGATACTTGCAATGCCAGCCGCCGCATCTCGCTGAGAAGACTGATCCGCTGCCCGACTTGCCAGCTTTGGACGAACTTCTCAAGCCCCGCACGCACCATGTCGTGTTGCGCTGCGATGCTGCGCTCGCTCAAGACACGCATGAGCACTCGTTGATGCTGCGCGTGTTGCTCGCCAAGCATGCTGTGCAGGCCGCGATTGAGGTTAATCAGGTGCGGCGGCAGCGCAAGGTGCTGCGCGGCGGAGACCGGCAGCGCGTAGAGGTCTATGTCGCCGAGTACGGCGCGGTGATACGCCGGCCCGAAGACGGCGACCGCGCCTGCACAGTCGCGCGCCCGTGAGAAGAGCGGCCCGCCCGTGCGCAGCACGAAGATGTCGCCGAGGCCGGCCCGCGTGCGGGCCAGCCAGCCCAGCGGCTCGTCATAGAACCGCTGGACATCCGGCGCGCGCGGGATGGAGCTAGGCAATAGGCTCATAGTAAAGCTTCAGATACGGGTTGAGGTACAAGGTTCAAGTCTCATAGCCGTGCTCGTTGCGCAGGTAAAAGAGCAGCGAGACGAAAGACAGAAAACTGGCAACCGTACCAGATAAGAAAAATAAGCTAAGGACAGTGAAACCCGTAGGGCGAGTTGCAGGTCTGGTTGTCATCCGCTTAGTTTACAAGCTGCACTCCGCCTCCGTGAGACTCAATACCAGCCGCCAGTATCTGATCGATTTTCCAGACTACCAAATTCAGGCCATAGACTTATCCGCCTTACCGGCGCGCAGTCCGCTCGTGCCTGCATGGCGACCACATCGCTTATCGGCAACGCACAGATGCGCGGGCGCTTGTGCGCGCCATCGTCACAGCCCGGCCATCAATGCGCGCGCAGTAAAACTTCTGCGCTGCAATGCCACCCTCGCTTGCTCCTATTACCTTACGCTCCTTTGCTCTATATTATCGAAGATACACTAATGTTGCTTCATGATGCTCGTGTGCATCGGAGGCCGTCGCTGTGAAGAGACAAAAGGTGTCAGCATGGGTCAGCGCGCCGCTCGTCCTCGGCGCGTTCGGGTTGCTCTTGTGGTTGGAGCGGCACCGAGCTTTGCGGCGTGCGGTCGAACCTAAACTCACGCGCGCGGCGCGCAACCTCACCGTGGCCGCCGCGAGCGCCGTCGCGCTTCAGCTAACAGAGAAGCCGATGGCCGAGGCTCTATCTGCTCTGGTGGAGCGTCGCCGTTGGGGCCTGCTCAAGCGGTTCAGGCTGCCTGCATGGTTGGAGGTCGCGCTCGCCGTCATCTTGTTGGATTACACGCTCTACCTGTGGCATGTGCTCACGCATCGTGTGCCTTTCTTGTGGCGTTTCCATGTAGTGCATCACGTTGACCTCGACCTCGACGCCTCGACCGCTCTGCGCTTTCACTTCGCAGAGCTTGTGCTTTCAGTTCCGTGGCGGGCGGGCCAAATTCTGCTGCTCGGCGTCTCGCCCCGTGCGCTGTCGGTCTGGCAGACCGGCCTGTTTCTCTCAATCCTGTTCCACCATGCAAACGTGGAACTGCCCGTTGAAATTGAAAGCCGATTGAACGCCATCATTGTTACGCCACGAATGCACGGCATCCATCATTCAATGGTGAAAGAGGAGACGAACTCGAACTGGTCGAGCGGGCTAACTGTGTGGGACTGGCTGCACGGAACGCTCAAATTGAATGTGCCGCAGGAGCAGATCACTATCGGCGTGCCTGCTTACCGCGACCCGAAAGAGGTCGGGTTGGTAAACATGCTCAAGCTGCCCTTCGGCGCAGAACGTCCGCCGTGGCCGCGTGTAGGTGACGACGTAAGACAGGTTATCCGGCATGGATGAACGAGCCGCGCATATCCCGCAGGTGGCAGAGCCACCGGCGCTTTCAATCATCATCCCCACGCTCAACGAGGCGCGCTCCATCGGGCAGACGCTTGATGCCGTGCTAAAAGCGGCGGATCACGCCGAAGTGATCGTGGTTGATGGCGGAAGTCAGGATGAAACGGTCGAGGTTGTGCGCGGGCGCGGCGTGCGTTTGCTCACGTCCGAGCGTGGGCGCGGGCTTCAGATGCACGTCGGCGCATGCGCGGCGCGCGCCGACGCCTTGTGGTTCTTGCACGCGGACACGCAGCCTGCGGCAGATTGCGTCGGGCTGATAGCTGAGAGCCTCGGCGATGCGTCGGTGGTGGCCGGCAACTTTCATGTCATCTTCGCCGGTGATCAGCCCGCCGCACGCTTTCTCACCTGGCTCTACCCACGTCTGCGCCGGCTTGGTCTCTGCTACGGCGACTCCGGCATCTTCGTCCGGCGCGAAGCCTATCAACAACTCGGCGGCTTTCGGGCCTATCCCATCTTTGAAGACCTGGACTTGGTGCAGCGTTTGCGAAAGATAGGGCGTGTGCTGCATCTGCCCGCTAGTGTCACCACTTCGTCGCGCCGCTTCGAGGGGCGCAGTTTCGCGCTCACCTTCGCACGCTGGTCTGGCCTACAGGTGCTCTACTGGCTCGGCGTACATCCGCGCACGCTCGGTCGGCTGTACACGCCGATTCGCGGTCTTGAGACCGGGATAAAACGACGTTGGTTCGCCGCTCGCCGGGGCGCACGTTCAGGCTGACGCCGGTAATGAAGCGGCATGAGCAAGCAGCCATTGATAAGTGTGCGGGGCGCGCGTGCGGGCCGCTTCATCGGTGCAGAGTTCGGCGCGCAGGCGCAAAAGATCGGCGGGCGTGTCCACGTCGTACCAGCGCGGCAGCGCAAGCCGGCGCAGTCCTGCGCGGGCGGCATTGCCGGCCGTCTGACTGAAGACTTGCGGCGTGCTCCATGCGACGTTACGGAAGAGGCCGTCGGAAAATTTCCGTAGGCCGACGAGATAGTAGCCACCGTCTTCGGTCGGGCCGAGTGTGATGTCAGACTCCCCGGCAGAGAGCGAATCAATGGCCCGCGCGACATAAGCCGGCGGCAGCGTGGGGCTATCCGTGCCGATGATGATAATCGGGCTGCATCCGAGTGCGGCGGCGTGCGCCGCGGCCGATGTAAGACGCGCGCCGAGTTCCGCGCCGCGCTGCTCAAACCAGAGTAGATTGTCAGACGTAAAGAGTGCTGCAAGCGGCGCGCGCCCATCCGCCGGGGCGTAAGCCACGATGACTTCGGGCACGAGACGACGCACCCACGCCAGCGTGTCCTGCGCGAAACAGGCCGCGAGCGTCGCAGCTTCAGAACTCGACAGCGGCGGCACGAGGCGCGTCTTGACCGCGCCGGCGCGCGGCGCTTTGACCATCATGATGCAAACCGGGCGAGACATGATAATCGTTCGCTGATTTCGGATTGCGCATTGAGCGGAGCAGTGATACTACCTGTGCGAGCCAAGATCAGAAACCGGCAAAGGGAGTATTGCACAGTGGCCTATTACGAAGAAGATGACCTCGGGCGCTTCGCGGAGGTCGGCAAGCACCGCCCCGACCTGTTCGAGAAGTTTATGGCGTGGTATCAGGCATGTCAGGCAGACGGGGCGCTCTCGCGGCGCGAGAAGGCGCTCATCGGACTAGCGGTCGCGCATGCCTTGCAATGCCCCTATTGCATAGACGCTTACTCGCAGGCGTGCCTCGAAGCCGGGTCGAACATGGAGCAGATGACCGAGGCGATTCACATGGCCTCGGCGCTACGCGGCGGCGCGACGCTCATCCACGCGCTGCAAGCGCACAACTCCGTAGATAAAGTCTCGATGTGATGGCTCAAGAACTACCCATCAATCAAGCGGGCGCTTCTGCGCGGACGCGCAGCGCAGACAGCTTCGACGAAAAACTCGCGGCGTACGGCACGCGTCTGCGGCGCGCCGACGGCGTCGAGACCTTGCAGGTCAACGTCGGCAAGCTGTGCAATCAGGCTTGTAAGCACTGCCACGTTGATGCCAGCCCCAGCCGCACTGAAAGCATGACCCGCGAAACGGCCGAGCAGGTGCTTGCAGCGATAAGGCGATTTCGTATCCCCACGCTCGACATCACGGGCGGAGCGCCGGAGCTTAATCCTTCGTTCCGCTATCTCGTTACGGAGGCCCGCCGCGCCGCCGCGCACGTGCTGGTGCGCCACAATCTGACGGTGATGTTCGAGCCGGGGCAGGAAGACCTGCCGGCGTTCTTCCGCGCGCACGAAGTTGAAGTCGTCTCGTCCCTGCCTTACTTCCTCGAACAGCAGACGGACGCGCAGCGCGGGCACGGCGTCTTCAATAAATCGGTTGAGGCGCTCAAACGTCTGAACGAGGTCGGCTACGGGCGCGCGGGCAGCGGTTTGCTGCTCAACCTCGTCTACAATCCGGTCGGCGCTTTCCTGCCGCCCGCGCAGGACGCGATTGAGCGCGACTTCAAACGCGAACTGCGCGCGCGCCACCAGATAGTCTTCAACCGTCTTTACACCATCACGAACATGCCCATCAAACGCTTTCTCGACTATCTGCGCCGCTCCGGCAACGAGGAGCGTTATATGCGTAAGCTCGTCGAGGCGTTCAATCCGGCCACGGTCGAAGGTCTCATGTGCCGCAGTCTCGTCAGCGTGGACTGGACAGGGCGACTCTATGACTGCGATTTCAACCAGATGCTCGAACTCGGCGTCGCGCCCGAACTTCCGCAGACGATTGCCGATTTCGACCGGGGCGTGTTCGCCGGGCAGCCCGTCATGACGGGCGCACACTGCTTCGGCTGCACGGCGGGCGCAGGCTCATCCTGCGGTGGCGCGGTCGCGGCCGATAAGTAATAAACGATGAGTGATGAGAAGAAGCGTTAGTTTCATTGCTCATTATCGCCGGGCGAAACGTTGAAGCCGCACGACGAAACGGAAAACTGCCAATTGGTGAGCGCCCATTCCGCGTGCTGATTATTTCCGGCTCCGACCGTCGCCAGTACAACTGCCCCGGTATGGATTCCGAAGCGCGCACTGCGCGCGCGTAGCAGGAAGCGTTATCCCACGAGATGGAGAAAATCTCTCAGCCTACGAAACCGACCCTCGTCTTTGTCTACAATGCCGACGGCGGCATCTTTAATACCTTCACCGATGTGGCGCACAAAATCTTTTCGCCGCAGACCTACCCGTGCAACCTCTGTGCGCTCACCCACACGCTGACAGGCATGCGCAAGGAATGGAGACAGTTTCTAGACAGCCTCGATAGGTCATTGGAGTTTCTGCACGCCAATGAGTTGAGCGCGCGCTACGGTGTGGCGAACGTGCCGTTACCGGCAATCTTCAAGAAGGACGGCGAAGGCGTAGAACTGTTAGTCGGAGCAGATTCAATCAACAAGTGCCGGACGATGGCCGACCTAAAGAACCTGATTCTTAACAGATGCGCCTCTGAAGGCTATCAATAACCGCTTGAGCCATCTTATCTGATGTGGATTAAAGCAGGGGTGATGACAGCCCGCGCCCGCGCCGATGTCGAGCACACGCCCGCGCGCTAAATCTAAAGCCGTTTTCTCGACGGGGGAGAACGTCTCCGGGTTGCGGAAGTAGAGGCTCACGGGCGTCTGCACCGAGTTGCCCAGAAGTTGTGGTACGTGATGGCTGCGGTGTTCGCCCCGTCGAGAAAATCGAGCAGCGCCATTCTTTGCGGCTTGTAAAAATCAAAGGTCACGCAGAGCACCCCGCGCCTAATCTATTTATTCGACCAGTGGTGCTTGCAGCACCAGCACAGAAGGAACGCGCTGCGGGTAGGCCAGCCGTAGCAGCCCGTAGCCGATGCCCGCCAGCCCGGTCATCAGACCCGGCGACTCGACCCGCAACGGCGTGCCGCACAACCAACCGTGCTTATCCATGCTTGCCAGCACAGTCGCCGTCAGCCGTTCGACCTGCGCCGCCAACTGCGGGTCGTCGAGCGTCATGCTGACCTGAAGCAAAAAGTCCAGATTGCCTAAGTCGCCATGACAGAGCGAATGATTATAACCGAAGCCGCGCGCAACCGTTGCCGCCACCGCCGCGCGCACATCAGGCATTAGCTCGGCGGCATATTTAAGGGTGTCCAAGCGGGCCAGCCCGATACCCGGCGCGCCATGACACCACGACTGCGCATAATTATAGTCGCCTTGCGCGACCTGTCCCGGCCGTAAATCCGCCCAGTTATTCTGCGCCGGCGAGAAGAGGCTGTTTTCATAAGCGACGGCAGCGCGCGCCGCCTCGTAGAAATGCGCCGCGCCGGTCGCGCCATATAAAGCAAAGAGCGCCCACGCCATACCGGCCGCGCCGTGCGAGAAGCCGGTTAAAGGCCGCGCGGCGGGCACTGGCGTCGTCCAGCCGATGCCGCCCGCCGCCTGCGTGTGTGCGCTGTTGATGATGTGTTCGCCGCAGCGCCGCGCAACGTCGAGCGTCGCAACTGACGGAGCAAACCGGTGTAAGCTGAGCAGACTAGCGACACAACCGGCCGCACCGCCGGCGACATCCAGATATTCGTCCAACTCAATAAGACTGGCGACGTGTTCGGTCAACGCCTGCGCGTCGGCCAGTAAGTCCGGCCGTTGCCAGAGGGCGCTCAGGTGCGTCAGCAAGTAGATGACGCCGCCCAAACCGTGGAAGCCGCCCAGCAGTTTGAGCGTTGCGCTGTTGCGGTGCAACTGTTGTTGCAGCGAGTTGAGCGCCCGCTGCGCCAGTTCAGTGTGGCGGGCTGCGCCGGTGATGCTGCCCAGATAAGCGAGGAATAAGATAACGCCCGGCAATCCGCTATAGAGATCGAACGCGAGCGGCGTGATATACCAGTACTCCTCGCGCTTGAAGGCTAGACCCAACCACGTCGCGTCCTTTGCGCCGCTTATGGCTAACTGCTCAAGGCGTGCGCCAATCTTAAGCGCCTCCGCTAGTGCTTGCCCGGCGGCCAATGCGGCGGGCGGGGGCGTGCATTCATACTGCGTCTGCTCCGAGTGGCCCGTATAAAGTGTGGTTAACGAGGCGCGAATGAACCAGAGTTGTTGGGCGAGGTCGGCCGCACCGAAACGCTCTATGCGTCGTCGTGCGAGTTCCAGCCCCGACTCGCTAAAGAAGTCGGGCACGCGCTCGCCCGCACTGCCCCACAGATCGCGCGCGCCGGGCCGCACCGTGAACTTGGGCACATCGCCCCGCAGTAGATCGTTGCGCTCAAGCCCTACGACTTTAGCCAGTTGCGGCCTGCGCTCGACCGCCGCCCACAGGCTATCGAATAAACATTCACGCTCAAGTGCATCGCGTAAGACATCCGGGTGATAACTCTCGCGGAGCAGGGTGGCGTAGGCCACGGTCGGGCGCAGCACGGCGCGCGCTTCAACCGCTGCGAATCGCGCCAGCGGCCCGGCGTCGGCGAGCAACTCGGCCCTGTGCCTGAGCAGCAAGTTGTAAACACTAACGAAGCCCGCGCTCAACGCATCCTGAAAGGCAAGCACGCTCATCTCCTCGCCGGCGAGCGTCGGCCGGTTGCGGCTGCCCTGCATCGTTATCTGCTGCCGGTCGAGATGCATCGTGTCCGTGCCGACCTGTTCCCAACGCGGGATGAGATGCGGACTGAGTTGCCCCTTGCTTGAGCCTAAACCGCTCAGATCAACGCCCTCATGTTGCTCATTGGCGAGCGACCGGCGCGGCAGCAGTAAGACGCCCATGACCGATTGCGTCACGATGTCTGCGGCCACGGCTTCGGCTTGCGTCTCATCTAACGGGATGACGCGCGGATGCAGTAGCGTCTCTAAATCGACGAGCACGGGCTGTTCGCCGGAGGCGATTAAATTACTGTGATGGAAGTCCGTCGCGCCGATGGCATACAGCAGCGCCAGATAGCCGCCCTGCCGCCGGTAAAACCGTTCTACCTCGGCGCGCGTCGTGCAGTCTTGCGCGACGATAAACTCCATCCAACCATGATCACCCCGGTCAATTATTTTGCTGGTGCGGAAAGGCGGATGATCGCCGCGCGCGTTGAGCCAGTCGAGCAGGCGCTGAAACTGCACATCTATCGCCAGCGAGCGGGGCTTATAGACAACGCGCACACCGGTACTGAACTCTGCGCTGAGCACCGCCCGACCGCCGCCATGCAGGTCGCCCAGCCCGGCGTCTAAACTTTGCAGGCGACCGAGCGGGCGGCCGGAGTTGAACGTAGTTTCGAGGGCCGTCTTGTCCGCGCGCAGGTGTGCCAGAAACTCAAGCGCGAATGTCACCGCGTTATCGACACACGCTAAGAGTTGTCGGGCGAGCACTGGATACTCGCGCAGAAAAGCGGTGAACGGCTCCGGCTGCCGCAACGTGTGAATGAAATTTGTGAACCGCTCTGTAGGCGTCTCGCCGTTCAGCGCATCGCGCAGCCGCGCGACGTGTAATTCCAGAATGACGCAACGGCTGAGCATCTCGCCGAGTCGCCGCGCCAGATCAGCCAGCACCATTGGCACGACCGCCACCGGATCAAATGGCAGTTGGGTGTCTGGCCCGTAAATCTCCAGCCCGCGCCGCACACGCGCCGCCGCATCGTTAACCAGCGGCTCAGTCAAACGCGCAAAGACAACCGCGTTCTGCCCAGCCGCTTCGGCGGGCGCAAGGTCAACAGCCAGCTGCGCCAGCGTGTCTGGTAGCCCGGCGAGTTGTGCTAACCACTCCGGGGCGGTGGTCAGGCGGGCACACACGTCCGCCAACGGCTCGCCCAGAATGGTCAAAAATGCTTCGAGGCTGCATCCATCCGCCGCCAGACGTTCGTTAAACTGCTCGTCGGTTAAAAAAGGTGTCTGCGCCCGCCAGCGCTGCAACCGGCGCGCGGCAAGGTTGGTATCCACCCGGCCCGCACTCGTCTCTGGCGCGTGACGCAGCGATACAATGCGCTCGGTTAAGGTTAAAGCGTTGTACCAGACTAAATCCGCCGGCAATTTATCTGACATGATAGCGACAGCACAAAAGTTATGCGGCAACCTTGCAGGTATGCGCGGTGTTGTGGCGGGTCGCTGTAGCTGGCTACCGCTTGAGAACGTTCGAGCGTCAGAAGCAACTTATCATTGCTTCTGACGCTCGGGTTCAAATGACCGTTAGCCCGCTACCACTGAGAGCCAACGCGCCAGTTAGTTTGCTTAGACAGAGCCGGTGATGGTCGCCGGCCATCGGCCTAGCAAGTGCTCGTCTCCGGCGTGGTCAGCATGTCGATGGTCGTGACGAATATTTGCTCGCCCGCCTCGCCCGCAGCGACGAGGCTCGTATCAATCAGGCCACTGGGGTGCGCCGGTAAGGCGGCGAGCGCCGCCGCGCTCAGGCTTTGGCGATAGTCCGGGTCTTTCCACGCGCGAATGATGTTTTCAACCGACATTGTCTTTTCTCCTTTACATAACTAGGAACGACTTAAAAAGTCGGCGCTGCCTCATAGCGGAGGCAGCAGCAGACGGGGGCGTGAACTCGAAGTCCTACAGACTGCGCTACAGTCGCACAGCAAGCCCCCGTTGAGTTGCGTGGAATCTTACATGAGGCTTATCGGTCATGTCCATAAAAGGGTGCGTGGCCGAACAGGCACAAGAGCATGAGTAAGGTGAGCAACAGATATTACCCGGCGGCAGAATGCAGAACAATTATGATTCAACAGAAGTACACAGCCGCGCCCGAGAGTGTTCTCTGCTGTGAACGCCGCGTCCCTCATGTCCAACACTAAAGCTCCTTTTTACTTCCCGAAATAGCGTCGTCTGAAGTTGGTATGAGGCTTGCTGTTCCCCGGTCGGCGTTTAATCCTCACTGACGAAAGGAACCTCTCATGCGCTCAGCAAATTTACTCATACATTTCCGGCCTGTTACCTCTCTGCTACTCGCTACCTTAATGCTCGTGACGGCTGTCCCTTACCATCGCGGCGGTCAGGCGCTTGCCTTCAAGCCTGATGCCACGCAGCGCGCAGACCCGAACGACATCACCCATGTGGACATAACGGAGAAGGCGATCAAAGACCTGCTCACGAAGGAGAACATCATCCCCGGCGTAACCGAGGTCAACAATTCGATGGAGAAGGCCATCAACGAGATTAAGGAGGCCAACGCGAAGACCGATCTCGGGCCCGAATTAGCGAACCAGGCCGCCCACTTCGACAATGAAGCTTTCGCCGAGGGGCAAGCGCGCTTGAACGATCGCTTTCAGCATCTCGTCTCTGACCTTGAGGCCAATCAAGCTTCGGAAGCTCGCAAGAAACTCGGCCAAGCCCTGCACGCCATTCAAGACTTCTATTCCCACAGCAACTGGGTCGAGATGGGCTGGCAGATGACCAACCCCTACCTCGGTAAGTTTGACCAGACCGCTAACCTGCTCGCCAGCGCGGCCGGCAAACTCGAACCCACCTGCGCCGACTGTCCCGTGGGCGTCTGCCCCTGCGTCGGCAACATCTCCACGCCGAAGCTGACGAGCGGCTACTTCCAGTTCCTACCGACCATCCCCTACCTGCCGCCCCCCTCCGATGCTAAGCACCCGGGCAAGTGCAGTCACGGTGGGCCCGGAGATCGTTCGGTCGACACGCCCGGCACTCTCGGCATCAATAAAGACTCGCTCAACTGCAACGTGTCGCCCCATAACTATCTCCACCAGCGCGCCACCCAACTCGCCGGCGACCATACGAAAGAGTTCTTGCGCGACATCAAGGCCAAGGTCACGCTCAAACAGTTCAAAGCTCTGCTTGGTGCGGGCACTTCGCTGGCCTTCGCCATAGACACGACGGGCAGCATGGGCCAGGAGATCGCGGGTGTGCGCCAGCAGGCCATAGACATTGTCGGCAGCCGGCTCGACACCGAGCTTGAACCGCTCGAATACGTCCTCGTCGAAGTCAACGACCCGTTCACCGCCGTTCAGGCCGACACGCCTGACGCAACCGTCTTCGTCAACGCCATCAGCCGCCTCCGCGCCAGTGGCGGCGGCGACTGCCCGGAGTTGCCACAGTCCGGTCTGCTCAAGGCCTTGCAGGCCATGGACTACGGCGGCGAACTCATCCTCTTCACCGACGCCAGCGCCAGAGACGACGAACTCGCCCCGAACGTGCGCGCCCTTGCCGACGAGAAGGGGATCAAGATTTCGACTGCCGCGTCCGGCAGTTGTTCGCCGATTGACCCGGAGTATTACCGCACTGCAACCGATACGGGCGGCCAAGTCTTCGTCATCTCACGCTCCGAGGCGGACAACCTAACGCCGCTCGTGGATTTTCTCGTGCGCCCCAACGCAGTTGATGTACTGGCCGTCAGCGACGCGCTCGTGGGCACGGCCAAAACCTATAGCGTCCCGGTGGATTCGACTATGAAGCGCGTCACCTTTTCGATCAGCGGGACGGCCAACGTCGTCGTGCGGCGGCCCGATGGCAGCGTCGTGCAGCCGACGGACGTGGGCGTGCGCGCCGTCATCCTCGGCCAAGGTCGCATCTTCTCGGTGACCGCGCCGCCGCCCGGCACTTGGGAGGTGACAGTCAACGGCTCTGGTAACCTCTCCGTCCGCGTTAGTGGTGAGAGTCCGCTGAATCTGTCCGCCTTTAACTTCGTCGAGCCGGCGGGCTGGCCCGGCCATGAAGGGCACGCGTCCATTGCCGGGTTGCCGCTGGCGGCCAGTGCGACGAAGATCGATGCCCAACTTGTGGGCGGGCCCGGACTGACGGCGCAGTTCGAATTGCGCGCCGCCGATGGAACGCTCGTGCGCCCGTTGGCCCTGACGGAGCTACCGAGACCACTTGCCGGTCTCAGCCGCGAGTTCTTCGGTAGTATAGAGACGCCGGCTGCGCCCTTTCTCGTCTATGTGAGAGGTGTGGACGCGAGCGGCAAGCCTTACCAGCGCCTCCGGCCCGGTGTCATCAAGCCGCAGACGGTTAAGCTCATCACCCCGGCGCTGCCCGGTCTGTCCATCGCGCAGTCATCAACCTACACGTTCCAAGTGCAGAACCTTGGGCCGGCGGCCACGTTCGCCCTATCCGTGACCGACGATCACGGTTTCGTCGTCAACTTTAGCCCGGGCAATATTGCCCTCGCACAAAATCAGACCGGCGACGTGACCGTGCGGCTGCTCGCGCCGGCCGGCGTTAACGACGGCACGACATTCAACCTCACGCTCAGCGCGCGTAATCCAAGCAATCCCGACGCCGGCAACTTCGCGCTCGTTCCCGGCCACGTCTCTGCAAACAGACCGCCTGATGTGAGTCAGGCGCGGCCGAGCGTCGCGGCCCTCTGGCCGCCCAATCACGATCTGATCGCGGTTAGCATTCAGGGCGTCACCGACGCGGACGGCGACCCCGTGACGATCCGGGTCACGCGCGTCATGCAGGACGAAGCGACTAACGATAAGGGCGACGGGGACAAGTGTCCTGACGCGAGCGGTGTCGGCACTGCCAGCGCGCAACTGCGGGCCGAGCGCAGCGGCAAAGGCAACGGGCGCTTCTACACTATCTTCTTTGAGGCGACGGATGGCCGCGGCGGCAGCACCCCCGGCAGCGTCCGCGTCTCCGTCCCACACGAGCAAGACGGACAGGCCATTGAGGACGGGGCATCGTTCGACGCAACCTCGTGCCCGTAAGGCTTGCGCGCGCAGGTTATACTCGCGTGCATAGCTATCAGCACATCAAGTCGGCGGAGCTGGTGTAATCGCAGAGGATAAATTCTGCTTCTCCAGCTCCGCCGGACTCAGCCTTCAACCGCATCCTCCTAGCAAGGCCCCGGTCACCCGTTGCGCCGATACGTTTAAGGACGCTTATCAGGGCCGTCTTTAACGATAAGCTAAAATAGCCTCCATCGCCGGGTCGCGGTTCATTTTAGCTGCCGCGAAAGTTGGTGGTGCGTAGAGGGTCGGCGTGAGCCACTGGCGCGTGTCGATTGGCCCTGCATACTGCCAATAGAGATTTGAGACGAGAAAGCGACTCTTACTCCAAGGCAACGTCACCAGGTTCGATTCGCCGACGAAGTTTGGTGAATCGCTGCTAGGCTCACCTACGAGGATGGCATTAGTTTCCTGCTCGAACCAGTCAGCGACATTTATTGACGCGCTCAAGGTGAAGCGCCCGACGATAACGAAAAGCTTACCTTTCTGATTGAGCTTATCCCGTTTCAAGACTTCATTAACCAAAGCCCGCCCATTCGCTGTGTTACCACCACCATTCCAGCGAAAGTCAATCACGAGCCGTGCCACATCTTGCGCATCGATCTCTTTGAAGAGTTTCTCGTAGAACGCCTTGTGCGGATCATCTGGAATATTCCTAAGCTGGTAGATGGAGACGTACATCGTCTTGCTCTCCGGTAGGTACTCATACCAGAAGTTGGCCCGCCGGTTCTTCAGATAGAGCGGTATCGGCCCCGGCACGATATTCTCCAAGAAAGTCCAATCTGGTGGTGGCACGTCGCCGTAGCCCTTCAAGGTCTGATCTGTTGCCACAGTCACTGTCCGGGTAGTTCCGTCCAGCAGACGGAGCGAGAGTACGACCTTATCCTCATCTGGAATCAGCCCAAGGGCATGAGGGAACGTCGTGCTGCGCAGCAACTCTGGGACGATCCGTAACGGCCTGTATTCATTCCTTGCGCTGATAATGGTGCTCATAGTGCGCAACACCTCAGCCGCAGTGCTATTACCAAACCGCAGAATTTGCGCACCCACTAAATCTTTATGCGCCGAGTCCGCAGCGACAATGAACAGACCTTCGTTGAAGAAGTAGGTCTGGAATGGCAAGGGGTGAAATGCCCCCGGATTCGGTCGCCCGTTGATGACTATCGAATGACTGCGCCCGACCATGTGGAAGAGTTTGCGTAGCTCGATGTCAATTTGCACATCGCTTAGCTGCGGAACACGGTCGAGCAGGGCGCTGACGAAGGCATCGAATTCTCTTTCGGGCGTAAACTCGAAAGGATTTATAGCCATTCGTTTAATCTCGCGTGACAGCAAAGCAATGTCGTAGCGCCAACCCTCGTCGCGGGTCATCTTGGTGACATCAGCGGCGGCCACCAGCTTAACGAAGCGCGGGTCGCCTTGCAGGATTTGCAGGTCTGTATCTGTGCGCGCGTGCGGCAGATCGGGATAGCCGGCAGCAAGCGCTTTCTCCAACCAGGCTAAGGACTGCACCTTGTCACCTAACAGCGCATAGCAGCAGGCGATCTGATAGGGCGGAGCATAGAGCCGGAACCGGGCCAGCCCTAACTCCAGCGCCTTCTCATAAGCAGCGATGGCGCGGCGATAGTCTTTAGCGTTATAGCGCGCATCTGCTAATTGATACCAAAAGTCGCCGACCACCGGGTTAGCGGTCGTCACCTGCTCCCAGAGCGTCGCAGCCTCTTTCCAGTCTTTCGCCTCGGTCTTAGCCGTAGCCATCTTCAAGGTAACTGAAAAGGGAACTGGCTCCGGCGTCTGTGATAGCGCCGGCCGTGCGCCAACCATGGCAAAGGCGATTGATGTTGTAAAGACCAGCACTAACAGCCGCCGCAAAGTGAGAGCGTGAGTCATGGCAAGCGACACCTTTCTTAGATAGTAGTCCAATAGCGCCTAGCCCAATTGTCGGCGCTAAGCCCACACAACCTCTTCGTATCTGGCCTGTCTGAACCGGCTGTTTGCTCGTGCAGACGGGGCAATCGCATTTTTTATAAACTCGATCTCGAACGCGCTGCCCCGGCTTATTATCCTGCTTCAAAAAACGATAAGGATTCGCGTCACGGACTGACAAGACCGGTCTCGCCTGTTTAGGTCGTCGGCTTCAGGAGCAAAAGCATACAACCTGAGCAAATGCTCTGTCCTTAAATAATTACTAAATGAGGTGTATAAGGGCACGGACTCGCTTGGGCGCGCCAGCTTGTTCACCGCTTGATATGATTTAGGAAAAATTTAAAGACTTCTCTGCCGGCCCTCCACTATCGTGTCGGCGTGAACTACATCAAAGGGCAGCTCACGACAGGCAAATTACTCTAAGAAGAGTTTGACGCAACCGCCAGCGCGGGTCAATGAGCCTGCCGCGTCGCGCCCATAGTCCCGGCATCCATCTTTTGCGGGAAGTCGAGTCGATGCTAGCGCCTGTGGATGCATCACGGGGCCGCCCAACATCAGCATCAAGCACCCACGCAAGCATCGAGCTTAGTTCGTTACCTCACCGATACGGAGGCCACGTCATGTTATTCCGATTCTGCTTGCTCATCATCATCTTCGGCCTGACACCTTCTGTCTTTGGCCAGACGAGTCGCGGCACAGTCACCGGCACTGTCACCGACTCTAACGGGGCTGTCATCGCCGGGGCGAGCGTTACGCTCACTAATACACAGACAGGTGTCGAACGCGCTACGGTCGCCAACGAAGATGGTTTCTATCGCTTCGATGCCGTCGAACTCGGCACCTATACTGTGCGGGTCACGTACACACGTTTCGGCGAAGTCACGAAGATCAATGTCGTTGTTCAAGCTAATCAGATATCAGATGTACCTGTTCAATTAGCGCCTGCGGGCCAGCAAATTACCGTAGATGTAACGGCCGAAGGGGGCGCGTTCTTACAGACCGAGGCCCCTGTGCGCGGCGGCAATATCGACCCCCTAAAGATTACCGAGCTACCTTTCCCCGGCCGCAATCCCGTATCGCTATCGCTGACGCTGCCCGGCGTCTCCACGAACAGGTTCAACCAAAGCGGGCAGATTGAGTCGTTCTCTGTAAACGGCTCACGTGGGCGCTCCAACAACTTTCTAATCGACGGCGCGGAGAACAACGACATCTCGGTGACTGGTCAAGGTTTCAGGATCACGATCCCGGACGCTGTGCAAGAAGTCTCTGTGCAGACCTCAAATAATGACGCCGAGTTCGGCCATGCCGCTGGCGCGGTCGTGAACGTTATTACCAAGTCCGGCACTAACAACTTTCACGGGACACTGGGCTACCTGCTTGACTCAACCCGCGATGATGCGATCACCAATACACAGGCCGGTAACCCGGTGGTGCAGCAGCGTGGCCATCCGCCGGCCGGCACTGAGCAATGGTTCACAGGGACGCTGGGCGGGCCCATCATCCCAAAGCGGACATTCTTTTTCGCCGCTTATCAGCGACAGTACCAAAATTCCACTTCGCAGCAGAGCCGGGTTGTGCCTACGGGCGCGGGCTTGGCAACGTTGCGGGCGCTGTTTCCGCAAGGCGCGAGCGCCAATCTAGATACTTATTTAAACGTAATCAAAGGCGTAACTGCTACCGCCGGCCCTTTCCCCCTCATTCCGCTAGGGCTGAGCGCAACCGGCGTGGATCGAGGCGCAGTCCAATTCGGTACGGGCTTCATCGCCTTGCCTAGACGCTACCGCGCCTATCAACTCGTGACCCGCATCGATCACACCATCGGCGAAAAAGACCAACTCGCTGGGCGCTACCTGATAGATGATCAGCTAGACCCAACTTCATTCGCTCCGTTCATTGGTTTCGAAACATCAAGACACGATCGCTTCCAAAATACCGGAATTAGCGAGACGCACATCTTCTCGCCGCGCCTGACCAACGAACTGCGCCTCTCGTACGTCCGCTTGAAGTTCGCTAATCCGATTGATACGCCCTCGGAATTGGGTCGGACGCTACCGCGTTTCGACATCGCCGGGGGCATCAGTTCCATTGGTGTCCAGACAAACATTCCGTTCGGCCGTATTGCCAACAACTACATCGTCCAGGATACGATGACGTACCTGCACGGCACGCATACTCTCCGCTTCGGCTTCGACATTAATGACCAGCGGTCGATCCAACGCGCGCCCGTGATTGTGCGTGGTCAATTCAGTTATGCCGCGAGTCCCGGTTACAGCGCCTTTGCGAACTTCATCGAAGACTTCGGCGGCTCGAACAACTTCGCGGCCCAGCGTCAATTCGGGCCACCGGTCTACTATCCGTCCGCGCTCCGCCATGCTTACTTCTTGACGGATCGCTGGCGTACGTCGCAAGCGCTGACAATGACGCTCGGGCTGCGCTACGAGAACTTCGGGCAGCCGGTCAATTCAATGCCGCACCCGGTTGATACCGGGCTATTCAACATTGACCCGGCGACGCGCACCGGCCCTTACACACAGCCCAATAAAGCCGATCGGGATAACAACAATTTCGCGCCAACGGTCGGGCTGGCCTATTCGCCTACGTTTAAAGAAGGCTTCCTCGGTCGCCTGCTGGGCGAGCGGCGCACGGTGCTGCGCATGGGTTATCAGGTCGGCTTCGACACGTTCTTCAATAACATCGCAACCAACGCGCTCACCTCGACCCCGAACGTGATCGCAACCTTCGCCGCCTCGGTCGTAAATGCCACGACCCCGCGCGGGCTGCCTAACTTGTCGCGCTCACTGCCGACAAGTCCGCGCGCGCCCAGTCCGCTCGACCTGCAACAACTGGTCGTCAAGCACCTGCTCAACCCCTATTACCAGAAGTGGTCTATCGGGGTGCAACGCGAGTTGCCGCTCAAGCTGATGGTTGATGTCTCTTACGTCGGCACGAAGGGCACACACTTGTTCCTCACCGAAGACGAGAACCCGGGCGTGCCGCGAGCAATGCAGACACGACCTGCGGGCTATCCGGACTGTACACCGAACGGGACGGTCACGGCGGCGCAAGCGACGGCGCAATTCCCGGCCGGCAGCCCGTGCCCGCTCTCCGGGCGCTTGGATAACTTGCAAGGCTTTCGCGGCCCGCGCACCAATGGCGGCGACTCGAACTATCACGCGGGGCAGTTGTTCATCACCAGACGCTTTACTGCCGGCCTGGCTCTGAGCGGTTCATACACCTACTCAAAGTTGATTGATAACGGCAGCGACATCTTCCCTTCCGAGACGAACAGCCCGGCGCAATCTGCCTTCCCGGCCCGGTTTGGCGGGCAGCAGTTGGAGCGGGCCGTATCGCTTTACGACCGTCGGCATCGTGCGGCGATCACATACGTTTATGAGCTACCGTTCATGCGGGCCGAGCGTGGCTTGCTGGGCCGACTGGTTGGCGGCTGGCAGTTGTCCGGCGTCACTATCTTTGAGAGCGGCGTGCCGTTAACCGTGCTTAATGGCGCGGATGCCGACGGCATCGGCGGCGCGGGCGACCGCCCACTCTACAATCCACAGGGGCGGCGCGGTGTGCGCGCCGTACCTAATGGCAGTTCAAGTACGGGTTACATCAACCCTGAGGCTGGCAATGCGCCGATTAATCCGCTGGACGCGCAGTATATCGGTTTGGCGGCGGGTTCCGGTCTCAGGGGTAATCTGGGGCGCAACACCTTACGCACACGCGGGCTTAACAACTGGGACTTCAACGTGCTGAAGCGGGTGCGTATTACAGATGGCACAAGGTTGGAGTTCCGCACCGAATTCTACAACATCTTCAATCACCCGCAGTACGGGCAGAGCAGCGTGAGTCCTTTCTCACCTGGTTCTACAGCCGTCTCGGCTAATGTCATTAACTCCCCCGCAGGGCAGTTCCTGCGTCCTGAATTTACCGATGCGGGCGGGCGCGTGATTCGCTATCAGGTGAAGTTTAACTTCTAGCCCTGATGGCGAGAGATACGTTTGTCCGGTTTGAGGTTGAGAATGAGAGGTTTCTTTATAGCGTTGGTGTTATTGGTCGTAACACCAGCGCCGCCTGTCCGGCTGGCCACGCAACTGCCCGATGGCGCGGCCGATCAGGTTCGTTATACCGTGCTTATGATGGGCCAGCCGGCCGGGGTACAAATCTCGTCCGTAACACCCGCAGGCGAGCGGCGCTTCTTTTACGAATACAATGATCGCGGGCGCGGGCCACGCCTCACCACGAGCCTCACGCTGGATAGTGCCGGCATGCCCACGCACGTCGAGACAACCGGGTTCGACTATCTAAAAGCCCCCGTCAACGAGCAGTTCTCTTTAACCGATGGGCTGGCCTCATGGCAGAACAAGGGCGAACAAGGGCGGCGCGCGGTTACTGAAAGAGCCTTCTACGTTAGTCTCGACGCCGCGCCGGGTGAACAAGCGTTGCTGGCGCAGGCGCTGCTGGCAACTCCGGCGGGCAGACTGCCGCTGCTGCCCGACGGCGAGGCCCGGATCGAACGCGTGGGCGAACTTAAGCTCGACACCGGCGGGCGCACGCGCACGGTTACGCATTACGCCATTTCGGGGCTAGGCTTTGCCCCTGTCTCTATCTGGCTCGACGAAGGGCATCAGTTTTTCGCTTTGGCTAGTCAATGGAGCGCAGTCGTGCGCGAAGGTTGGGAGGCCAGCGTCCCTGCGCTCCTTAAAGCGCAAAATGTCTATGAGGGAGTGCGCGCCGAGGCGCTCGCGCAAACTCTGACTCATGAGCCGGCGACGGCGCTCGTTTTTAAAGGTGCGCGCCTGTTCGACACAGAGACGTGCAGCACGCGACCCCATACAACCGTCGTCATTTCGGGCCGCCGGATCGTCGCCGTGGGCGACGACGGCAAGATAAAGATTCCGCCTCATGCTGAAGTCATCGACGCTCAGGGCAAGACGTTGATGCCCGGTTTATGGGACATGCACGTGCATCTGAGTGCCGGCGACGGGTTGCAGCACATGGCGGCCGGCGTGACGACGGTACGCGATCTGGCGAACGACACTGACAGCTTACTGGCCCTGCGCCGCAGGTTCGACGCAGGGACAGAGATCGGGCCGCGCGTCCTGATGGCCGGTTTCATGGATGGGCGGGGAACTTACGCCGCGCCGACGAAGGTGTTCGTTGATACGGTGGCAGAGGCGCAGGCGGCAATAGACAAGTATGACGGCTTAGGGTACGTGCAGATTAAGATTTACAGTTCCATCAAACCGGAACTGGTTCCTAAAATCGTGGCGCTGGCACATCAGCATGGGCTGCGGATCAGCGGGCACGTGCCCGCTTTTATGACCGCCGAGCAGTTTGTGCGCGCGGGCGTGGACGAGATACAGCACATCAATTTCATCTTACTCAATTTCCTCTTCGATAAGATTCAAGATACGCGCACCCCCGCGCGGTTCACCGTCGTGGCGGAACACGGGGCAGAGATTGACTTAGAGTCGGCTCAGGTCAAGTCGTTCATTCAGTTGTTGCAGGACAGGCACGTTGTCGTTGACCCAACCGTGAGCGTCTTTGAAGAGATGTTCGACGCGCGGCGCGGTTCGATCTCGCCGGGCTACGCGCCGGTCGCTGACCGCCTGCCGCCACTGGTGCGGCGCAAGCTGTTGGGCGGCGGCCTGCCCGTGCCCGAAGGCATGAATGATCGTTACCGTGCTTCGTTTAAGACGATGCTGAAGATGGTCGGCGCGCTTTACCGGGCGGGCGTCCCCTTAGTTGCGGGCACGGACACCATGCCGGGCTTTCCGTTGCATCGTGAATTGGAACTTTACGTCGCGGCGGGCATCCCTGCGCCGAAAGTGCTCCAACTCGCAACGCTGGGGGCGGCCCAAATAATGAAGCGCGACAGGGAACTCGGCTCGGTCAAACCGGGCAAGCTGGCCGATTTAATCTTGCTCGATGGCGATCCGGCGACGCGCATCAGCGACATCAGACGGGTCACGTTGGTGGTTAAGGGCGGGAGGGTCTATCGCGTCGCGGCGCTCCACCGGGCACTTAGCGTCAAGCCATAATCGATCCAGTATGACCGCGCCACGCGCATCTCGATCCGATAGGGTGCAGCAGATTTGTGGGCCATAATTTTCGCTGAGCCGGGCGCGGCTGTGTCGTAGCCGCGCGTCGTCGCTCCAGATTGGAAGTCGAAGCGCTTGTAACAAGAGGGAATGCATGAAACCAGAGATCATCTTCGCATTGCTGTTAGCACTGGCGCTGGCTGCTTCGGGGCACGGGCAAAGTAGCGCCGCACATTCCACCGCAGCCGCCGGGTGGTGGTCGCACGTTGAAGTTTTGGCTGACGACAAACTGGAAGGGCGCGATACGGGGAGCGAAGGTTATCGCCGGGCGGCGGCTTACGTCGCTTCTCAATTTGCTCGTGCCGGCTTGAAACCGGGCGGCACAAGTGGCTACTTCCAATCGATCAGGTTTAAGTCGCGCCGGATATTAGAGGAGCAATCAAGCCTCAGTCTGGTGCGCAACGGCAT
>DASVQA010000008.1:0-11451 GCA_036389375.1 Pyrinomonadaceae bacterium | reverse complement strand
ACGCGCTGGTTGCGCCCGCGCTTTTTAACACCGTGCCCGAATATCCGCTGGCGGTCGTCTTAGCCTGCCTGCTCATGCCGCGCCCCGCAGGCCACAGCGCGACGGCGCGGGCGCGCCAACTCGATCTGGCCGTGCCGCTCGGCTTGGGCTGGCTGACGTTCCTGCTGGCAAGCGTCGTAGCCCGCTACGATCTCGACTACAAGAATGCGTTTGGTCTCGCGGTCGGGTTGCCGCTGCTGTGCAGTTATTTCATCTATCAGTTCCAGCGTCGCCCTGTGCGCTTTGCGCTCGCGCTCGGCGCGGTCATGCTCGGCAGCCAACTGCATGCGCGCCTCAACACGCACACGCTCTACACCGAGCGCAACTTCTTCGGCGTCCTGCGCGTCGCGCGCAACGAACGCGACACAGAGCATCTGCTCTACAACGGCAGCACGCTCCACGGTCGTCAGTACACAGACCTGCTGCGCCAGTGCGAGCCGCTCTCCTACTATCATCATGAAGGCCCGCTCGGACAGGTCTTCGCCGCTTTTCAGGCGCAACCGGCTACGCCCGAAGTAAGCATCGTCGGGCTTGGTTCAGGCGCGACCGCAGCTTACGCGCGCGCCGGCGAGCGCTGGACGTTCTACGAGATCAACCCGGCCGTCGTCGGCGCGGCGCGCGCGCCGGAATACTTCACTTATCTGATCAACTGCGCGCACGCGCCCGTCTCGGTCGTCTTAGGCGACGCGCGCCTGCAACTGCAACGCGCGCCCGACCGCGCCTACGGTCTCATCGTCCTCGACGCTTTCAGTTCCGACGCGATCCCCGTCCACCTGATGACGCAACAGGCGCTCGATCTCTATCTCGCCAAACTCGCGCCGGGCGGACTGCTCGTCTACCACATCTCGAACCGCAGTCTAGACCTGCATCCGGTCGTCGCCGATCTCGCTCGCAGCCGCGCCCTCACCTGCCTCGTCCGCGACGACACGCAAGCGCCGCAGCCCGCAGGCAAAGAGTCGTCGCAATGGGTCGTCATGGCCCGCCGCCCCGAAGACTTGAAATTAATTGCCGCCGACGCGCGCTGGCACACGCTCACAGGCGACGCCGGCCGCCACCTCTGGACGGACGACTTCTCCAACATCATCAGCATCTTCAAGTGGCGCTGACGTACCGAAGCGGCGGCGCAGATTCACGACGCCAACAAAGTGCTGCCACTTTCCTGCGCTACAATGTCGGGTGCAGAGCTACATCTTTATGCTGGGCAAAATTGATGAGTGAAGAATTACAACAGAGCTACGACCGCGTGGCGGCAGATTATGCCGCGCAGTTTCGGGACGAGTTGGCGCAGAAACCGTTCGACCGAAAGATGCTCGACTGGCTGGCGGAAAAGGTGTCCGGTCTGGGCGCGATCTGCGACATGGGGTGCGGCCCGGGCCAAGTTGCTCGCTATCTACACGCTCAGGGCGTGCAGGTTTGCGGCGTTGATCTGTCGCCGGAGATGGTGCGACAGGCGCAAGCCTTGAATCCCGCCGTGCCTTTCCAACGCGGCGATATGTTGGCGCTCACGGAGATTGCAGACGATTCCTTCGGCGGCATCGCAGCTTTTTATGCCATCGTCCATGTGCCGCGCCCACAGTTGGCGCAGGCGCTCGGCGAGTTAAAGCGCGTGCTGCGACCACGCGGGATGTTGCTGCTGACGTTTCACATCGGGCGCGCGGTCAAGCATCTCGACGAATGGTGGGGGCAGGAGGTGTCGCTGGATTTCATCTTCTTTGAGACTGAAGAGATGAAAAGCGCATTGCAGGCGGCCGGCTTCACGCTGGCGGAAGTGATCGAACGAGACCCATATCCGGAGGTCGAGTATCAAAGTCGGCGGGCCTACATCTTTGCCCGGAAAGATTAGCTGCCGTAGTGCGCCTCGCGCCAAGTGGCACTCGTGCGGCCGCCCTAAGTGGCACTTGGCCGCCCCGCCGCGCGCTCTATAATTGCCGGGTCTTGGCCCTTCAGGGGCCACCAGCAACAAAGGAGAGCACATGACTGATCCGCGCTACCCCATCGGACAGTTTCAACCGGCCGACGCCCCTTTGACCGGCGACGAGCGTCAAGAGTTGCTCGCGCAGATTGCCGACGCGCCGACACACCTGCGCGCGGCCGTCGCGGGGCTGACAGCGGCACAACTCGACACGCCTTACCGGCAGGACGGCTGGACGGTACGCCAACTTGTGCATCACGTCGCCGATAGCCACATGAACGGCTACGTGCGCACCAAGCTTGCGCTCACCGAGGCCGAGCCGGCCATAAAAACTTACGACGAAGCGCGCTGGGCCGAGTTGGCCGACACGCAGGCCACGCCCATCGAAACGTCGCTCGGCTTGCTTGATGCGCTGCACCAGCGTTGGGCGGCGCTCCTGCGCGCGCTCACGCCCGCCGAGCGCGCACGCACCTTCCTGCATCCGGAGTGGGGCCAGGTCTCGCTCGACAAACAACTCGCGCTCTACGCGTGGCACGGTCGCCACCACACCGCCCACGTCACCGCCCTGCGCGCACGCATGGGCTGGCACTGAGCCGGCGCACATTGATCGCCTGCGGCCCGCGCGGCGTAACCGGGGCGCGCGGGCCGCAGTTTGCCTAGCCTCCTTCGTCTCTATTGACATACGCGGTGCACGGGCTTATCTTGCCCGCGTTTTACGTCCTCGCTGCCCTGCTGACGAGTAGCCTTACCCTCGTCAGCCTCACAATCAACGTCAGGCTGAGCCGATCAAATTCGATCTGGCTGACGAGACCTGCTGGCGCACTCAGGCGGCGCTGCTGCCGCGTGCGCACTACGCCTGCTCTCGCGCCCGCCAGCCTGCCCACCCAAAAGGAGAGATAGTTATGCCGCCTGTTCTCCCGCGTCGCATGATCGGTTACGGCGCTTATAATCTGTGCTTCGATAATCAACTCGGCCGGGCCGCCGATGGCACGGGCCCCGATTTTTTTCACGCCCTCAAGGCGCGCGCGCCGTTCATCAATCTGGTGAAAGTCATCGTCTACTACAAGTCGGACGTGGACGGCATCAACCGCTACCCCAATCGCCGCTTGACGCTCTACAACGCTGATCGCTCGATCAATCAGGCGTTCCTGAATAACCTGAGCACGCTGGTCAACACGGCCGCCGCGCCCGACGTTAACTTCATCGTGCAGGTGGCCATCTTCCCCTATCAGGCGCTCGCCGAGCCGCCGCAGTATCAGCCGGAGTTCATCCCTTACGAACTGATCGTGCCGCAGCAGTACGACATCTCACCGCTCGACCGCGTGCGTTGGTTCACCACGCCGGGCAATGATGCGCGCACGCATAAGCAGAAAGAGTTGGTGGCGGCGCTGGGGCGGACTTTGGCCGGGCGGAAGAACGTCCTGTGGGAGTTGGGCCACGAGATGCGGATTGCGGAACAGGGGCACGAAGTTGACCACAAAGCGATGGCGACGTGGTTGGCCAACATGGGCGACGCCCTGCGCGCCAATGCCGGCGCTGACATCAACGTCACGTCCAGCACCGGCATCATCAACGAAGAGGTCACGCTGCGCAACGTGCCGCTGACCGTGTTCGACTTCCACAGCGGCCAGTGGGAGACGGCCGATCACTATCAGGTCGGCATTCCGCGCGCCAAGCAGCGCGCCGCCGCTTACAATCCGAACGCGCCGCTCATCATCAACGACGACGGCATTGACATGCCGCGTAATCAGGCGAACGTCACGGGCTGGGCCACCGTCGCTTTCCAGAACGGGCTGCACTACAGCACTAAAGCGCCCTACCCGCCCTTTCAGGACTACTCTGTGCAACAGATCGCCGCCCTGCGCGACGCCAACAACAACGTGCCTTAAACCACGCAGAGGCCCGCACACGCCAAAACGAAAAGAGGTGAGCAGCAAAGTCTCACCTCTTTTCATTTTGTCAGCACGAACAGCAGTTGCTCGTCAGCGCACGCAAGTCGCTAATCAGCGAACGCCACGCTCAACTCGCGCAAAGCGGCCGAGTCGCTGGCATCGGCCTGCGTCGCCGCCGCCCGATTGACGTGGCGATAAAGAATATCGCGTTGCTGCGGGCGGAAGCCGGCCTCACGAATCAGGTAGCGGAGCATCTTCTCGTCCGCCTCGTTGTGCGCGCCCGCGGCCGAGACGACGTTCTCCTCGATCATGATCGAACCCATGTCGTTCGCGCCGAACCGCAACGCCACCTGACCGAGTCGTAGCCCTTGCGTCAGCCAGGACGACTGCAAGTTCTCGATGTTGTCGAGGAACAGGCGCGAGACGGCGAGCATCTTCAAATAATCAACCCCGGTCGGCTCGTCTTTGATGCGCCGGCCAAGCGCCGTGTGCTCGCGTTGAAACGTCCATGGGATGAAGGCGGTAAAGCCGCCGGTTTCGTCTTGCAGGTCGCGTATGCGCTGCAAGTGGCGGACGCGGTGCTCAACCGTGTCGCCGATGCCGAACATCATGGTCGCCGTCGAGCGCAGACCAACCCCGTGCGCGGCGCGCATCACGGCGAGCCATTCGTCGGTCGTGCATTTGGTCGAGACACGCTTGCGCACCTCGTCGTCCAGAATTTCGCCGCCGCCACCGGGCAGGCTATAAAGCCCCGCCGCTTGCAGCCGCGCCAGCACCTCTTCATAAGAGAGCTTTGAAATCAGATGAATGTTGTGAATCTCCGGCGGCGAGAAGCAATGCAGTTGCAGCGCCGGATATTTTGCATGCAGCGTGCGCAGTAAATCCTCGTACCACTCGATGCCGAAGTCTGGATGCAGCCCGCCCTGCATCAGGACGCCCGTGCCGCCAAGCGCCAGCGTCTCGTCAATCTTCTCGCAAATCTCCGCGACCGTGCGGACGTATGTGTCGGGCTTGCCCGGTCGCCGGTAGAACGCGCAGAAGGTGCAGACCACGTTGCAGACGTTCGTATAATTGATGTTGCGATCAATGATGTACGTCACGACATCTTCCCCGTGCCAGCGGCGGCGGACTTCGTCGGCGGCGACGCCGATGCGCGCGATGTCGTGCGAATTGAGCAGCGCCGTGCAATCGTCCGCCGTCAGTCGCGCACCGGCCAGCGCGCGGTCAAGGATGGGTTGGATATTTTCCATAACGATCAACTTAAATTCGCATTCTGCTAACCGAACATCGCCTCAGCGCCCAAACTTCGGCGCTGCCGCGCGGCAACTAAAATCAACCTTTCCCTCTGCAAATTATACGCCGCGCGGCGCGCGCCCGCAGCTACCGGCTGGTCAAAAGCTTGAACAGCAGAAACAGGGAAAAGATGACGACCAGCGCGCCCGCGCCCCGCGTCAGAGCGATGTGCAGGCGCTCCGGCAGGAATAGCGTCAGGATACCTCTCGATTGCCAGCGCATACGCTCCGGCCAGACGACGCACGCCAAGCCGACGACGAACAGCCCACTGACGATCAGCCCGATTAGCAAATAGTCCATTAGCTTATGTTCACCTTAAGAGCGCCGCGACCAGATTAGCGCGCGATTAATCACCGAGCCATTGCAACGGGCGCGCGGCGGGCGCGAGCGCGTGCTTGTGCGCGAGGCGAAAGTATAGTTCAAGCCCGGCGCGCATCTCTGCGTTTAGCTCGAAGCAGAGGTTGTCGTGCAGGTAAGCGTGCAGTTCGGCGCGCGGCAGATTCAGTTCGCGCTCGTACTGCGCCACGATCTCTGCCGTGTGCGCGAGGCCCTCATCACGCGCCGCCGCAAAGTCGAGCCGACGCACCGCTCCGGCCGCGTGTGCGTGCGCCATCCAGAGCGCGAAGACGAAGCCAAGCCCCGTGTGTTCACGCCACAGCGCGGCGAGATCGTGTACGTGCAGCCCGGCGCGCGCGAAGGTCATGGCCGGGTCGCCGATCACAAGGGCGGCGTCGTGCTCGGCGAGCATCGCGGCCACGTCAGGGCGCGCGGGCGCAACGCGCGGCGCACGCCCCAGAAACTCGCGGAAGATGATCTGCACCAGCGCCGCTGACGTGCGCGACGATTCATCGAGCGCGATGCTCCGCACATCCTTAAGCTCAGCGCAGCGCGTGGCCAGCACGACGCTGCGCACGGCGCGGCGCGCACCGACGCACGCATCCGAAACGATGAACACCTCCGGCAGCCGTTGATATTCAATCACGGGCACGAGCGCCACCTCGACCGCCCCGCGCGCCAGCAAGTCGGCGCAACGCGCGGGCGCAGCGTCCGTCAGCAGCCGCACCTCGCCCGCGCGCGCACCGTGCGCAAAGCTCCAGATGAGCGGCGCGGTGTTCAAATAGCTCGACGCGCCGACGCGTGGCACGTTACTTTGTCCGCTGATGTCGCCGATAACTCCCGCGCTCCCTTCTCGGCCGCCGCGCCGCCCGCGTAAGCTTTAAACATGCGCGACCGATGCTAACGCGAAGGCCACTGCACCGGCAAGCTACCTGCCTCGCCGGCCGGCGGCGCACAGAGTAGTGACAAGTGCCGCGCAAAAGTTTTATCTTGTCACCCGTCACTTGTCACTCGTCACTCGTCTTTATGCCTTTCTTCGACATCAGCGTAGCGATTGCGCCGGGTGAGACGCCGGTTTATCCGGGCGATCCGGGCATAGAGATCGAGGCGTGGGCGGCGCTCGCGCGCGGCGACGCGGCGAACGTCTCCATGCTCCACTTCGGCGCGCACACCGCCACGCACGTGGACGCGCCCGCACACTTCATCGCCGATGCCCCGACCGTCGCCACCCTCGCGCTCGAACGGCTCATCGGGCCGGCCCACGTCGTCGAAGTTGCCGGCGACGTACACGCGCTGGCGGCGGAGCATGTCGCGGCGCTCGTGCCGGCGGGCGCGCAGCGCGTGCTCTTTAAGACGCGCAACTCAAGTTTCTGGGATCAACCTGCGCCGCGTAGCTTCCGCACGGACTTTACTTACATCACGCCCGACGCGGCGCGCGCCCTCGTCGCGCGCGGCGTGCAGCTCGTCGGGATTGATTATCTATCGGTCGAGCAGTTCAAGTCGGACACGTTCGAGACGCACACGACGCTGCTTGCGCGCGGCATCGTCATCTTGGAAGGCTTAGACCTGCGCGCCGTGCCGGCCGGTTGTTATGAACTGATCTGTCTGCCCTTGAAACTCGCGGGCGGCAGCGGCGACGGCGCACCCGCGCGCGCCGTCTTAAGGACGCTCGACTAATGGATGAACGGGCACGAAAGCGGCGTGCGTTCGCCGCCGCGCGGGCGCGCATGAGCGCGCACACGATCCCGGAGTTGATCGAGTTGCTGGCGCACACTGATCTGCGTACGCGCTTCCTCGCCGAGATGTGCCTGCGCGACGCGACCGGCACGTGACTAAGTTTTCAGCCTGCCGGGTCGCAGGCTCAACGCGCGGCCGGGATCGCGGAGTGGCGCGCATGGTGGAGTGCAAAGCAGACGAGCTTTAGAAAACGATGGCGCAGACAAACAAACCAGCAGACAGGCAAAGCGGCGGCGGCGGCGTGCGCGCCGACGAACGCGCCTTGATCGCGCAGCCCGGTTATAACGAGCGCGTCTACGAGATCGTGCGCCGCATCCCCGCAGGTCAGGTGATGACCTACGGCCAGATCGCCGACCTACTCGGCGAAGGCTACACGCCGCGCACCGTCGGCTTCGTCATGCACGCTGCGCCCGACGGTGTGCCGTGGCATCGCGTTATCAATGCACAGGGCGCGGTCTCGACGGGGCGCGTGCTGCTGCCGCACAACGTCCAGCAGAGCCTGCTCGAAGCCGAGGGCGTAGCCTTCGACGCGCGCGGGCGTTGCGACCTCAAGCGCCTGCGCTGGACGCCCGAAGAAGCACGCGACGCGGAGCCGGAGGACGAGCAAGGGAGTTTGTTCGGTTAAAGCCGGACGCAGGCGTGCGGCTTAAGGCAACAGCTACTCTTCAATTCCCGACTCAGTCAAACTTATGAACAACGAACCCCTTGATCGACGCGCGCCCTACGCGATCAGCGAGCCGCGTTACAGCGTCGGGCCGCAGATGGTGACGACCACGTTCGAGTTGCCGGGCTACCGCGTGCGCCAGAGTCTCGGCATCGTGCGCGGCATCGTCGTGCGTTCGCGCTCGGTCGTCACCAATTTCGGCGCGGCGCTGCAAACGCTGGTTGGTGGCAACATCACGGCGTGGTCGAGTCTCTGCGAACAGACGCGCCGCGAAGCCTTCGACATCATGATCCAGCACGCGACCGAGTTGGGCGCAAACGCCATCATCGGCGCGCGCTACGATGCGACCGAACTCGCGGGCGGCGTGACCGAAGTGCTCGCCTATGGCACGGCGGTCATCGTCGATCCGCTTAACGCGGGCGAAATGTACAAGTCGTGACCCGGGCCGGCGAACTCACGGCGACGGAGCAGGCGCGCCTGCGCGCCGCCTTCGCGGCGGTCGCCTACGCACATCTGCTTGGGTTGGAACTAACGGCCGTCAGTCGCGGCGCGGCCGTCGTCTCGCTCGCCGTGCGCCCCGAATTGACGCGCATGGAAGGCATCATGCACGGCGGCGCGCTCGCCTCGCTGGTGGACACCGCGTCCGCCTTCGCCGTCCTCTCGCTGCTTGCGCCCACCGAGACGACCGTCACGGTCGATCTCACGCTCCACTTCCTGCGCCCCGTCAGCGCCGGGCAGGTGGCGGCGCACGCACGCGTCCTGCGCGCCGGCCGCCGCCTCGTCACCGTCGCCATCGAGGTCAGGACGGGCGCGGACGAGTTGGCGGCCACAGCCCTGACAACCTACGCCGTCCGCCGTTAAACCGCTGCCGGCCGCGCCGTTCATCTTTTTCCCAGCAAATTGCCTTTTCCCGTCTTGTCGCCTCCGGCCGGGCGCAAATTTTTGTTGCCAAACTCCGCTGCCAGATGCAAATATATCTTTGTCCTTGTCGCGTTCGCAGGTGCTGAGGACATCCATCGCGCGCTTCATTTTGACTCCCTGCCGCTCACGCCGTTCCAACCGCTCATGCTCTCGCTTTATCAAGCACTGCTCTACCAACACCCACGGCAACTGACGCCCGTGCGCTGTGCCGAGCAGACCATTACCCAACTGCACTACTATTTCGAGGACGTGGTGTTGGAGAACAGTCTGGCGGCGCTGGTGGTCGAGAGTCTGCCCGGCAAGGTGGAGCGGAGTGCGCGCGGCGTCGAGCGCGTGTTCGAGATCGCCCGCGCGGCCGACCAATTCTTTCTCTTCGTCGCGCCGGATGATGCGCTGCATAAACTGCCTTTGCCGGCGGTGGAAGACGAGCGCGCACCCGTGCTGCTGCCGCGCCAGTCGGCCGGCGGCGCGCAGGAACACTTCATCCTAATCGCCGACGCGCGCTTTTCGGCCCTCCTCGTCACGTCGCTCAACACGCAGACGCCCGTCGGTGCAGACCCCTTCACCGAACACGAGGTCATCTGGACGTTCGAGCCGGACATAGTCTATTCGGCGCTCGAATACCTGATGGCGCGCGTCACGGCCGAACGCTTCGCGCAGACCGGGCAGTTCGCCGCCGCTGTGCGCCGTTGCATGCCGAAGGCGACCTCTTTGCAACTGACCGTCTCGGTCACGACGAAGCTGGCGCGTCTGCTGCAAGAACAGGCCGCGCGCGAAGTCGCCGTCAACCGCATCGCCTCCGCCATCCGCAGCACGCTCGAAGTGCCGAGCATCATGCAGACGGCCGTGGACGAGGTTGGGCGTGCGCTCGGCGCACAACACTGTGCCCTGCGCGTCGAAGGCGAACTTGAGCAGACCGCGACGACGAAATTCTACTGCCGCGCCGCTGCGCCGGACGAAGCAACGCGCGCCGCGCTACTGGCTCAACTGGACGCCAGCCACACGCACCTGTTTAATCAGGAGCGCACACCCGATCACGCGGGGGCCAAAACCAGCGCCGCGCGCGCCGACGGCACGGACGAATCTGCCGTCGCCGTCCCGCTCATCTGTCAGGAGACTTACGTGGGCACGCTGCTCGTCCGCACGGACGATGCGCGGCGCGTCTGGCAGAAAAGCGAGCGCCTGCTGCTGCGCACGGTGGCCGATCAACTGGCGCTCGCCGTCAGCCACGCGCGCCTGTTCACGCAGATTCAACAACAGGCGCTCACGGATGCGCTCACGGGCTGCGTCAACCGCCGCGCCTTCGACATGCAGCTTGAACGCGACCTGCGCCTCGCCGCGCGCATGCATCAGGCGCTCTCGCTCGTCATGCTCGACATAGACCACTTCAAGCAGGTCAACGACACGCACGGGCACGACGCGGGCGACGCGGCGCTGCGCTTTCTGGCCGAGATACTGCGCGCAGAGTTGCGGGCCGTTGACACGGCGGCGCGCTACGGCGGCGAAGAGTTTGCGATCATCCTGCCGCAAGCGGGCCTCGACGGCGCGCTCCTCGTGGCCGAGCGGCTGCGCGCGCGGCTTGAGCAGACGAACGTGCCCGGCATCGGGCACATCACGGCCTCTTTCGGTCTCGCCGCGTTCCCGCAACACGCCAGCGCCAGCGCGCAACTCGTGACGCTCGCAGACCGCGCGCTCTACGAAGCCAAGCACGCCGGGCGCAACCGCATCTGCATGCCACCCGCCAGCCTCGACGTAACGGAGGCGAAGCTGGCCGAAGCGACGGCGCATCTGCCCGTCGCCCCTGAAATTGAAGCACCCGCCGCGCTGGTCGAATAAAGCTCAGGCAAATAGATCTCACGCAAAGCTGCAAAGGCAAGCACGCGAAGGGAGGCCTCTTAACCTCTTTGCGCCCTGCTTTGCGGCTTTGCGCCTTTAGCGTGCGGCTTCTGCGCGCCGACAGAATTTCGCCATGTTCTGCCCGTAAAATGCGGCGCACTTCAGCAACGCCGCCGGCCGTTTGGCTTTAGCGGGGCAGATCGCGCATCATGTAATTTGCGCTTCAGCCATCATCGAGTTCTGCGCCGGTCGTCGTGATGTTTCCCGTATGCACGAGCTAAGAAAATTCGCGCGCTATTTTCGTCCGTATAAAGGCTCGCTGGTCGTCGGCATCCTGTGTATCTTCGCCTCGGTCATCGTCGGCCTCATTATCCCCTGGCTGGTCGGGCGTGCCGTTGACAGCCTGCACGGCGGTGTGACGTGGGCCAGTTTGACGCGCTACGCGCTGACGATTCTCGGCGTCAGCGCCATCAGCGGACTGTTTCTCTTTCTGCAACGCCGCATCCTGATCGGCATGTCGCGCCACGTCGAATACGATCTCAGGCAGGATTTTTACGCACACATTCAACGGTTGCCGCTCTCCTTCTTTCAGGCCAACCGCACCGGCGATCTGATGGCGCGGGCGACGAACGACCTGTCGGCCGTGCGCCAACTGGCGGGCCCGATGATCATGTACACGCTTCAGACCGTGCTCGTCGTCGTGCTCATCCTGCCCCTGATGTTGCGCATCAGCGTGAAGCTGACGCTGCTCCTCTTCGTCACGATGCCGCTCGTCTCCTTGACGGTGAAGTTCTTCGGGCAACAGGTACACACGCGTTTCG
>DASVQA010000007.1:0-5485 GCA_036389375.1 Pyrinomonadaceae bacterium | reverse complement strand
CGACGACCTTCGCCTTCTCGCCGATGATCTTCTTTTCGAGGTAGGCGAGGTTATTTTCGTTAAAGTCCGAGTCGTTCTTGCCATAGAGGGCAGCATAGACCCAGTGCGGTTCGGCCGTGCAGATGATAACCAGATCGTCCTGCTCCATCTGCTCTGCGACCGCTGTGAAATATTCGACCTGTGGTACGTCCAGATCGGAGGCGAGTTGCACGTCCGTGCCCAGTAGCCACCAATGCCCCGGCAGTTTGAGAGCGAAGTAGCTGCGGGTTTGGTTCGTCTGCCAGCCGGCGAACCAGCGACGCGAGCAGAAGAGACGCGTGAAGGAGACGAGGCTGTCGTACCAATCGTGATTGCCGGGGATGGCGTAAGCATGCGGGTGCGGCGCAGGTGTGCGGCAGAGCGCAGTCTCGTAAGGTTGCAACAGGCGCACCTGATATTCCTTGCGGCTGGCCATCGGATAGACCTGATCGCCGCCGAAGACCAGCACCTCGCCACGCTCTGTATGATACGTGCTGCCATTGTTCGGGTCGGTCAAGTCAAGTGCGGGCTTGGCCAGCGTGTGCGCTATCGCGTAGGTGGAGTTCCAGCCGTCGCCGACATCGCCGACATAGTCAAGCCAGAGGGTTTCACGCAGTTGGTCTGGCGCAGCTTGCGCGTTCTGCTGGGCCGCCGCGCCGCGCCCGTTCTGTGCATAAGGCTCGTCGCGTTCCTGCCCGTGTGTTTGCCATAGGCGCGTGTAATCAGGCGTCAGCGGCTTGCCCGCCCCCAGCGCTTCCATCAACCGGTAATCGGAGTTTTTGCCGAAGATTGTCGAGATGACGACATCGACGGCGGTGCGGGCGAGTTGGAAGGGATCGTACCAGCCGACCATTGGCTGCGGAGAGATGACGTTGAAACGACAGATATAGATGAACGTGCGCCAGTGGCCACCGTCGTCGCCGTTCGCCTTAAAGTCAACGATCTGCCCTTGTTTGTTGGACGCGATGGAGAGATGTACGCCCCAACGACCGTTGCCCTTGGTTCGCACGAGCAGGACGAAGGCTTCATTGCCCGGCTCGCGCAGCCGATGCCGTCTAGTCGGGGTTTGCGCGGCCGTGCCCTCGTCCCGCAGCCGCAGCGTCGACTCAATGTTCTCGCCCGTCACGTCGAAACGAAGTTCCGACTTATACAGAAGCGGGTAGAGATCGGCCACATGCGTCTCCGTGTTAGGGCTATTCGTGATCAGATCTGCCAGCCAATCGGCGAAATCGCCCTTGAAGGCCATGGACTCGCGCGCCAGCTTAAGCGCCTCCGGCTCTGTCAATAGCTCGAATGGGGGATTCATCCGGTTTTGTACTCTCCGCGCGCTAAACGCGACTGAAGCACAACGCGCGGCGCTGCCCGCGCGCGCTTCAGACCACATTCGCGCCGTAGGTATCCACGATGTTGCCGCCGAAGAAGCGGCCGAACTTGATCATCGCGGTGAAGCGTTCGGCCAGACTCTTCGCGTTCGTCACCTGCATGGTGGACATCTGGCGAACAAAGGACGGGACGGGGATACGCAGGATGCCTTTGCCGATGACGGGGCTTTGCATATCGGGGCCGTCGAAGATGGTGATGTAGAGCGTCGTCGTGTCCGTCCAACTGTCTATGCCCGGATCGTCGTGGATCACCTTGAAGCCGTAGAAGTAGTAGGTCTTGCCTTCGGTGGACGTGAGTTTCATCTTGTACTGCATGCGCTTGGTTTCAACCCTGTCCCTGTCTTCGAGGAAGTAGTTGAACTGCCCTTCGGTCACGGTCAACGGGCGCGGCGAAAGCGCAGGCGCGGTGACGCTGCCGAGCATGGGCGAGACGTAGTTCACGTCCGAGATCGTGCGTTCCAGATCGTCGGAGATGATGGTCAGGATGAACTGGAAGGGCGAGCCGGCCGCGCGCCCTTGATCGGAGCCGCGCTGGTAAGCGTCGTCGGCCGCATCGGTGACGGCCGTTGAGAAGTAGCCGCTCATGCTTTCGGAGAAATGGACGCCGAGCTTGGGTTCGGCGGGCGTGCTGGCCGGGCGCGACGGGAGGTTGTAGTCGAACTGCCAGCCATGCTCCTCGGCCATGAGCGCGAGGCAGCGTTCGGAGACGGCCGAGATCGTCAACAAGGGGTTGACGCCGAGCGGGCGCGGGATAACCGAGCCATCGGTGACGTAGAGCGTTTTGTAAACTTCATTGCCCTGCACCTTAGAGAAGACCTGCCCGCGTTCGTTGACGACGCCCTGCGTTGCATCTTCCGCCATGACGCAGCCGCCGAGCGGATGCACCGTGATCAAATCTTCGCCCGTCAGCCTGTTCGTGATCGGGTCTTTCAGGTACGTGCCGCCGAGCGGGACGGTGGCCTGTTCGAGTTTCTCGTTGACCTTCTGAAAGATTTCCTCTTTGCCGACGCCTTTCCAGTCAATGCGTAGCCGGTCGTCGGCCAGATAAAAGCGCCCCTTGTTGTCGTCGTGCGCCATGACGAGCATCGTCTGCGTGTTGCGCGTCGCGCCGTGATAGGGGCCGCGTGTGAGGCTGTCGAGTTCGCGCATGCGCTCGCGGATCATGTCCTGCACGCCGGTGTCCGTGTCCACGCCTTCGAGCGCCGAGGCAAGCGCAAATAGTTTCGGCAGAAAACCGCCGAACGCACCCGCGATAGACCCTTCCTCGATAACGAAGCCGTCGGTCGGCACAGGCTTATGGCGCAGATCGATGATGCCTGTGATGCAGGGGCCGACCTTGTGCCCGGTCGGGCCGTCGGGCGGGTGCGCGCCGAAGCCGACACCGTTGATCTCTTCGTCGCAGTTGTAGCTGAACGCCAGCACGTCGCCGTTGCCGTTGAAATGCTCGCCCACTTGATCAGAGAGCGGCAGCCCATTCTTCTTCGAGCGCAGCAGGATTTCGGACGAGCCGAGCGTCCCGGCGGACAGTACGACCATGTCGGCGCTCACAAACATGGTCGGCGCATCGAAGCGGTCGCGCCCCGTATGGAGCAGTTGATAATGGACGAGCCAGCGGTCGTCCTTGCGTTCCAGATAGCGCACGGAGACCTGCGTGAAAATCTCCGCGCCGTGATTGACGGCGTCCGGCAGATAGTTCATCAACGTCGTGTTCTTGGCGCGATAGTTACAACCGGACATGCAATCGCCGCAGCCGACGCACGGGCGCTGATCGACGCCGACGTGATTGGTGTGGTCTGGAAACGCATCGAAGGTGACGTTGATGGGCGGGCGATAGAAATCTTCGTGCAAGTAGTTGGCGGCTTTGCCCAGCGCGTTCAGTTTGGCCAGCGGAGGGAAATTCGCCGGGTCGGTCTGGTCGGGGTATGGCTTTGGTCTGAGCATCTGCCGGGCGATGTCGTAGTACGGTTTCAATATGTCGGGATTGTTCTTGAAGGGCGCGGGCCAGCCCTCAAGCGAATAGACCTCGTCAATGGCCGGCAGCGCGACGTTGGCATTCACGAGCGACGTGCCGCCAAGACCACAGCCGAGAAAGACGTTGATGTCTTCGTTGACGCGCAAATCGTAGAGACCCGTGCGCGAGCCTGTGTGCTTCTGCGGCAGATCGACCTGCACTTCCAACACGGCTTCGGCCTCCGTGTCCGGATACTCGCCGGGCTTGATCATTTTGCCGGCGTCGTCAAAGTCGGCGGGCTGAAACTCTTTACCGCGTTCCAGCAGACAGACCTGCCGGCCGGCGCGCGCCAGCCGCGAAGCCGCGATGCCGCCGCCATAACCGGAACCGATTACGATGATCTCATAGTGGTCTTTGATTTTCTCGATAGGGGATGACAGACGAGCCACGACGCGATACCTCCTGAGCAGGAATGGGAGCGGCGCACCCGTCGGCGGCAAACGATGCGAGACGGGCAAGCGGGCCTGAGAACTTATCAACTGAAGCGTTAAAGCTTGCGCCGGTCAAACCGGACGCAACATCGGGAGCGCTACTCTGCGCGCAAAGAGCGAAGCAAGGAAAGTGAGCAATGAGCGTGCCGGTGCAGTCGAGCGGCACGGGGCTGATTGATGCACGCGGCATAATGCGCCAAACAGGGAACGAGGTCAACCGTTTTTGCTGCGCGCCCGGCGCGCTTGCGCCGCGCCCGTCTACAAACGTGTACAGCCGACGCCGCGCGCTGTCCTCTGCGGTACACACAAAAAAGAAGCGGCCTCGTCCGCCGGAGGGACGAAGCCGCCTCAGTTTTTAAGCGCGGGCGCGCCCGGACAGTTTACATGCCCATGCCGCCGCCCATGCCGCCCATGCCGCCGCCGCCCATCGCCGGAGCCTTATCGTCTTCCGGCAACTCCGAGACGAGCGCCTCGGTGGTGAGCATCAAGCCCGCAATCGACGCCGCGTTCTGCAACGCCGAGCGCGTGACCTTCGCCGGATCGATGACGCCCGAATCGACGAGGTCTTCAAACTCCTCGGTCGCCGCGTTGAAGCCGTAAGTCTCCTTCTTGTTCTCGCGCACCTTCTCGACAATGACCGCGCCTTCCTTGCCCGCGTTCTGCACGATCTGGCGCAAAGGTTCTTCGAGCGCGCGGCGCACGATGTTGACGCCGATCTGCTCGTCCGCGTCGCCCTCGTCCTCTTTGTTCGCACGGAACTTGTCGAGCGCCTTCGCGGCGCGCACCAGCGCCACGCCGCCGCCCGGCACGATGCCTTCTTCGACGGCTGCGCGCGTTGCGTGCATCGCATCTTCGACGCGCGCCTTCTTCTCCTTCAACTCCGTCTCGGTCGCTGCGCCCACGCGAATGACCGCCACGCCGCCGACCAGCTTCGCCAGCCGCTCCTGCAACTTCTCGCGGTCATAGTCGGATGTGGTGTCCTCGATCTGCGCGCGGATGGTCTTGACGCGACCCTGTATGTCTGCCGCTTTGCCGCCGCCTTCCACGATGGTCGTGTTGTCCTTGTCAATCGTGACCTTCTTGGCACGACCGAGATCGGCGACCTGCACGTTCTCCAACTTGATGCCGAGGTCTTCCGAGATGACCTTGCCGCCCGTCAGGATAGCGATGTCTTCGAGCATCGCCTTGCGCCGGTCGCCGAAGCCCGGCGCTTTGACGGCCGCGACGTTCAACGTGCCGCGCAGCTTGTTGACGACGAGCGTGGCGAGCGCCTCGCCTTCGACATCTTCCGCGATGATCAGAAGCGGCTTGCTCATCTTGGCGATCTGCTCAAGGAGCGGCAGCAGGTCTTTCATCGAACTGATCTTCTTCTCGTTGATCAGGATCAAGGCGTTGTCGAGCACAGCTTCCATGCGTTCGGGATCGGTCACAAAGTAAGGGGACAGGTAGCCGCGGTCGAACTGCATGCCCTCGACCACTTCCAACTCCGTGTTCAGCGTGCGCGACTCTTCAACCGTGATGACGCCGTCCTTGCCGACTTTGTCCATCGCCTCGGCGATCAACTCGCCGATGGTGCGGTCGCCGTTCGCTGAGATCGTGCCGACCTGCGCGATCATGTCGCCCTTGACCGGCTTCGCCAGCCG
>DASVQA010000006.1:0-12418 GCA_036389375.1 Pyrinomonadaceae bacterium | reverse complement strand
AAGCCATGCTTTCGGACATTATCTTTGCGCTTCTCTTCGTCTCACTCGAATTTCACGAAAAAAGTTTACTGACAGAACACACGCCGCGCCAAGCAGACTTATTCCTCGGCTGTCTTGGCTATGCCGCGCCCGCGCCCGACCTGCACGCGCGCCGGGCGCAAGAGTTGCCCGCCCATCGTGTAGCCGCGACTGTATTCGGCCGTCACCGTGTGGTCGCGTGCCGGTTCGACCTCGACCGTGTCCACGGCCTCGTGCTGTTCGGGATCGAACTCTGCGCCGACGGCGCTTAAGGGTTCTGCGCCGATAGCCGCGAGCGCCTGCTCGAAACCGCTGATCGTGCCGCGCAGCCCCGTCAACAGTGCTTCCATCGTGCCACCCTGCTCGCCCGCTTCGACGGCGCGTTGCAGGTTGTCGAGCACGGGCAGGAGCGACGAGACGAACTCTGCTTTCGCGCGGCCGGCGCGCTCCTCCGCCGCACGATTCAGCCGCTGGCGCGTCTCGTCCGTTTCGCGCTGCAACTGCGCGCGTACCTGCTCGAAGCGCGCTTGCACGTCCTGCGCCTTCTGCTCGGCGGCCCGCGTGCGCGCCTCTAATTCCTCCACGTAAGTTGGCTTCAGACTCGACGCTTCCGCCGCACCTTCCTGCACCATCACATCCTCGCCCGACTCGTCCGTGCGTATGCGCCGACGGTCAACGACGCGCACACCTTCCGTGTCCACTTCGTCTGCGCCTTGCGCGCGCGCCGGCTCGGCCGCATTCTTTTCAGCCATATCCTGCCCCCGCTTTCCCCTGCGAAAAGATACCATGATGAAATGTTGTGCCCTCGCGCCGCGTGCCCGGCGAAAACAGTTTCTACTACCGCGCCACGACCGCCGGGCTTACGACGCATTAATCTTTACGACACATTAATCTTTACGACACATTAATCTTGATGCGCCCCTTCTTCTGCTCGGCGCGCTTGGGCAGACGCAGACGCAGCACGCCGTCCTTATACTCAGCCGCGATTGATTTCTGATCCACATTCTGCGGCAGCGGCCCGAACTTACTCAAGAAGCGGCCGAAGGGCCGGTTCTGTGCGCGCCGGGCCGGCAAGTCCGGCGGCGCGGGCCGCTCGCCACGCACCGTCAGCTTGTTATCGTTCAGACTAACATCGAGCGCCGCCCGGTCGATGCCCGGCAGATCAAGCTCGACGACGAACTCGCGCTCCGTCTCGTACACATCCGAGGCCGGCGTCCACTCGGCCCGCTCAAGCTCGTCTTCACCCTTGCCCGCGCCCGGCTCCTGCCGCCGCGCCGCATCCTCGAACAGACGGTTCATGCGCTCCTGCAACGTCGCATAATCGCGCCAATCGTCCCAACGCTGTGCCATCACAACCTCCAAAGGCTCAAGGCTGCGGGCGGCGAGATGAAGCAGAACGGATGAAGATGTTCTTTCCTTTCACCCCGCCGCCCTTAGCCCTTCCTTCACGCTGCCGCGACGGCGACGCCGTCGGCATTGAATTTCAGTTCGTCGCCCTCGGCCGAGACGCGCACGGTCTGACCGGGCAGAATCTCGCCGCGCAGCAGTTTGACGGCGAGCGGGTTCTGTATGAGCGTCTGGATCGCGCGCTTCAGCGGCCGCGCGCCGTAGAGCGGATCGTAGCCTTCGCGTGCGAGCAGGGCGCGCGCCGCGTCGTCTAAGACCAGCGCAATGTTGCGCTCGGCCAGCATCTGGCGCAGCCGCGCAAGCTGCACATCTATGATCTGCGTGATCTGTTCGCGCGACAGTTGGTGGAAGATCACGATGTCGTCAATGCGGTTCAGAAACTCCGGCTTGAAGTGTTCGCGCAAGACTTCGAGCACGGCCACGCGCACCTGCTTCTCGTCGTCTGAGACCGCCTGTATCTCGCGCGAGCCGAGATTCGAGGTCATGATCAGCACGGTGTTCTTGAAATCCACCGTGCGCCCCTTCGAGTCGGTCAACCGTCCGTCGTCAAGGATTTGCAGCAGCACGTTGAACACGTCCGGGTGCGCCTTCTCGATCTCGTCAAAGAGAATGACGCTGTAGGGCCTGCGCCGCACGGCTTCGGTCAACTGCCCGCCTTCCTCGTAGCCGATGTAGCCGGGCGGTGCGCCGATCATGCGCGCGACCGCGTGCTTCTCCATGTACTCGCTCATGTCGAGCCGGATCATCGCGCGCTCGTCATCGAACAGAAACTCGGCAAGCGCACGTGCCGTCTCGGTTTTGCCGACGCCGGTGGGGCCGAGGAAGATGAACGAGCCGACGGGCCGGTTCGGGTCTTGCAAGCCCGCGCGCGCGCGGCGCACGGCGTTTGCCACGGCCGTCAGCGCCTCGTCCTGCCCGATGACGCGCTCGCTCAGCCGCTCCTCCATCGTGACCAGTTTTTGCATCTCGCCCTCGAGCATCTTCGAGACCGGAATGCCCGTCCACTTGGCCACGACCTGCGCCACGTCCTCTTCGTCAACCTCTTCTTTCAGGAACACGCCTTCGGCCTGCGTCACGGAAAGCTTCTGTTGATCTTCGTCGAGTTGTTTCTGCAACTCGACCAGCTTGCCATAGCGCAACTCCGCGACCTTGCCGAAGTCGCCCGCGCGCTCATACTGCTCGGCCTGAATCTTGACCTGTTCGATCTCTTCCTTCGTCTTGCGGATGCGCTCGATGATGTCCTTCTCCGCGCGCCATTTCGCCTTCATACCGGAGGCGCGCTCGCGCAGATCGGCGGCCTTGACCTCGATCTCGTGCAGCCGCGTCTTGCTGCGCTCGTCCGTCTCGCGCTGAAGCGCCTGCCGCTCGATCTCAAGCTGCGTGATCTCGCGCTCAAGCTGATCTATCTCGGCCGGCAGCGAGTCAATCTCGATACGCAGCCGCGAAGCGGCCTCGTCAATTAAGTCAATCGCTTTGTCGGGCAGGAAGCGATCCGTGATGTAGCGGTTCGAGAGCGTCGCAGCGGCCACGATGGCCGAGTCCTTGATGCGGACGCCGTGATGCACCTCGTAGCGTTCCTTCAAACCACGCAGGATCGCAATCGTGTCTTCGACCGTCGGCTCGCCGACGTAAACCTGCTGGAAGCGACGTTCAAGCGCCGCGTCCTTCTCGATGTGCTTCTTGTACTCGTTGAGCGTCGTCGCGCCCACGCAGCGCAACTCGCCGCGCGCCAGTGCGGGCTTCAGCATGTTCGACGCATCAATTGCGCCCTCGGCCGCGCCCGCGCCGACGAGCGTGTGCAGTTCGTCAATGAAAAGGACGATCTGCCCGCGCGCGTTCTCGATCTCCTTCAAGACCGACTTCAAGCGATCCTCAAACTCGCCGCGATACTTCGCGCCCGCGAGCATCGAGCCGAGATCGAGCCCGACCAGCCGCTTGTTCCTGAGCGTCTCCGGCACGTCGCCGGACACGATGCGCTGCGCCAGCCCTTCGACAATCGCGGTCTTACCGACGCCCGGCTCACCGATCAGCACCGGGTTATTCTTCGTGCGCCGCGAGAGGACTTGGATCGTGCGGCGAATCTCATCGTCGCGCCCGATGACGGGGTCGAGTTTGCCTTGCCGCGCGAGGTCGGTCAGGTCTTTCGCGTACTTGGAGAGCGCCTGATAGTTCGCCTCCGCGTTCTGGTCGGTGATGCGTGCGCCGCCGCGCATCTCGGCGACGACCTTGGCCAGATCGTCGCGGTTGACGCCGTGCTGGCGCAGGATGCGCCCGGCCGCGCCGTCCTTCTCGTCTATGATGGCGAGCAGCAGGTGCTCGGTCGAGATGAACTCGTCCTGCATCCCCTCGGCCTGTTTCTGCGCGGCGGTAAAGAGTTGGCTCGTGCGCGGGCTGAAATACTGCTGCCCGCCCTGCACTTTAGGGAGCCGCCCGATGGCCGCCTGCGCGTCGTTTAAGACGACCGGCAGATTCGCGCCGAGTTTGCCGAGCAGCGGGCGCACGATGCCTTCGGGCTGCTCCAAGAGCGCCACGAGCAGGTGTTCCGGCTCGACCTGTTGATTTTGATTGCGCTCCGCCAACTCGATGGCCGATTGGATGGCCTCTTGCCCGCGCAGCGTGAAACGTTCTAAACGCATAAGTTAAGACAACCTGAATTACTTAAAACTACTGAGGCTAGCTATCGGGTGTCAGTCAAAAAAGGCCTGGACTAACACCCGACACCCAGCCTCTCGCATGCGCGCTCTCAGACGAGGGGCGCGCCGGTTGCCCGGTCGCCGTCTCAACGGCCGCCGGTCGCCGTCTTCTTCTTCGTCTCGCTGGCGCTCTCCGGCTCAGCCTTCGCCTCGATGGTCTTGGGCGCGGCCGAGGCGCTTTCGCCGCCGATCTCTATCCGACGCGCCTTTACCTCTTCACGCTTCTGGAGCGTGACGCGCAGCACGCCGTTCTTGTACTCGGCCGTCGCGTTCTCGGCCGAGACGGTCTGCGGCAGCGTGAACGAACGCGTAAATGTGCCGTAGGCGCGCTCGACGCGGTGGTAGTTGTCCGCCTCGTCCTTCTTCTCAAACCGCCGCTCGCCGCGCAGGGTGAGCACGTTGTTCTCAACGGTCAACTCGAAGTCCTCGCGGTTCATGCCCGGCAGTTCGGCTTCGAGTACGATCTGATCCTTGTTCTCGAAGATATCCACGGACGGAGCCCACGCGCCGCGTGCGATGCCGTCGTCGTTAAAGGAGCGGGACAGGTTGGACGAAAACAGGCGATTGACCTCGTCTTGCAGCAGACGCAGTTCGCGGAATGGATCGTAACGGGTAATTGACATGACTTTCAGTCCTCCTCTCAACAAAATTAAGGTCTTTTGTCGAACGCTCACGCCGCCTCTTAAAGGGGTGCTTGCGACCGGCTTCGAGTGGCTGAGCGTGGCTGAATAATAATACCTGAGTGGGCTTTTGTCAAGTATCGGGTGTGCGTCGGTAAGCTGCTGTCTCGTCTGAGTTTACTGGCATGGTTTGGGCGGGCCGAAATTTAGCTTAGCCCGAAGAAACGCCGGATCGAGGAGATTAGCCCCTCAGATTCCTCTGCCACCGTCCGGTCGGCGGCGGTCGCGGCGAGGGCGGCGCGGCGTTCGGCGATGATGTGGCTCAGGGATTCGACCAGTTCCGGGTTGGTCTCAAGCAGGTGCTTCATGGCGAGGTGGCCGATCTCGACCACCTCCGTCTCTTCCACAGCGACAACGCTGGCCGTCCTCGGTTCGCCGGTAAACAGCGCCATTTCGCCGAAGAAGTTGCCCTCGCACAGCGAGGCGACGGTGCGCGCCTGCCCCTGATCCTCAATCCGCACCTCGACGCGCCCGTGATGGACGACGTACATGGAATCGGCCGCTTCGCCCACGCGGATAATGGTTTCGCCGGGCGCATAGACGTGGCTTTCGGAGTCGGCGGCGAGCCGCGCCAGTTCTTCTGTGTTGAGCGGCGCGAAGATGTCCACGGCGGCGAGGCGTTCACTGAGGCCGTCAACGCCGGTTGTGCGCGGCGGTTTGGGACGCTCGACGTAGAGCGTCTGCGTCGGATAGGCGAAGTTCAGACCGGCGCGGCGGAAGGAGTACCAGATGCGCTGGCGCACGAGCGCGTCCGTATCGTTGTAGCGCGCGTAATCTTCGAGCCAGTATTTGACCTCGTAATCAACGCCGCTCGCCGCGAGGTCGCGGATGCGGACGACGGGCGTGATGTCGCGGTCAACGTTCTCCGCCTCGCGCACGGCCTCGCGCACGACGTGGATGACTTTGGCGGGCGAGTCCGTGTAGAGCGCGTTGAAGAAGACTATGCGCGCGTTCGAGTTCGCGCGCGGGCAGACTTCGACAAACTCTTTGGCGATCTGGCTGTTGCTGATGAGCACCAGATGATTCTGAAACGTCCTGATCTTCGCCGCGCGCCACGTCACGCCCTCGACCACGCCCGTCCAGCGCCCCACCGTGATCACGTCGCCCACCTCAAACGGGCGGTCTGCGTGCAGCGAGATGCCCGCGAAGAGGTTGCCGAGCGTGTCCTGCAAGGCGAGACCGAGGATGACGCCCAGAAGCGCCGAGCCTGAGAGCAGCGCGCCGAGCGAAAGATCGAAGTAGTGTTTCAGGAGCGAGGCAACGATGAGGATGTAGGCGATGATGGCGAAGATGTCGCGGATGAGGCGCGGCGCTTCCTGCCCTTTGCGCAGCCGGAAGACGAAGCCGAAGATGAACTGCCCCGCGAGCCGCACGACTAATATCATCAGGCTGAACCACAGAGCGAGTTGGACGACGAGCAGCACACGCAAGGCGGCGGTGTTGGCTTCGGCGGCGGTCAGCGCAAACGTCTGGCGCGTGCTGAGCGGCTGCGGCGTGAAGGCGGCGAGCAGGTAGAGCACGAGCGCGCTCAGGGCGGTCGTGGCGGCGGGCACAAGCAGTTGTCTGTGTTTTGTCATTTACCGGCCCCACCGAAAAACGGCACGATGACCAGCAGCAGCGAGAGTGCCGAGACGATGAACACGGTCAGCCATGCGACCAGATTATAGAGGGGCCCATTGGCGTGCGCGCCCATCAATTTGCGGTCGCTCGCCAGCCGCGTGATGGCGACGAGCAGCACGGGCAGCAGTAGCCCGTTGATGAACTGCGTGACGACCAGCACGCGAAAAAGCGGCAGGTTCGGCAGGAGCGCGATAAAAGCGCCGACGGCGATCAGAAACGTGAAGATGCCCTGAAAGATCGGCGCTTCCCGAAAGCTGCGCGACACGCCTTTCTCAAAGCCCAACGCTTCGCTGATCGAATACGCGGTCGCCAGCGGCAGCACGCCCGCCGCGAGCATTGAAGCGCCGAAGATGCCGACGCCAAAGAGCAGTTTGGCGTAAGGGCCGGCCAGCGGCGCGAGCGCGCGGGCCGCTTCGGCCGCGGATTCCAGTTCGCCCGTGAAGCCATGCACGTGCAGCGTCGCCGCCGTCGAAATGACGATGAAGCAGGCGACGCAGATCGCAAACAGCGTCCCCGTCCACACGTCGAGGCGCGTCAGTGGATAGTCCTCTTCGGTCACGCCCTTTTCCACGACGGACGACTGTACGAAGACCTGCATGTAAGGCGAGATGGTCGTGCCGATGAGCGCCACGACCATGAAGAGGTAGCGCGCATCGAGGCTGAACGTCGGGCGCACTAAACCTTGCGCGACCGCGCCCCAGTGCGGGCGCGCGAGGAACGCCGACACGATGTAGCCGACAAAGACGAGCGACATGATGAGAAACACGCGCTCGACGCGGCGATACGAACCCTTCACCACGAGCCACCAGACGAGCAAGCCCGCCGCCGGCACGGTGATGTATTTCGAGATGCCGAACAATTCGGTCGCCGTCGCAATGCCGACGAACTCCGAGACGGTCACGCCGCCGTTGGCGACCAACAGCGCCAGCATCACGAGCATCGTCCAGCGCACGCCGAACTGCTCGCGGATCAGATCGGCCAAGCCCTTGCCCGTCGCCACGCCCATGCGCGCGCACATCTCCTGCACGAGCGCGAGGCTGATTGTGATCGGAATGAACGTCCAGAGCAGCCCGTAGCCGTACTCCGCGCCCGCCTTCGCGTAAGTGGCGATGCCGCCCGCGTCGTTACCCGCGTTCGCCGCGACTATGCCGGGGCCGATGACGGCCAGATACGCGACGAGTCCACGCCGCTGCGCGACCGTGCGCCGCACACGCCGCGCCCCGCGCCGCCACAGACGCCGCCCCGTCTCCCGCACATCTGCGCCCGTCTGCGCCACCGCTTGGGTCTCCGTCAGGCATAAGAAATTGCGATCTCAAATCTGAAATCTGAGATCAGAAGATTTTCGGCAAACGCTGTCGCCAGCCCTTCGGCAGCAACAACTCCATCGCATCGTCCACGGTGACGATGCCGGCAATGTCGCCTTCGTCGTCAACGACGGGCAGGGCGAGCAGATTATATTCGGCGATCTTCTGTGCGACCTCTTGCGCCGGGTCATCAGGGTGCGCGTGTTGGAACTCTTCGCGCATCACGTCGGCGAGCGGCGCGTCGGGGTCGGCCAGAATCAGACTGCGTAGGGCGATGACGCCGTGCAGACGCCAAGAGCCTTCATGTGCGACGACGTAGAGGTAGTAGATCATGTTCGGCGTCTCGGCCATCTCGCGCAGGCGGGCGAGGGCTTCGCCGACGGTGAGATTCTGCGGCAGCGTGACGAACTCGGTGGTCATCAGGCCCCCGGCCGTGTCGTCCGCGTAAGGCAGCAGTTCGGCCACGTCCGCCTGTTCGTCGCCCTCCATGCGGTTCAAGAGGTCTTCGGCCTTCTCTTCGGGCAGATCGCCGAGCACGTCCGCCGCTTCGTCGGGCGACATCCATTCGAGTATATCGGCGGCGCGTTCCTCGTCCATGTCGCCGATGATGCGCGCCTGACTTTCTTCGGGCATCTCTTCTAACGTCTCGGCGGCCGTCTCGTCGTCCAGAGCCGCGACGACCTCCGCGCCCTGATGAATGGAGAGTGCTTCGGCGAGTCGCGCGATCTCGACAGGATGCAGCCGCGCCAGCTTGTCGCGCGAGGATTTCAGGCGGACGGTCGCCGCATCGGTCGCCAGATAACCCACGTCGGCCCAGTCGATCACTTCGACGGGGCGACCCGAACCGACAAACCCTGCGGGCGCGAGCCTGCGCCACAAGCCTTGCAGACTCACGTCTGCACCCGTCACGCGCCACTCGCCTTTGACCGGGATGAGTTGCACGTCGTTGACGCGCACGACGCGTTTGCCGTCCACGTCGATCAACTGTTTGTCGAGCACGTCGCGCGCGAGCATGACTTCGCCGTCGCGGCGCACGAAGGGGCGCAGGTCAAGCGTATCGGAGACGAGTTGCGCGCCGTGTTCGTCCATGCGGGCGACGCGCACGCGCGGCAGATAGAAATCGCGCCGCCCGTAGCGCGCGACGAGGCCCGTGACCGGCGGATGGTCTGCGCCGAGGCGCACGATGACATCCTTGATCGTCGCCACGCGCTCGCCCTCGACATCGCGCAAAGGCCGACCAAGTATCTGCGACAGATACAGCATGCAAGCAATATAAAGGCAAAGGCGGGAAAGGCGAAAGCGCGGGCGGCACAAACGCGCGCAAGATGTTTATTGGCCGCACGGGCGCGCTGAGCTTAGCGCGTTTTTCGTAGTTCGAGCGCGCGCGCAACGACCGGGTCACGCCCCTTACTCAAGTCGTCGCGCGTGGGCGCAAGCAGTTCGTCGGGCGCAAGACCCGCACCTTCGAGCCGTGTGCCGGCGGCCGTGTGATAGTCGAGTTCGCTTAAGTCGAGCGCGCCGCCGTCGGGCAGCGTGTGGCGGCGACGTATGCCGAGCACGCACCCGCAGGTCGCTTCGCCAACGAGAAGCGCGCGCCCGCGTTCCTTGAGTGCGGCGACAAAGACTTCGGCGGCGCTGGCCGTGCGCGTGCTGACGAGCACGACAAGCGGGCCGCGAAAACGCGCGGCTTCGTCGGCCGCGAGCAGAAGCGCCGTGCGCGTCTGGGGCGCGGCCGTCACCTGACCGGCGCGATCCGTGAAACTGCCGAGGCTCGTACCCGGCGGCAGAAAGGCCGAGGCGATGTCGGTCATAGCTTCGGCGTCGCCGCCGCCGTTGTCGCGCAGGTCTAGAACGAGGCCGCGTGCGCGCGCAAGGTCTGTGTGGAGCGCGCGGGTCAGCGCTAGCGCGATCTGCGGTGTGAAGGTGTTGAAGGCGACGATGGCGTAAGCGCCCGCGCGGGTCGCGTTGAATGCGGGCGCGCGCTCGGCCCACTTGCGTTGCAGTTGCACGGCGCGCGTGCGTCCGCGTGCGTCGGCGAAGACGGCGGCGACGGGTGCGTCCGAGGGGCCGTCGAAGAGGCGCGCGAGTGCTTCACGGCGCGCGGCAGCGGCGGTCGAACTCCCACCCAACTCTGCGCGCCGCCGCGCAAATAGAGTTGCCGCCTCTATGCCGTCAACGCTCAGCAGTTCATCGCCCACGCGCACGCCGCCGCGCGCAGCTTCAGACTTAGGCTCGACGCGTGCCACGACGAGCGCGCCCACGATCTCGCGCAAGGCCACGCCGGTCGTCAGATAGCGCGGGTGCTGCCAGTCGGCATACTCGCCCGGTGGATAGACGCGCGTGTGCGCGTCGTGCAGGGGCGCGACGAGACGACGCAGGACGGCGTAGAGTTCAGTCTGCGTGCGCGCATCAGCCGCGAGCGGGCGCAGCGAGGCATCCAAAGCGCGCCAGTCAACGCCGCCGAGCGCCGGATCGTAATAACGCGCGCGCACCGTCGTCGATACATCGTCGAAGACGGCGAGCCGGCCGGCGCGCGTCTCCGTCACCCGTCCGTGCGCGGCGACGGCCGGCGACAAGCGGGGCGGCGGCGCGACGCTCAGCAGACAGACGAGCGCGCAGATGAACATGCACCAACACGCACCACGCTTCTGAATTTCACGCCGCATCAGTAACAAACTCAAACTAGCTTCGCGTCCTTACCTTGCGCTTTTGCATAAGACTTTCCTTGGCGAGTAATAACCACATGCAAAGACGCCGGAGGCGCAGAGAGCTTAAAGAGCGCAACTCACTTTTGGCTCGCCTGCGCGGGCTTGCGGAAGTTGTAGCGCAGGAGCGCGCGGAAGGGAACGGGCACGCGGTCGCTGAGGGCCGGGAAGAAGTGCATCTGCCGCACGGTGGCGACGACCGCTTCATTCAAACCATAACCGGCCCAGCGCGCGACCTCGACCTTGCCGACCTCGCCGTTAGCATCAATCTCAACCAGCACGTCAACCGTCGCTTCCGCCGACATGCGCGCGGCCTGTTCGGGATAAGCGGGCTGCAAACGGCGGTACGGGCGCGGCGCACGTATCTGCGCGGCCGCGTCGTCGTCGGCCGCGGCCGCCCCGTCCGCGATGACCGGCGCATCAAGCGTGAGCGCCAGCAGTTTCTCGGCCTGCTCGGCCTCGCGTTTAGCGCGCAGCAGTTCTGCGTAACACGCGGCGCGTCGTTCGAGTTCCGCGAGCAACGCCTGCTCCGCGGCCGGCGCGGTCGCGGCCTCGGCGCTCGGTTGTTCCCACAGCAACAGGCGGCCCGTGCGCGTGCTGACGAGAAACAGCGCGGCGTACGCTTCGTAATAGTCCGCGCGCTCGAAGGCGGAGCGGCGCAAGGTCTGCGCCTCGCCCGTGATGAAGAAATCGCAGCCGATGGCCGTGCCGAGATCGCGCGCCTCCGCGAGCGACAGGTTGAGCGAACTCGCGTAACCGATGCCGCGCGCCGCCGCGCGACTCTGCGCGCGGTTGACGACCGCAAAGTCCGGCAGTTTGGCGAACGATTGCGTTAACTTATCTGCGACGCGCTCGGCCGTCTGCGCCGTGCCGAGATCGAGGATGGCCACCTGCGCGGGGCGCGCAATGGTCTTGTGCGCGCACGCGAGACAAGCTAACAGACAGGCGCAGACCGAGCAGAGCAGACGCAACGTCAGATGTATGCGCACGCGTTGGTGGAGGCCTGAGAGCATAACTCGTGGAGCTTAATCGCCGGCCACCTGCGCCGTCGTGCTGGTGGCATGGTAGAGCGCGTAAATTTCGTCTTTGACTTCGGGCGGGAAGCAGACGCGATGGAGTTCGTAGCGTTGCAAGCCGCGCACGGCCTCGCTCACTTCGCTGATCTCGCGGACGCGCGGGCGGGCGTAGCCGTCCTCGACGTAGATGCGCGCCTTCGGTTCTGCGTCGGCGCGGTAATAGTTGTAGTAGGGCACGTCGCCCGCTTGATCTTCGATGAAGTAGTAGTCGGGCGCAAAGCCTGCGCGGGCGACGACTGCGCGCGCCGCCGTCAGAAAATCGGCGCGCTCGTCCTCCGGCATGTCCAGATCAATCGCTTTGAAGAGACGGCGGCCGATGAAGCGCGTGCTCAGATCGCGGAGCGTGGGGTCGGCGGCCCGCCGCCACTGTTTGAGATGAAAGAGCACGTCGGAATCGTCCATCTCAAGATGATCCATGATCGTGAGCGGCTCGCGGTGGAGCATCTTGGCAAAGGCGGTCGCGGGCGCGCACCACACGTCTGCCTGTTCGGCGACGAGCGCGAGCGCGCGCCGGAGCGTCGAGCGCAGGACGGCTTCGGCCGAGCGCAGCGTGCGATGAAAATAGACCTGCCGGAACATGTAGTAGCGCGCCTGCAAGTATTCTTCGACGGCATAGATGCCGCGCGCCGCGACGTAGATGCGGTCGTTGGCTTCATCGACCGCGAGCGCGTTGATGATCCATTCAAGATCGTAGATGCCGTATTTCGCGCCGGTCATCAACGAATCGCGCAGAAGATAGTCCATGCGGTCAACGTCCAACTGCGACGAGACGAGTTGCGCGAGCCACGCCGGTTGGAAACGACCTTCGATGATCTCGGCGACGCGCTCAGGCAGTTGCGGCGCGTAAGCCCGAAGCACCTGATTGATCTCCGTGCCTGTGTCGCGCACGGCGCGCGCCGTCCAGTGTTCGTGATG
>DASVQA010000005.1:0-9878 GCA_036389375.1 Pyrinomonadaceae bacterium | reverse complement strand
AGCGGTCGTAGTGCAGCAGGCTCGCGGGCACGCGCTGGTGGTCAAAGCGCGCGAGCAGGTCGCGCAAACCGAGCGACGTCTCGCGCCGGTAGTGGCGGGCCATCGTCTGCGGCGCACGCTTCAAGGTCTCGATAAGCGCGTCGGCGACGACGAGCGCGCGCGGCTCGGCCGCCACTTGCAGGCGATAGGTCGCGCGCAGGTAATCGCGCCAGACCACGTCGGTGCTGAGTTCAATATAAGTGCCATTGAAGCTGGCGAGTTCGTGGCCGTGGAAGGCTATGAGGATGCGGAACAGTTCGTCGGGGTCGAGTTCCAACCGCTTGCGCCACGCCTCGGCGGGCGACTTGCCACCGCTCGCCGCTGCGTCTTGCAGCAGGCGGATGAGCGCCCGCCGCGTGGTCAACTCCGGCGCGATCTCTTCGAGGATGGCGTGCAGGCGGCGTTGGATGCGCCCGCCGAAGAGTTCATCAACGTAGAGCTTCTGACAATCGAGAAAACTTGTGAGCGCGCTCGCCTCGCGCTGCGCGGCGTGGACAAAGAGCGAGAGATAGAAGGGGCTGCCGGCAAACTGCTGCACGATCAGGTCGCGCGTCTCGTCGCCCATGACGACGCGATGCGTAAACGCGAGGCGTTCAACCAGCGTGCGCGCGTCCGCGTTGCTCAGCCGTTCGACGTGGCGCGTGGCGAAGCCTTCAAAGCGGTGCTGCGATTGCCCGCCGTTCAGCACGTCTAAGAGCCGTCGGCGCAGCCCCGACAGCACAAAGGGCGAGTCGCCATGCGTCGCCGCGTGCCCGATCTCTGCGCCAAGTTCGCTCTCGCCGCGCAAGTGTTCGACCTGCTGCACGTCGTCGAACAAGACGACCGTGCGCGCGCCCCGCGCGGCGGCCGTCTGCGGCGCGCTCAGGCACAGACGCACCAGCGCACGCTGATCGTCGCTGTCGCGTGCGCGCTCGAAGCTGTCAATCAGCCGCTCGATCCATTCGTAGTCCTGCGGCGCGGAGAGATCGATCAGATCACGTAAAGGGGGCGGCGCGTGGACGAGCGAAGGCTCGTCGCGGCGATGTGCGACAAGTTGCGTGAGAAACGTGTGCAGGAAGCGGCGTGCGGCCGTCGCGGCCGTCTGATCGTGGCGCGCCCAGGCAAAGTAGATTGGCGTTGCGCCGCCGCGTTGTTGAAACAGACGGTCGTATGTCTGCCGCAGCAATTCGGACGCGCCCGCCGCCGGCGCGGCCAGCATGATGAGGCCGCGTCCTTCCGAGGTTGGCAGCGCCAACTCGGTTAGCGCGCGCAGGTCGGCGCTGCGCCCGACGAAATTATCAGGCGCAAGCCGCCCCAACACGCGGCGGTGGCCGCCGTTTGGCAGTGCTGTGTCCACGCTCATCATGCGTCGGGCGGGGTTATGCGCGCGGGCGGCGGCACGTGCGCCTCGACGCGGTTCTTGCCGCGACTCTTAGCCACGTAGAGCGCGTGGTCGGCGGCGGCGATGATCTGGGCCGGCGTGTCGAGTTTCGGATTGAAGGCGGAGATGCCGATGCTGATCGTGACCGCGCCGAGCGGCTGCGTCTTGCCGTGCGGGTACTGCGTGCGTTCGACGCGCCGCCGGATGCGTTCGGCGATGACGTGCGCCTCCGAGATGTTCGTCTGCGGCAGCAGCACGCTGAACTCTTCGCCGCCATAGCGCGCCGCTACATCGGCCGAGCGCAGCGCAGACTTCAAACACTGCGCCGTCATCTCCAGCGCAAGATCGCCGGCCGGGTGGCCGTGGCGGTCGTTGTACTCCTTGAAGTTGTCTATGTCGAGCATCAGGAAGCTCATCGCAAAGCGGTGGCGCTTCGTGCGCTCCAACTCTTCGCTCAAGCGTTCTTCCAGATAGCGACGATTGACAAGCCCCGTGAGCGCGTCCGTGATCGAGAGCAGTTGAAACTGCGTCGCCTTCTGATGCCAGACGGCACGGTCGAGGGCGAGCGCCATCTGCGGCACGAGCAGGTCGAGCAAGTCCAGATCAAGCTCATCGTAGGCATCGCCGCCCGCTTTGTCGGTCATGTTGATCATGCCGACTTTGCGCCCGCCCAGTTGAATCGGATAGCAGATGAACGAGTTCGACTTGTAGTTGCGATCAGCCGGCGCGGGGCTGTGCCCGGCCTCGACGAGATCGCGCACGATAAGCGGCTGCCCGCCCTGCCATGCCGTACCGGCCACGCCTTCATTAAGCTGCACGCGCGCCTCGTGCGCGAATTGCGCGCGCGGGCCAACCGCAGCTTTGACTTGCAGCGCGTTCGCCCCCTCGTCAAAGAGCATGATCGAGCCGCGCTCCGAACGCAGCAGTTCGAGGCAGTGGCGCACGATGGTCGGATAAGGATCGCCCGGTTCGGCCGCGCTGATCTGCTCGATGAAAGATTGCAGGTGATAAGCGGCGCGCATGCGCTGTTCCAACTCTTCACGCAGCCGCAGGACTTCGAGCGGCATGCCGATCTTGCGCGAGAAGCCGGCGATGGCGGCGCGCCTTGCCGCTTCGAGCGGCACGTCGCCGACGAGCAGCGCACCTTTGACTTCGTCCTGGACGACGAGCGGGAACAGTTCGACCTGTGCGCCGCCCGCGAGCATGGACAGGCCGCCCGATAGGTCGGCCATCTGCGCGCGCGCTCCACCGCGCTGTGCTACGGCCGCAACATCTAATTTGGGCGCTTGCTCTGTGAACCGGCCCGTGACGTGGAGCGGCATGAAGCCGTGCTCGGTGCGCAACAGCAGGGCGACGGAGGTGAGTTGCTGCGATTCGACGAGCGCCTGCACCGTGAGCCGCGCGGCGTCGCGCAATTTCACGTCCGGCGGGAACAGCGCCGCGCCTGTGCGCTCGCCCTGCTCCTGCGTCTCTTCGAAGGATGCCGCACCGTTGTTACTCTTCACCTCAAGCCGCGCCGCAGACATGGCGCGCACCTTGCCCGCAAGCTCAGCCACGCGCGCCGCGAGGCTGTCCAGATCCCTGCGCGCGGCGAGGATGATGTTTTGAAAGGTGTCGGGCGCGGCGAGCGTGCGCAGGTCGCCGGTGCGAAAGCGGTCGAGCAGCGCACGATAATCTTCGCTTGTGAGCAACGCGCGGCCGCCGATGACGGCGAGCGGTTGTCCCGTGCCGAGATCAACCGGCATGGCGACGCAGTGCAGCCCGGCGTGGCAGCGATAGTGCGTCGGCGCACCGGCCGCCTGCGCGCGGTTGAAGGCTTCGCCGCAGTAGGGGTCGCAGAGATGCGCGTGGGCGGGGGAGGATTGGAACGTCTCGCAGATCGAATTGTTGTTGACGATGGTCAATTGCGGCGGTTGATGACCGGCGACGAGCAGGACGGACAGACCGGAGGCGGCAGCCAGACCGGGTTGCGCCTCCGCCCACGTGTGCGGCGCGGTCACCTCCTCCGGCTGCGAGCGAGCCCGCTCGGCGGCTGTAGTCTTCTCCATTCGTCGTTTCGAGTTGGTCAAAACCTGCAAAGTGGGTCGAGGGTAAGTCCGCAGAGTGCGGACTGAACAGCGCGAAGTTTGGGGGGCGCTGTTCAGGAAAGCCGGTTAGGCCACGCGGCCAATTGCCCTACCCCGCAGTATAAATGTCCGGCTAATAAGAGACAAGTGTCTTCGCTGGCCTAAGAAGTAAACTTATGCCATTGAAGGGCTTTACGCCGGCGGCGGCGCGTTGACTGTGGAGACTTTCGGCCAACGCTTTTGTAAACGCTCAATCGCCTGTGTTTTTCACCGCAAAATCGCGCGCCCCATCTTCAGCCAGACCCGGCGCAGCGCCCGGCGCGACCCGCTCGATGTGCGGCTCGGCCGGACTGATGCGAATACACGCCGCGAAGTGGTGCGGTTTAATCTCGACGAGCGCCGGTTCGACCGCCTGACATGCGGGGATGGCAAACGGGCAGCGCGGGTGGAAGCGGCAACCGTGCGGCGGGTTGACCGGCGAAGGCACGTCGCCCACGAGCACGATGCGCCGGCGGCGCGCTTCAATCTCAGGATCGGGCACGGGCACGGCCGAGATGAGCGCCTTCGTGTACGGCATCAAAGGCTCGTCGTAGAGCGCACGGGCGGGCGCAAGTTCCACCACTTGGCCGAGGTACATCACGGCGACGCGCTCCGCGACGCGCCGGACGGCGCGCAGGTCGTGCGTGATGAAGAGATAGGTTAGCTGGCGCTCGCGCTGCAACTGTTCGAGCAGGTTGATGATCTGCGCCTGTATGGACACGTCGAGCGCGGAGAGCGGTTCGTCGGCGACGATAAAGGCCGGGCTGACGGCGAGCGCACGCGCAATGCCGATGCGCTGGCGCTGCCCGCCGGAGAACTCGCGCGGATAACGCTTGATGAAACGCGGGCTGAGGCCCACCGTCCGCATCAACTCCGCGACGCGCGCCGCACGCTCCACCCGCGTGCCGACCAGACGGAACGCGTCGAGCGGCTCACCGATGATCTGACCGACGGTCATGCGCGGATTCAAACTCGCATAAGGGTCTTGAAAGATCATCTGCATGTGCCGTCGCGCCGCGCGCAACTCGCTGCGCGTGAGGCGGGCGAGATCGTCGCCGCGAAACAGCACTTGCCCGCCCGTCGGTTCGGTCAGCCGCAGGAGCGCGCGCCCCAGCGTGGATTTACCGCAGCCGGATTCACCCACCAGCCCCAACGTCTCGCCCGGCATGATGTCAAGCGTGACGCCGTCCACCGCTCTGACCAGACGCGGCACGGTGGCGCGGCCCGTCAGTCTGTTGAACACGCCGCCGTCGAGTTTGAAATGAACTTTTAGATCGCGGATTTCAACGAGCGGTTTCTCGCCGCCAGCGGCGCGCGGTCGATCTATCGTCGGCGGCTGAGCCATTGCCTGTGTGTGCGTAGCCGGTTGCATGCTCATGCGTCCTCGCGCTTAGCCTCCGCGTAAACTTCCGCCGCAAAATGGCAGAGCGAATAATGCTCGTCCGCCAGTTGCACGAAGGGCGGGAAATCGCGCCGGCATAGTTCCTCTGCGCGGGCGCAGCGGGGCGCGAAGGGACAACCCATAGGCAGATGCGCCGGGTCGGGCGGCAAGCCCGGTATCTGGTAGAGCGGCGCATCGTGCGGCTCAGCCGGATTGGGCACGGAGCGCAGCAGCCCGCGCGTGTAGGGATTGCCGGGCCGGGCGAACAGTGCGCGCGTCGGCGCTTGCTCGAAGACGCGCCCGGCATACATGACGATGACGCGGTCGGTCATGCCTGCGACCACGCCCAGATCGTGCGTGATGAGCATGACGCTTGCGCCCGTCTGTTCCTTCAGGCGTTTGATGAGTTCAAGAATCTGCGCCTGTATGGTTACGTCGAGCGCGGTCGTCGGTTCGTCCGCGATGAGCAGTTCCGGCCGGCACGCCAGCGCCATAGCGATCATGACGCGCTGGCGCATGCCGCCCGACAACTCGTGCGGATAACTGTCCATGTGCGCGCGCGCGTCGGGGATGCCGACGAGTTCGAGCATCTGGACGGCGTGCGCGGTTGCCTCCGCCTTTGTGTGCCCGAGATGCAGCCGCGTCGTCTCCGTCAACTGCGGCGCGATACGCATGAACGGATTGAGCGAAGTCATCGGGTCTTGAAAGATCATGCCGATGCGCTTGCCGCGTATCCGGCGCACCTGCGCGTCGGAGAGCGCCATCATCTCCTGCCCTTGAAAGCGCACTTCGCCCGCTGCGATGCGGCCCGGCGGCTGCGGAATGAGACGCAGCAGCGAAAGGCTCATAACCGATTTCCCAGACCCCGACTCGCCGACGACGCCCAGCGTCTCGCCCGCGCGCAACTCGAAGCTCACGCCGTCCACGGCTTTCACCACGCCGTCCTCGGTCTCAAAGTAAGTCCGCAGGTCTTTGACCGAGAGAAGCATGTCATTACTGCCGCAAGCTGATCGAGTTCGTGCGCTTTAGTTTAATGAGGGAACGTGCTCAGCGTGGCGCTGAAGCCGGGCGGCGACTGCCAGCCGGTGTCTATGCGGACGCGCTGTAGGGCTGGCGCGTCGAGCAGGTTCGCGTCGAAGCCGCTGACGTAAGGTTTGACGAGCGCGTAAGAGGAAGCGAAATAGACGGGCATCGCGGGCAATTCGCGCAGCGCGTCGCGCTCCGTCAATATCTGCGGCGGCGCGGCGGCCGGCGTGGTCTCCGCGTGGGCCGTTGTCGCTGCCGTCGCCCCTTCCGTATGCGCGGGCGGGTTGGCTGCCGCAGACTGCGGCGCAACGGCAGTTTGCAGCGCCGGCCCTGTCGGCGCGAAGATGGCGCGCATGTTAGTCTCTTCATCCGTCGTCTGCAAGACCATGCTGCGCCGCGCTACGTCGTAGTCACCTGTATGCAGCGCCGCCTCGTAATCGTCCCAACTCTTCTGCACGATCTCCGCTTCGATGCCGAGCGCGGTGTGCCACATGTTGGCGATGGCTTGCGCTACCGCGCGGTGCTGTTCGTTGCGGTTGACGAGCAACCGCACGCGCGGGAAGCCTGCGCCGCCGGCATAACCGGCTTCGGCAAGTAGCCGCTGCGCGCGCGCCACGTCGTAACCGACCGGCGCGGGCGCATCGTCATCTTTGCGCGCCGGCTGTTCTTTGTCCGCGTCGGTCGTCGGCAGAAACTTCTCGGCCGGTTCGGTCGCGTTGTCGAGCGTGTCGGCACTCAGACGCGTGCGGTCAACGGCGAGCGAGAGTGCGGCCCGCACGCGCAGGTCGTCGAAGGGCGGGCGCGTGGTGTTGAACTCGTAATAGGTCAAAGCGCCGTAGGTCGCGCGGCGGAAATCCTTGTAGGAGGCGAGTAGTTTGACCACGAGCGGCTCGACGCTCACGTTGGTGACGGCGTCCACTTCGCCGCTGCGATAAGCCGCCAGCGCCGCTTCGGTGTCGGGCAGATTCAGGAAACGCACACGCTCAAGCGCAACCGCGCCGGCATTCCAATAGTTCTGCGCGCGTTCGAGCACGACGTTATCACGCGTCAGCTTGGCCAGATGGAACGCGCCGTTAGAGACAACCGGCGGCTTCAATTCGTCGGCCGGAGTTTGCGCCTGCGGGCGCGGCGCGGTGGCATCGCTCGCTACCGACGGCTCGCTGCTCGGCTGCGGCACGGGTCGGAAGACAGGATGCGCGACCAGCGCCGGAAAATTCTTATCCGGCACTTGCAGACGCACGCGCAGCGTGAAATCGTCAATGGCTTCGACGCCGAAAGCAGGCGCAGGCGTGGCGGCCGGGTTTGCGTTTGCCCGGCCCGCTTCGGGCGTGGGCGTAGCAACCGCCGTCTGCCCTTGCGTACTTTCGTTTGGCGTTGCCGCCGCGTTGCTTGTTTGCGTTTGGGCCGGCGTGGGCGACGAAGCCGGCACGGCCGGCAGCGACAGACGAGGCGGCGCAACGAGCATGCTTGCGCCGACGATGTTGTTGAGCAGTTTGGCATGGGGCGCACGTTCGCCGAGACGCAGCGTGCGCTGCCATGAACGGATAAAGTCCTGCGCCGTGACCGGCGTGCCGTTTGACCAACGCGCATCGCGCCGCAGGTAGAACGTCCAGATGCGCTTGTCCGCCGACGAATCCCAGCGTGCCGCCACACCGGCAACGGGCGCGAGCGTCTGCGGGTCGTAATCGGTTAGCCCTTCAAAGAGCGCACGCACGGCATCAGTGTCCGGCGGCGCGGCGGCGAACGCCGGGTCGAACGTCTGCGGCAGGCCGCCGTCGCTCCAACGAAACTCCTGCTGCCCCGGCACGCGCACCGCGCCGTAATAGAGCGCGCCCTCTTCCGGTTCAAAACAGCCGCCACTGAAGGCGACCAGCGACACGGCCACGAGCACGGACAATCTGCCGCGCCAACGAAGCAAATTGTGCCTGAGCCAGTAGCCTTTTTTCATCGCGCAACAATCTGCCTATATCTGCCTAAGAGTTATCGCCGGCCGCCAGCGCACATAGTTTCGCGTAAACCGTCTCCGTCGCTCTGCGCGCAGCATCAAACCCGGCCGACGTGTCAATCAGAAAATCCGCGTAGCCCATTTTCTCCGCCTGCGGCATCTGCGCGGCGATGCGTTGCGCCGCTTCCGCCTGCGTGATCTGCGCGCGCGCCATCAAACGCTCAAGCTGCACTTCAGGTTGACAATGCACGACGATCAGCTTGGCGAAACGCCGGTAGCCGCCCGACTCGATCATCAACGCCGCCTCTACCACCGCAACGCCGCGCGGGTCTGTTGCCGCTTGCGCCCGCAGCCATCCGTCCTGCGCGGCCATGATGAGCGGGTGCAGCAAGGCGTTGAGCCGTATGCGCGCGCCCTCGTCAGCGAAGACGATGCGGCCGAGTTTCGCGCGATCCAGCGCGCCCGCCCCGTTCAATATCTCTGCGCCGAACGCCTCGACGATCTTTTGCAGGCCAAGCGTGCCGGGCGCAACCACCTCGCGCGCCGTCGCGTCAGCATCGAGCACGTGACAGCCGAGTTCCGCCAGCACGCGCGCGACGTAAGACTTGCCGACGGCGATTGAGCCGGTGAGACCGACTTGCAGCATCTCCTACACTCACAGCCCGCGCCGCCGCCGCGCCGCGAGCAGCGTGTTCCGCATCAACATCGCCACCGTCAGCGGCCCGACGCCGCCGGGCACAGGCGTCAACCGCCCCGCCACCGCTTCGACTTCCGCCGGATGCACGTCGCCGCAGAGCGTGTAGCCGCGCCGCCGGATCACTTCGAGCCGTTCCGCCGCGCGCGGGCCGTAGAGTTCGCGCGCCGTCTGCTCGTCTGTGATCTTGTTCATCCCGACATCAATCACCGTCGCGCCGGGTTTGACATGCGCGGCGCGGATGAGGCCCGCGCGCCCGACCGCCGCAACGAGTATGTCGGCAGTGCGCGTAATGGCGGCAAGGTCGCGCGTCCGCGAATGGCAGATGGTAACAGTGGCATCCGCGTGCAACAGCAGTTGCGCCATCGGGCGGCCGACGATCTGACTGCGCCCGACGATACACGCGTGCGCGCCGCGCATCTCTATCCCTTCGCGCTTGAGCAGTTCGTAGATGCCGGCCGGCGTGCAAGGCACGAAGGCCGGGCGGCCGAGCACAAGATTGCCGACGTTGAGCGGATGAAAACCATCTACGTCTTTGCCCGGCTCAATGGCCGCAAGCACGCGCTGTTCGTCAATCTGCGGCGGCAGCGGCAACTGCACCAGTATGCCGTCAATCTCAGCGCGACTGTTTAGCGCGGCGACGAGCGCGAGCAGTTGCTCGGTCGTAGTCTCGGCGGGCAGCGCATGTTGCTCGGAGTGCAGCCCTAACTGCTCAGAGGTGCGAACCTTGTTGCGCACGTAGACGGCCGAAGCCGGGTCGTCGCCGACGCGCACGACGGCGAGACCGGGCTGGACGGCGTGCGTGCGCGCAAGGGCCGCGACCTCAGCCGCAGCCTCGGCCTTAATCTCTTCGGCTACGCGCGCGCCGTCGAGCAACGCCGCGCGCCGGTCTTCACTCATCGTGGCCGTCATGATCGTTTACCGGGTCGGCGGCATCCTAGCACAATTCGCGCGCGCGCTGAAAAACGCGCCACAAACACGTCAGGCCCGAGCGCGCGGAGGATAAGCGCTCGGGCCTGTGACGCGGCCGTTAACTTGTGTGCGGCGCGAATTGCCTGCGGCTGCAAGGCAGAACTCGCTCGCGTTAGGTACTTGCGGACACCAAACTCGCGCCGGGTCTTAAACGCGCGCTCAGTGTGCCCTTTTAACTACTTCTCTGGGCATACGCCGTGGTTCGTCTACGTCTGCCTCGGCGCGGGCCGGGTGATTCATGACGCGGTAACAGGTGTCGAGCAGGTCTTTAATCCCGGCGGGCTTCTTCAGGTAAGCGTTCGCCCCGACTCCGGCGGCCTCTTCACTACAATCGTTTGAGGTGAACATGACGACGG
>DASVQA010000004.1:0-2711 GCA_036389375.1 Pyrinomonadaceae bacterium | reverse complement strand
CAACTCAGGCGTTCGCTGCGCCGCGTCACCGCCGGCACGTTTACGCGTTTCAACGATGCGCTCTTCTTGGCCGCGCGCGAGCAGTTCGCCGGCCCGCAGCGCCGCCACGCCGTCGTCGTCCTCTCGGACGGCATAGACCATAGCGGGCCCGGCTCCGTCACCCTTGAACAAGCCCTGCGCGCGCTCATCGAAGCGGGCGCAACCGTCTATTGCATCAGCAACACAGAGATCGAGCGCGCACGCAAACAGGCGGAGCTTGACTCGTATCTCGCCGCCACCGCCAGCGCGCAGAAATTCAACGCGCTGCACATAGACGACCTGCGCATGAGCCTGCGCGTGCTCGACGCGAGCGAGCGCAATCTGGCCCAACTGACGGACGCGACCGGCGGGCGGCTCTACCGGCCGCAGAGTTTCGCCGGGCTGGATCGCATCTATGCGGAAGTGGCCGAAGAACTGCGCCACCAGTACGCGCTCTACTACACGCCGCTCGACAAGACGCGCGACGGGCGTTTTCGCCGCGTGCAGGTTAAAACGCTCGACCCCACCATGCGCGTCGCCACCCGCATCGGCTACTTCTCGCCACGCGGCTGATGGCGCTGCAAAATTGCTTTAGCGTCGGTCGCAGGTGTGGCTGTCGGCGTAGCGGTCGGGGTTGGCGTTAACCCTGGCTTGGGTGATGGCTCTAGCACCACGTCTTTACCATCTGCCAACAACGTCAGATAAGTGTGCAGGACTTTCTTATCGTAGCGCTTACTCTGCGCCGACCAGAGTTTCAGGAACAGGAGGGGCATGAGGCATAACAGAACCAAACTCAGTATGACGCGGGCGAGACGTGCCCGGCCGGTTTTTAGCGCACCGTTGCTGTTAATTGCCGGCGTCTCTGTTGTTGCCTTCCGTTCAATGTGGCTGGCGGCAACCGTCGCGCCGCCAGCCGCTTGTTCCGTTGCAAGCGTGGCCTCATCAGACCAAGCTTCCCCGGCCGGTTCATAAGCCGGCACGGCCGCCCGCCTGCGCCCGGTCAGCGTGCGTCCGAAGTTAATTAGCTCCTTGAGAAGTTTGATCAACGCCACCAGCAATAAGACTGTCAACTCGACCAGCCCAACTCTGAGTACCTTGACCGCGAGGTATTCATAGCGCAGCGCATTAACTACAGGTTTATTATCTATACTCATCACTCTGGCATAGGCATGCTGATATAAAGCCTTCGCGGAATCCTCATCGGTCAGATGATTCTTAATAACGTTCTTAATTCCTTCGCTCGTATAGAGCTTGCCAACCGACTTTAGCGCGTCCGTCTTGATCGCATCTTCCGGCATCCAGAAACTGGGCACGCGCGCCGGATGCAAAAAGTTATTCTTCGTGAGCGACCACGTGTGCCAATCATCGTCGTCGTACCAGACGGGCGGCACGGGTATGTTACGCACAATCAGGTCGCTATCGAGCATCCGGTCGCCCATGACATTAACCACCATGCCCAGCAGCGCGGCCATCAGGAGCATGCCGACGAGTTGTGCCGTGCGCGAGGTGCGCGACCGGGCCGCGCCGCCGGGTTCACAGTCGTCAGCCGGGTCGAAGCAGCCTTGCAGGTAATTTCTATAATCCGTCCAGCCCTGCTCAGCCGCGCTGAACAGGTCGAAGGGGGCTGGTGAGAGCCACAAGGCGCGTAGCACATAACAGACCAGAATTGTGAGTAGGCCGAGAAAGATAATGTCGAAGCCGATGAATTCGACCAAGGCCATGAAGTCCATAAAGAAGCAACCTCCGTTTTGCGCTACAAGGTGAGAGTGGGTATGAGCGGCGCGGCCCACCGCGCCTGAAGTTACAGCTTGGTTGAAGACCTGCGCGGCCGTTTGCGCGAGGTTGGCGGCGCGCGATGCAAAGGCCGTTTGTATGGGCCTGTGCTATGAGTTGCCAGCGCCGGCTGCCCCGACGTGATGAAGCTATCCACATGCACGCGCGGGCAGAGCGCGTCGCATGAGTTAAGGTAACGTGAGCCAGACAGTACGGAAGAGGCGCTCGGCGTCGGGCAGTTCCTTGTTATCCAACGTCGTGTTCAGGCTTGGCGATCTCATCTTCACATCGCCGTCATCGCTGATTACGAGCACCCGGTTTGAATTAGGGTAAACGACCAGTGCTTCGGGATTGAGACCTGACAGGCTGATCTCGTTGCCGGCTTTGTCTTTGCTGACGATGGGCGGTTGCGCTGAATTACCAGACCATTGATAGAGCCGGAACGGCCCGTCGGCGGTGGCCGGGCCGGCGATGATGAGGTACACGTCCTGCGCCTTCGCGTAGGCGATGTCGCGGATGCCGAGGCCGCCGAGATCGAGTTGCAGGGGTGCGCCGAACTTAGCCTGCGCCGTTTTACCTGTGATTAAATCGTCGCCGTTCTCCAACGGAATAAGCAGCGCCTTGCCCTGTGTGAGCGGGCTGCGAAAGGCGATGAGCAGTTTGTTGTCGCGCGTGGCGCACAGACCCTCAATGTTGATGCCGCCCTCTTCCGGGGCTTTGTTGCCCGCGTCAAGTTCGCCAAGTTTGAAGCCCGCCAACTGCGCCGCGCCGCTCATGTCTTTGAGCAGATTCATATACGCGGGGAACGGCCCCGTCGTGCCGGCCGGGCGGAGCGCGACGTTAGGCCCGCTCCCGACGAGGTCTGTGGCAAAAAAGCGGTAACGATCTACGCGGCGCTTACCTTTCGAGTTATGGCCGTG
>DASVQA010000003.1:0-51317 GCA_036389375.1 Pyrinomonadaceae bacterium | reverse complement strand
CCGCTCAGGCCGCACCGCCACGTGTGCCCACAACTGCGCGTCGCGCTCGAACGTGGACGCAACTCCCGCTCGCAGGGCTATCGCAACTCCGGCCGCTGCAACTCGCCGCCGCCGGTCTGTTGCTCGCCGTCGTCATCGTCGCGGCGGTGCTGCTGCTGAGAGCAAGAGACTCACAACCGGCCGGTCTAGTTCGACAACCTACGCCGCCGGTGGAAAACGGGTCGCCGCAGCCGCAGCCGTCCACGCCGGTCGCAGCGCCCACAGAGGCGCGCGCAAGTGCGTCGGGTGATGAGAACAGCGCAGGCGCACCGTCGCCGCAGACCGAGCCGGCACAGACGCAGACTGCGCCGCCTGCGCTCGTCTTAAATGATGGCGGGCAGCAGATCACTTTAGACGAGCAGGGCCATCTCGCGGGGCTTGAACGTCTGCCGGAGCAGGTGCGGCGGCAGATCAAGTCGGCGCTGGTCACGCAACAACTCCCGCGCCCGAAGGTGCTCGCAGATTTGAACGGCCGGCCCAGCACGCTGCTCGGTGCAGGCGACGGTGGCGACGGGTTGCCGTTTCGCTTGCTTGCCCCGCTCGGCGCAATCGTTGAATCAGACCGGCCGACCTTTCGCTGGCAGCCGCTCGCGGGCGCTGACAATTACAACGTGACGGTGACGGATGAGCGGCTCAACGAAGTGGCGACGAGCGGCCCCTTGCGCGCAAACGCTTGGCGTATCACGCGTCCGCTGGCGCGCGGCCAGACCTACTCGTGGCAGGTGACGGCGCACAGAAAAGACGGGCAGACCGTTACAACGCCGGTGCTGCCCGCCCCGCAGGCGAAGTTTCAAGTGCTGGCGCGCACGCGGCTCGACGAATTACAGAGCGTGCGGCGCGCTTATCCTGCTTCGCATCTGACGCTCGGCGTCGTCTACGCGCAAGCCGGCTTAATGGTCGAAGCCGAGCGCGAGTTGCAGGCGCTCATGCGTGCCAACCCGCAATCGGAAGTGGCGCGCAAACTCCTGCGCAGCGTGCGCGCTCAACGCTCGTCGCCGATGAGAACGAAGCCGGCCCAATAAGCCGGATGATTGTAGGGGCCGCGCAACAGTTTGAGCGCCGCCTGCCTGAGCGCCTCCGCCTTGGTCGGCGCACGCCGGCCTGTAGGGCGCTGGCCGACGAGGTGGCGGTGAAACTCGACCATCAATTCGCTGCTGCGCGCCGAGTCAACTTCCCACTGGCTGACGACCGCCGCCGGACAACCCGCGACGAACAACGCCCACGACATGCCGATCATGCCTTCGCCCGCCGCGACGCGCCCGCGCGCCGTCTGGCAGGCTGACAGCACGACCAATTCGGCCGATAGATCGAGCCGCATCACTTCCCACGCTTCCAACAGTCCGTCCTCGCCGCTCCCGTCCGCCTCGCTCGCCAGAAGGATGCGCGAGTACATCGGGTTGTGATCGTCGAGCAAGGCGTGCGTGGCGAAATGGAGCACGCGATACCGCCCGGCCTCAGTTTTCACGGCCGCCTCGCGCGCCTGCGGGCCGATGAGCACGCGGCTCTGCTCGCGCCCGTAGAGTTGACCGAGCGCGTTGACCTCGCGCTCCGCATCGGGCAGCGGGCTGAGCGGTTCGGCGCGCGTCGTGGCCGCACGGGCGATGGTCGCGCCGCTCAAGACCGGATTACCGAGCGCAAACAGCCCCGCGCCGCTCGCACGACCGCTGCTGTTGCTGGTGGCGACAAACCGCGCGCCCGTTGTGCGCGCCGCGCGCCGTCTCGTCATCTCGCGCAGCACGCCGAGCGACGGCGCATAAAAGACCGCGTACTGTTCGAGCAGGTAGCCGCGCGCGCCCGCGTGCAGGGCTTGGAACGGCAACTCCCACAAGGGGCCGTCCGGCACGATGCACAGTTTGCTTGCGCCCTGCAACTGGCGCTCGGCCGGTTTGATGAGCAGGTTGTAGAGTTGTGCGGCCGGCTGCTTCACCGTCAGGTCGCGCTCGGCTACGCGGCGGCGAAACGTCTCCGCGCGTTGCGCCAACTCAGGGCCCTGCACGCCGAGCGGATAGACTTGCAACTCCGGCGCGCTCTGACTGCGTGCGCCGCGCGTGACGACGAACAGATAGACCTCCTCATCAGCGACGACGTATTCAAGCAAGGCCGTCGTCGCGTCGGGCACGAGCGCTGCCGCTTCTGTGAGCGTGAGCGGCGGCGTCTGCCCGCGCTCGGCCTGCAACTGCGGGTGCGCCGCGTAGAGGTTCGTCTGAAACGATTCGTAGGCGAGCCGCGCCTGCGCCAACTGCGCGTCGAGTTCGGCGAGGCGCGCGCCGTCGGGACGCTCTTGCTGGCGCAGGCGGGCCAGTTGCGTGTTGAGCGCGACCATCGGGGCGACGAGCGCGCGTTCCTGTTTGATCTCGTCGGCCGTCATGGCCTTCGTCACGTTTTCGCGCCCGCCGTGCAGCACGTCGAGCAGCACGCGCCCCTTCGCGCGGTCAGCGTAGGCGAGCGCCTGCGCCGGCTCGTGCTGCCGGACGAGCAAGCCAACCAGCGCATAATAAGGCTCGACCAGAGACTCGAAGGAGCGTTCCTGATCCTGCGCGTCGCCTGCGACCTGCGTGCGCAGACGCTCGGCCGCCGCGACCGCGTCAAGCAGCGCCTGCCGTGCCGGTGCAGCCTGCTGCAACGCTTCATAAGCGCGCCCGGCCGTCGTGCGCGCGTTCATGTAGATTTCCGGTTGCCCGATCTGCTCGGCGGTCGTGGCGGCGCGGCCGGCATACTCGACCGCCTCTTGCGCCTTGCCTAATTTCAGGTAAGCGTCCGCGATGTGCGCCCATGTGTTAGCCACGCTCGCACGCTCGCCGAGCGTCTCTCTGATGGCCAGACTCCGTTGCCAGTGTTCGAGCGCGGTCGCGTAGCTGCCCTGCTTGTAGTAAGCGAGGCCGATGCTGTTTAAGGTGCTGGCGACGCCGCTCCGGTCGCCGAGTGCTTCGCTCAGTTGGCGACTCTGTTGCAGGTAGTCGAGCGCCTGCGCGTAGTCGCCCTGCGCCGCGTAGAGCGCGCCGATGCTGTTGAGCGAAAAGGCGATGCTCGGCTTATCGTTTAGCTCCTGCTTGACGGCAAGCCCGCGCTGCAGATAGTCGCGCGCCTGCGCGTAGTTGCCCTGCGACTTGTGAATCAGACCGATGTTCGTCAGCGTGCTGGCGATGCCGGGCTTGTGTCTGATCTCTTCGCGGAGTTGCAGGCTGCGCTGGTAGGCTTCGAGCGCGTGCGCGTAATCGCCGCGCGCGTAGTAGAGATTGCCGACGTTGCCGAGCGCAGTGCCGATGGCTTGCTTGTCGGCGGTCGCTTCGGCGATGACTAAACCTTGCTGGAAGTAGTCGAGCGCCTGATCGTAATCGCCGAGTGCCTGTGCGAGCAGACCGAGGCTGACGAGGGCCGCGCCGATGCTCCGTTTGTCGTCAATGCGCCGCGCGATTTGCAGGCTCTGCTCGTAGGCGGCGCGCGCCTGCGCGTAATCGCTTTGCAGGCGATAGGTGTTGCCCAGATCGGTGAGGATGATGGCGGCGTTCGCCGCGTCGCCCACCTGCTCGGCGACCGCGAGACTCTCGCGGTAGTCGGCGATGGCTTCGGCGAGTTTGCCCTGCGACTTGTGTACCAGCCCGATGTTGCTGAGCGTGTGCAGCACGTAATCGGTGTCGCCGCGCTCTTTGGCCACCTCTATGCCGCGCCGCAGATAGACGAGCGCCTGATCGTGTTCGCCCTTCATAAAGTGCGTAGCGGCAATCGCGTTTAGGGCCGCGCCCGTCTCTTCCAGATCGTGCGCCGCTTCGGCGAGCCGCAGACTCTGGTTGAAGGCTTCGATGGCCTGCGCCGCCTCGCCGCCCACGCGATGCACGTGCCCGACGTTGCGCCACGACTCGATGCGCCCGGCGCGGTCTTGCAGACGCTCCGCCAGACTAAGCGCGAGATTAAAGACCGGCGCGGCTTGGGCGAGCGTCTTGGGCGCAAGCAGCGCGCGCCCCTGCCTGTTCAACTCGCGCACCAACTCGGCGTTCACCAACTGCGCGCGCGCCGTCAAAAGGGCCGTGCGCTCCGGTTCGGTCTTGGCCGCGATCAGGTCGGCTGCGAGTTCCGCCTCGATGGGCGCGTACTGCCAGATGCGCCACGCCCCGTCTTCCTTCACCAGCCGCAGCGTGCGCGTGCTGCGCCCGAAGCCGGCGGCGTTGGCGGGCTGCCCGGTCTTTACGTCGAGCGCACTCAGTTCGACCACGAGTTCGATGCGCGCACGTTCCGCTTCGATTGTCACCTGCTGCACGTCGAGCCGCTTGACCTCAAAGTGATCGTTCGTGTTGAAGGTCTGTTGCAGGCTTTGCTTGATGCCGGCCAACTCCGGCGCGCGTGTGCTCCAAAGCGCCAGCAGGCGCGGGAGGTCGCGTTGCTGGTAGGCCGCGAAAAACTTGGCCGCCACCTCGCGCACGGCCGCTTCGTCCCCGCCTTGCGCCCGCACCGCGCCGTAGAGAGTGCCGGCCAGACATAACACACAACAGAGTAGACGTAAGGTTAAGCGTCGAGCGGTGACGTGCCGCATGAGCGAGTCCTCCTCATAGCCGAGGTGCGACGGCGCGCGAGCGCGCAGACCGGGTAGAGCGCACGCGGCCCGCCGCCGCCGCAGAGAGCGCAGGCCGCACTTGTCTTAAGTGCTGTAAACGAAAGCTGACGCGGGAGCCGCGCGCCCGCGCCGAGAAAGTAGCAGTCAGGTCAGGCTCAACCGATGCCGCACGGGGTTCAGGTCTAGAGGGGCATCTCTTCGATTCGACCACCCACGCACTCTGTTGCCTCTTAAACGCCGCGCGGGTGCTGCAAGTTTCAACCGCGCTGCGTCTAAATACTTAACCGGCGACGACTAAGCGCCGTTAAATAAAAATTTGCAATAGTAGAAATATATCGGGAAATTTTGCGTCTAGTTATGTTGAGAAAGCAGCAGCGCGGGTCTGTCTCTTCTGTGCGCGCCGACAAGTCCCCGCGCAAACGTCAGGTCTCCCGATTCGGGCGCGCGTCCTTAAGTCTTTAGCTTCCGACCGTCCGGGTCATGGATGGTCGGGCCAAAGCAGTAACGGCGGCGACGGTCGGCTCGCCGGCAGGTCGTCGTGTGTTTCGCGCTTCGGCACGCAAGCATTAACCAGCGTCGCTCCGGTTTCGCCCTCGCAACTGACGCCGGAGTGGGACAAACAACAACGCGCCTCCGGCGCAAGCTATCGCCAAAGGCGACTGCACATCGCTCGCGCCTACTGCGGTCGGCTGAAGGTACAGGTGTGCCCGGAGACGCCCTTGAAGGTACAGCAAGGAGTAACTAATTATGACGTTTAAATCCCGTTCGCTGCGCTACTTCATGGCAGTGCTCAGTTGTCTCGCCATCAGCGCCGTGCTCCTGCCGCGCAAAGCCTCGATGCAGCAACCTCAGTCGCCGCGCTCCTACGATCAGTTCATCATCCGCGCTTATCAGGGCGCGCTCGGCCGCACCCCGACCTGCCTCGAACGCCAGAACGAATACAACAATCTGGTCAACGCCGCCGCCAACGGCACGCTGCTGGCCGAGGCGCGGCGCTTCGTCGCCACGCTGTTCATGACCCAAGCCTCCTACGACGATCCGAACAACTTCAACTACCTGCAAACGTCCGCCTATCAGGCGCGCAACCCGCAGGACATGAACGACCTCGCGCACTTGCAGGCGTTCGTCACAGACCTCTACCACGCGTTCCTGCAACGCGAACCGGACACGGAGGGCCTGAATTTCTGGGTCAGCAATGCGCAGAGCGAGGGGCGCAAGAAAGTGATCCGCGCTTTCGAGTTGTCCATCGAGTTCGGCGATCTGGTCAACCAGATGTTCGACGGCGGCCCGCCCTCCTGCTGCATCCGGCGTACCTGCCCGCGCGGCTCGTTCTTCGACACCGAGACGTGCACTTGCGAGTTTCTCTAATCGCGCCGGCCCGGCTCGCTGATCCTGAGCAGTGAGCGCGGGCGACGCTGGGGCCGGGCCCGTCCTGCGGCGGGCTTCGCCTCGAAGACCCGGAGTTTTGGCCACTGGCGCGATTTAGTCTGGACGCGCGCCAGTGGCTCCGAAACTTCGGGTCTTCGTGTCTTTGGCGGGGCTGATTAGCGGCAGAGCGCCGGAGTATAATAACCGCCGCTTGAGACAGTGGTTGTCCGAACTCCGGCCGATGAGGAAGGCACGTATGAGCAGCAAGCAGGAAGATGCGAACCTGATCCTGCGCCTGTACGAATTGCGGCGCGAGGACACGATGCGCCGCGCGCGCGATTGGTTCACGACCGACTTCGACCCGCAGAGCGTCGAAGACCTCTTCAACGCCATTCGCGGCGAACACAATCATCTCTACCGCATGGTCACGACCTACTGGGACATGGCCGCCGCTTTCGTCAATCACGGCGCGATTGACGAAGCACTCTTTAACGACATACACAACGAACACATCGCCGTCTTCGCCAAGCTCGCGCCTTACTTGGCCGAGTTTCGCGCACGCGCGGGCACGCCCTGGTATCTCACGCACCTCGAACAACTCGTCATGCGCCGGCCCGACGCGGCCGAGCGTCTCGCCACGCTGCGCCGCTTCATGCAGGCGCGCGTGGCCGCTCGTGCAGAGCGCGCCGCCAGCACTCCCGCTGCCGCCAGCACCGACGAAGACAGCGCAGCTTAACGATCAAGGTGCGCGGGGAAAGTTGGGCAGCAGGCCGGGCGTGCAGTTGAGCATTCAAAGCACGACGCGACCATTGTCCTCAGTTTCGCCCCGCGCCTTGTCTCTTTCACTTCAGCCGCAGGCTGTTGATGATCCGCTCGAAGGCGGGTTGATAGTTTTTGTATTCGTCTTCGGGGGCGATGGCGATGAGATAGAAGAGGCGACCGTCGGCCGTGGCGGTCGTGTAGATGGCGTCAACCTCGATGGTGCTGGTGACGGGCGAAGGGCCGCCGACGACGGTGACGTAGCCTTCGCGTCCGTTGAAGTTGATGCGCTCGGGCCGCCGCGCCACGCGGAAATCGGGGTTGGCAGCAATCTGTTGCTGGACGAACGCTTCGGTCGCCTGCGTCAGATCGTTTGCGCCGGGCGCGACCGCGCCGATGAAGATGCCGTGCGTGACGACGGTCGAGCCTTCGAGGTCGCCGTAAGCGCCTTTGGGCGCGAAGATCAGGTTCGACTCGTCACTCGCTGACAGACCATCCCAGTTGGCCGGATATTGAAACGCGAACGAGCCGTCGCGCGCCTGATACTCGCGCAGTTCGGCGGCGGGCAGCGCAGGTCGGCCCGCTTGATCCGGCATGTTATTCGGATCGGCCGGCCCCTTGCGCTGCGGTTCATCCGAGGCGCGCAGCGCGCCGGCCGCGCCGCCCGTCAGCCGCGCCTTGACCTGATCGAAATCCGGCGTGTCGTGGACGGGGTTCTTGCTGACGCTCAGCGAGGGCAGTTCGGCATTGATCGCGGCGATGCGGTTGCCGGGGTCTGGGTGGTCGCTCAAAAATTCCGGCACGCGCTGCCCCGTCTGTTGTTGCAGCGTCTTGAAGAAGTTGGCCATGTCGCGCGGGTCGTAGCCCGCTTCGGCCATGATGCGCGCGCCTTCCAGATCGGCCTGCCGCTCGGCCGTGCGCCCGAACCGCAGGAAGACCATGTTTGCGCCCAAGCCCCCGATTGAGCCGACCATCTGACCGAGGTCGCTGTCGCGGCCGCCGAAGATTTCGCTGACCGCGCCCAAACCTTTTTGCGCGACGTAAGCCTTCGACGCCTGATTCGTACCGTGCCGTAGGGCGACGTGTGTGATCTCGTGCGCCATCACGCCCGCGAGTTCGCCCTCGTTCTTCGCGGCGGCGATTGCGCCCGCGTTGACGAAGACGAAGCCGCCCGGCAGCGCAAACGCGTTGATGTCTTTAGTAGCGACGACGTTGAACTGGTAAGGGAACTTGAAGCCGGGTGCGCGCCCCGCGAGTTTCGCGCCGAGATTGCGAACGTAATTGACGACCGCGCCGTCGTTCAAGATCGGCACTTGCTGTGCGATCTGCTGCGCGGATTGCCGGCCCACTTCGATGTCCTGTTCGGGCGTGTAGAGATTGAAGCCGGGTTTGAAGTGGGGCGCGGGCCGTGCGCCCGTCGTGGGCTGCGAGCCGCCGCCGCCCAGACCGCCCAAGCCGCTACATGCCAGTTGCGCTATGAGCGCCGCAATTAACAGGCAGACGACCGCGCGTCGTCTGCCGCCCGCCTGCTCAATCCGCCGCATCGCAAATCCTCCCGGCTTATCACGCCAACGAGTTCGCCAACCTTTGCCTCAGTGCTGTTTCGATTGGCGCGCATCTTAGACGATCAAAGCGCCCACGCGCCACTCGCGCGGGCACGGAGTCGGTTGCGGGCGGCTGGCCTTGCGAGGACTGGTCGCCTAATCGTCCAGCCAGTTGCCCCGCGCTACGATCTCTGCGCCGGTCAGTTGCTTGTATGCGCTGGCGATGCGGGCCCTCTGCGCGGCGTCGCTGTTCCGGCGGTAAGCCAACAAGAGTGGCCCGTAGCCTTCGTCGAGCGCGAGCCAGTGAATGTACTTGAGCCGGTTCACGGCCATTGCCGCTTGCGTCGTATCGCCTTCGACCAACGCACTGAGCGCCTGCGCCCTCATGTGCGTCACACGCCACTGCGCCAGCGCCGGCAGCACGATGGTCAACAATGCACTCAGCAGCACGGGTGCGACGCGCCGACCGGGCGGCGGTGCTTGCGCCCGCGCGTAGCGCAGCGCACGGCGACCGTTGCGCAGGTAGAGGACTGCGGTTATGAACGGCGCGAAGCCGAAGATACCTATGCCGTAGAACACTAGTCCGATCAGGCTAAAGGGCAGGATGACCAATCCGACGACGAGCGCGAAGATGCCGCCCGCCAGCATGATGCCGCCGAGTATGCGCGCCTGCCGGGCCTCGCGCACGCGCACGTGCCACGCGAGCAAGGCCGTGATCTCGATGAAGATGACCGCGTAGGCGAAGAGGCGATAGTTCGCCAAGAGCGGCGACTCGCCCATGAGGGCACGCCGGAAGACGATGGGGTCGAAGATCAGGCACAGCAACGGCACGACGACGCCGAACGTAGCGTCGCAGATTAACTGCGGGGTCGTCTCCGTGTCCGCAAACTGTCGCCGCCAGAAGCCGCGCCGGCGGGCGGCGTTGCGCAACTGCTCCGCGTGATTGATGCTAAGCTCAGTCATCGCTTTTTCTCCTTGTTACTGTTGCGCCGCAACGCAACGCGCACACGCTCGCCGTTCAATCAACCGCATAACTGTTCGGGCACAGGCCGTGCGACTTCGACATCGGGGAACGAGCCGCGCCCGAAGAAGACGTGCGGGGCGAAGCCTCGTAGCGGCGGCGTGCGCATCGCGGCGCACGCGAGTTCCACGAGCGCCGGGTGGTTGAGCCGCGCGTGCAATCGGCGCAGCCACAGACGCGAAGCGAAACGTGCGCGGAAGCGTGCCCCTGAATAAGCGTCGAGCGCCGCCGCGTCGCCACTCGTTAAATAATTTTCGATCACCTGCGCCGCGAGGCTCGATAGACGCATGCACGGATCAAGTCCGCCCGCCGTCAAAGGCGAAACCGCGCCGGCCGCGTCGCCGACCAGCAGACCGTGCGGACACTTGAGCCGCCGCAGCACGCCGCCGACGGGAATACGGCCGCCGCGTCGTTCCACGCGTCGCCCTGCGGCCAAAGCGAACAGCCCTGCGAGGCTGCGTTGAAACTCCGCGAGCGCCGCGCGTGGCTCGAAGCGCGCACTGTAGCCGCCGACGCCGACGTGCGTCTCCGCACCGTCGTGTACGACCCAGGCGAGATAGCCGGGCGCGAGTTTCGGATCGAGAAAGCAATGGAAGCGCGGTTCGCCCGCGTGCGGCACGTCCGTGTAAACGTCTTCGACGCCGACGATCCACTCGCGGTTTGCATCGAGGTTGAGGTCGCGTGCGACGCGGGATTGTGCGCCGTCCGCGCCGACCAGAAACCGCGCCGACACTCTCTGCACGCGCCCCCCGACTTCAAGCCGCACCGTCACGCCCGCGCCGCCCACTTCGCAACCGGCGTAGCGCGTCTCCGGCCACCACACGACGCCCGCGCTCAAACAGTCGGCCAAAAAACGCAGGTACAGCCGGCCCATGCGCCCGACGCGAAACTCGTCATGCTCACTGTCGAGCGCGAGCGTGCGGCGCGCGGGCGAGTAGAGCGTGACGCCGCGCACGACCGGGCCGAGACAATCCGCCGGCAGGTCGAAATCTTCGAGCGTGCGCCGCACGAAGATGCCCGTCGTGTGTACGCCCTCGTCAAGCGCGCGCTTGCGATCCGCGAGCAGGACGCGTAAGCCCGCACGCCCTAAAAGGCGCGCGCACTGCAAGCCGCCGAGGCCCGCGCCGACGACGACGACATCGAAGTTTTCATCTGCTCTCACCATCGCACACGCCCTTTCGCCGCCCCTTGCCGTGCGCCGGCCGGCGGCGCAGCGTGCAGCGGCGCAACAGGCGGCGCTACAGCCGGTGCGACCGGCGGCGCGACCAGCAACGTGCCGCCGGTCGCGCTGCTTGATGCGGGCGCTGATGAGCCCGTGTCTGCGACCGGCAGTTGCGTTTCAACTTGCAGCGCACAGGCCCATGCGCGCAGGGCTGGCTCGTTGGCGGTGACCGCGCGCCACGCGTCGCTGCGCGCCACGCTCCAGGAGCGCCAGCCGGTCTTGCGCTGCGCCGACCATTGCGCGAGCAGTTCACGCGCGGCGAGACAGCGTTCGGTCTGCGCGAGCGCAGGCAGCGCTTGGACGAGCGCCGGTGTGGCGTCGGCGCTGAGCGTCGTGGCGTAAGCGGCGTCAAAGGCGTGCCCCCTGCGTGCCTGCGCGACGTTAGTGCGGACGATGGTCGCGTCGGGGTTGACGATGTGGAGCGCGGCGATGACGAAGCCGGCGGCGACGAGCGCGGCGCACGCGAAGCGTGCGCGTGCGCCGCGCAGGACGGTCGCCGCGAACCAGACGAAGACGAGCGCGAGCCAACCCATGAAGGCCGTCGTGTAGAGCCGCAACTCGGTCAGCCCGTACTCGCTTTGATAGAGGCGCATGCGCGTGATCGCCGAGGCGATGACGACGAACAGCAACGCGAGTTGCGCGAGCGCAAGCACGCGAAAGAGACGCCCGGCCAGTTTGTCGTCCGCGCGCAGCAGCCAGTGGAGCGCGAGCAGCAGCGGCAGCGCCAGCGCCGTCGCCCAACATAGCTCGAAGAAGCCGCGCCGCGCATACTCGGCATAAGTCAACCCGCTTGTCGCCACGACCCACGCCCCGCCGCCGAACAGGTAACGCACCTGCACGCAGACGAAAGCGAGAAACAGCGCATTAAGCAGACCGAGTACCACGCCGACCTCGACCGCGCCCAACGTGAAACGCGGCGCGGACGGCGCAACGAACGGCGGGGGCAAAGCGCCGTCCGTTTTATCGCCGCCCGTCGCTGCGCTGCCGGCCGGCGCAGTTTGCGTCTGCTCGGCGGCGGCACGTTCCGTCTGCGCGCTCTCGACGGATTCAGGCTGCGCGCCCGTGTCGTCGCTCCGCTCCGGTGCGTCCTCGCGCCGCCAACTCTCGACGCGGCGGGCGTGCTCCGGCATGCCGTTCGGCGCTGAGGTGACGGACGCGGGCGGCGTGCGTGGGCCCGTCGTCAGGTCAACGCCCGGCGTAGGCGTCGCGGGCACTTGGCCGTAAGACAGCGTGGCCGTTGCGGCCGCGTCGGGCGCTCCGGCGAACAGCAGGCCGCGAAAGTATCCGGCGGTGAGCCAACTGAAGACGCTGGCGAGCAGACCGTGCGAGATGAGAGATTCCTCATCGAACTGGAAAGTGCGGTTGATGAGACCGGCGAAGATGGCATCGGCCGCCATGAACAGCCCGCCGAAGACGAGCATGATCGGCACGGCGATGAGCATGCCGCGCAGCACCGCCAACGCGTGGCGCGTGACGCCGTTGCGCGGAATCGTGCGCCACTTCACGTCCGCGCAGACGAGCGGCACGATGCCGCCGAGCGCGTGCAAGCCCGCCAAGCCGATGCCACGCGCGTACCCGGCGAGACCCGCGCACCGCAGCCGCGCACCGCTCGCGCGCCAAGCCAGCAAAGCGAAGCAGCACGCCACCGCCGACGCGTCGAGCCACTTGAGCGTCGCCGAATCGCGCCACGCGAACGCGGCCGAGAAGACGATGACGGCCAAGAGCAACCACCCGCCGTCGCTCTTTAAGGCTGTCACGCGCCGCCCATGCTCAAGCAGCGCGACCGTAGCGCACAGCCCTGCGCACGTCCACAGGAAGAAGTTCAAGCCCCACGGCGTCGCGCGCAGCAGCGCATCGCCCAACACGCCGAGCAGGAGCGCTGCCAAGATAATGTGCAAGCCTTGTCTCGTCCGCTCATTCATCTTCGCCTCCCGTACCAAACAGCACGCACACACCGCCGCCGAGTTTCATTTTCATCAGCCATCGCGCGCACGGGCCGCACTTTCAGTTAGCGGCGCGCTGCGGCTCCGTCGCACCGGGCGCGGGCAGCGCAAACGCCGTCTTCTTGTGCAGTGGGCTGTTCTCGTGCCCGATGATGAAATGTGTGACCGTCTCGCCCTCGCGCATGAGCAGGCGCGGCGCACGCACGTCCGCCGGCAGATCGAAGACCAACTCGGTCGTGTAAGACTCGCCGGGCCGGAGCGGCGTCGTAAACGGCAGCCCCGTCCCTTCCGTCAACTCCAACGCGCGCTGCCCGGCGGGCGCGACCGCGTACTCACGCCCCTGCTCGTCGAGCACCGTCACGACACGACTGTTCGGCGTGAGCGTCTGCTGACCGCGCGTTGGCGCGATGGTCTGCTCGTCAAAACGCGTCTTGACGGTCACGACGTAGAAGACGCCTTGCGCCGTTGTAGGCTGCGCTGCCGGCCCCAGCGTCTTCGTCTGGCGCACATCACCGACCGAGTAGGCGAGGTGACAATCAATCTCGCAGAAATGTTTCTCCGCGCCGCGCGCCAGCACCCGCTCCGCACTGGCGACCGAGAAGACGACGAGCAAGCCCGCGTAGGCGATGACGAGGCCGAGCGCGCCGAGCAGTACGTTGCCCGCGGCCGCGCGCCGCCCACGCACAAGCAAAAACAGCACGACCAGCACGGCGGCAAACAACAGGCAGCCAGCGCCCAGCAAACCGAGCACGCCCACGGCCGCTTCCAGATTGACGTTTGTGTTCATAACCTTCTCCTCGCTCGCCTCATGCGAGCAAACTTTTTTAGGCCGGCCTCAGCGACGCGAGCGCCGCGCACACGGCACAGACCAGCCCGACGCCGATGATCGTCCAGCACCACAATTCCGCGCCCTTGCGTCCGCGCGGCACACGCCTGATAGCCGTGAATCCGGCCGCCACCGCGAGCAGCGGGCAGACGAGCAGGATCGCCACTTCAACCGTCTGCCCGCCGTGCGTCTCTATGCCATGCAGCAATGCGCCCGGCCCATGCACGCCCGCCAGCAGCAGCACGAGCGCCAGCCAACAGATGAGCGGCGGCATAAGCAGCGCCGTCCCGACCGACGCGAACAGGCGCGTCCGCCTCTGCACGAATCTAATAACGTGAGCCATGACTTAAACACCTCCTTCGGCTAAGCGCCGCACGGACTGTGCGCCCGCCCGATGACCGGCCCGTGCGCGCCCAAGCGCATCCTCGCCCAACGTCCCTTGCCGGCCCTGCTGCGGGCGATGTGCAAGTGCGGTTTTGCCGATTGTAATAAAGACCTTTGCAGCATAAAGCGAGCACGCAAAAAATTTTGCCGGCGCGTAGCGTTTAGCCTTCACGCGTCGCGCGGATGAGCGCCTCCATGTGGTTGAGATAGCGTTCGAGCGCGCGCCGGCCCGTCGGCGAGAGTTGGTATTCGGTCTTGGGCGTGCGCCCGTCGAAGTATTTCTCGCAGGTGATGTACTCGGCCTCTTCCAGTTTGCGCGCGTGGACGCTCAGGTTGCCGTCCGAGGTCTTGAGTAGTTCTTTCAATTCGTTGAACGTGAGCGAACGGTTGACGGCGAGCGCGCTGACGATGCCGAGCCGCAGCCGCTCATGGATCAAGCGGTCGAGCGCTGCCGTCGCCCCGTGTGTGTCCGCCGCAGTCGCAGCCTGACCGCGCACCGTGCGCAAGCCCTCCGGTCGCGCGTCGCCTTTCGGCGGCGTGCTCTGCTTGAGCGCGTTCTGTTTAGCCACCGTGCCTCCTTGCAATCATAACGCCGAAGATGACGTGCAGCCCGCCGAAGCCCGCCGCCATCAAGCCGTTCGTCCAACTGACCGGGCTAATGAGCGCGATTGCGCCGACGAGCATGAAGCACAAGCCCATCACCGGCACGATCTGGACGGAGAACGCGCCGCCCGTGACGACGCCCGCGCCGTAGAGCAGCAACCACGTGGCGGGGATCAGTTGCGTCAGCCCGGCGCGATAGAGTGCGAGCGTTAGCAACGCGCCGACGACGGCGGGCGGGGCGAAGTTGAGCATGAGTTTGCGACCCGGGCGCGCCATTAGCGGCACGGCCCGCGCGCGCGCCTTTAACCACATTGTCCCGCCGGAGATCAGGAGCGAAGCGAGCGCCGCGCCGAGCCAGATTTTGATCCACGCGCCCGTCACCATGTGGTTGGGCCAACTCTTGCGCGCGGCGGCGTAAGCGGCGGCGAGCGCCGTCAGCCCGATGGCGCACTGGCCCCAGCCCGACACGGCCGTAAAGGACGCCGCGCTCTCCATCGTCTCGCGGATGAAGCGCAGGTTGTCCATTGCCCGCGCATGCAGGGCGGGCGGCTCTTGATCTGCGGTTGATTCCTCGCGCGGCAGGCGCACAACAGCCATGCGCGCACAATACACCCGTGCGGAAATACTGTCAAGCACTTTGCAATGCAAAGCAGAAAGTGAGGCATGGCCCGCGCAAGCGTGAAGCCGTGCGCCAGCGCGGCGGCGCTGGTGGTTGCGCTGGCAGCCCGCCTCTTTATTTCACTCTCAACCCGTTTATTTGTTAGCATGGCCGCCGTCCCCAAGCCCCCTTTGCAGTAGCAGTCCAGTTGTCCCGCCGCCGCCGTCAGATCCGGCCCCGGGCCAGCTATACGGTTAACGTCTGCGCGACAACGGCGACTTCGTGTGCCTGATGCTCGAAGTGAGCGGGCACGAATAAGGCGCGCAGCCATTTCGGCGCGCCGGCCGCAGCGACGACAGATGAAGATATGGTTAGCTTGCAGACTGAACAATTGCCCTTGAGCGTCGAGTTCGTCAACGAGAGCGACGGGATACGCGAGTATCGCCTGCCGAACGGACTGAAAGTCCTGCTGTGCGAGAACCGCGTCGCGCCAGTCGTCACGTTCCTCGTGCTCTACAAGGTCGGCTCGCGCAACGAAGCCGTCGGCTATACGGGCGCGACGCACCTGCTCGAACACATGTTGTTCAAGGGCACGCCCACTTTCAACAAGGACAGGAACACGCAGATCGCCGCGACCTTGCAAAAGATCGGTGCGGACTTCAACGCCACGACGTGGTACGACCGCACCAACTATTTCGAGACCGTGCCGAGCGATCAACTCGCGCTCGCCATCCAACTCGAAGCCGACCGCATGCGTAATTCGTTCATCGCCGACGCCGACCGGCAATCCGAGATGACCGTCGTGCGCAACGAGCTTGAGCGCGGGCAGAACGAGCCGATGATGGTCTTGGACGAAGCCGTCTATGCCACGGCTTTTCGTGAGCATCCTTATCATCACCCGACCATTGGCTGGCGCGCGGACGTAGAAAACGTCCCGACCGCGCGGCTCAAAGCCTTCTACGACACCTTCTATCACCCGAACAACGCGACCGCCATCCTCGTCGGCGACTTCAATCCCGGCGAGGCGCTCAGGCTCATCGAGCAGCATTTCGGCGCGCACCCGGCGACGCGCGAGCCTATTCCGGAAGTCTATACGGACGAGCCGCCGCAGGAGGGCGAGCGGCGTATTGTGCTGCGCCGCGCGGGCGAGTTGGCGCACGTCCAGATCGCTTATCACACGCCGGCCGTGTTGGGACAGATGAACGTCCTGTCGAACGAGGCACTGGCCGCGCGCGCCGCCGCGCCGCCCGTCGAGAACGACATCTATGCGCTCGTCGTTTTGTCGGCCGCGCTCGCGCACGGGCTGACCAGCCGGCTCTATCAAGCGCTCGTCGAACAGCAACTCGCCGTCAGCGTCACGAGCAACTGCGATCAGTTCCGCGACCCCGGCCTCTTCAACGTCTATGCGACGGTCAAGCCGGACGTTGAGCCGCGCGCGGTCGAGCAGGTGATCCTGCGCGAGTTGCGCGGCGTGGCGGAAGCAGGTCTGCCTGCATCTGAAGTCGAAAAGGCGAAGCAGCAGATTCTCGCGCAGGTGGCTTACAATCGGGACGGCACGGCGAGCGTCGCCATGCAGATGTCCGAAGCCGAAGCGGTGGCCGACTGGCGCTTCTATAAGGACTACGCGGCCAACATCGCGCGCGTCAGCGGGGCGGACGTGCAACGCGTCGCGCGCAGGTATTTCCACGAAGACAACCGCACCGTCGGCTACTTCATGCCGAAGCAGCCGGAGCGCGACGACGAGACGGAGCAAGCGAACGGCTGATGAACATGCAAGACCAGAGCGCGCCCCTCGCGGTGCAAACAGCAGGACTTGAGCGCGGCGATAAATCATCGGCTGCGGCCGAGCCGAACACGAGCGCAAGCGTCGGCCAGTCGCACTTCGCCGCGCGCATCGCACGCACCTCGCTCGACACGGGCGCGACGCTCCTTGTCTTGGAAAATCACGCGACGCCGACGCTCGCCCTGCGCGCCTCGCTGCGCGCCGGCTCATATTTCGAGCCGCCGGCGCAGCCCGGTCTCGCGCGTCTCACCGCCGACATGCTGGCGCGCGGCACGCGGCGGCGCACCAAGCTGCAACTCGCGGGCGATCTGGAAGCGGTCGGCGCGGAACTCGATTTCGAGACCGATCCGTTCGCCCTCAACATCGTCGGGCGCGCGCTCGCCAAAGACATGCCGTTGCTCGTGGCGACACTGGCCGAAGAGTTGCGTGAGCCTTCGTTTCCCGCAGACGAGTTGGCGAAGTTGAAGCAGCAGACCATCGCCGCCATCCTCGAGCAACAGGCCAACACGCGCACGCGCGCCTACGAACGGCTGACGCAACTCATCTTCGACCCCGCGAATCCCTTCTACCAGCACGCGGGCGACGCGCTCATCAACAGCATCAACGCCATCACGACGACGGACGTGCGCCGCTTCTACGAAGAACGTTACGGCGGGCGCTCGCTCATCGTCGCCGCCGCGGGCGCGGTCGAGGTCGCGGCGGCGACAGAGGTTTTTGGCGCGGCATTCGGCGCGTTCGCCGGGCCTGAGCGTGTGGACGTTGCTGTGACCGATCCGGCGCAAGCGGCCGCGACGCGGCGCGAGATTGTGTTGCTCGCCGACAAGGCGAACGTGGACATACTGCTCGGCTCGGCTGCCCCGCTCCGGCGCGACGCCGCCGATTATTACGCCGCGCTCCTTGCCAACAGCGCGCTCGGCGAAAGCACGCTCTCGTCGCGGCTGGGTCTTCAGGTGCGCGACCGCGAGGGGCTGACCTACGGCATCGGCTCGCGCTTCCGCGCACCAAGTCTGGCGGCGGGGCCGTGGTACATCACCGTCTCGGTCAATCCGCAGAACGTGGAACAGGCGATCAATTCAGCCTTGCAAGTGCTGCGCGATTACGTGGCCGACGGCATCCGCGAGGACGAGTTGGCGGACGAGAAATCGGCCGCCATCGGCGCGTTCAAGGTTGCGCTCTCGACGAACGCAGGGCTGGCGGCGGCCCTGTGGAACGCAGAGTTCTACCAACTCGGCACAGACTACGTTGATCGCTACCCGCAACTCATCGAAGCCGTCACGCGCGCCGAAGTCAACGCCGCCATCCGCAAATACTTCCGACCCGAACAACTCACCATCGTTATCGCCGGCGACTACCGCGAGGCAAACGCGCACGCGCCCAACGTCTAAGCGCAACCGGCCGGCTCGCGCTGTCACGCGCTGCCTGACCATTGCGCCGCCCGCGTCCGGCGCATTCCGGCAGAACGCGCCCCCGGCTTTTGTGTTAAGCTCTGCGCCCAAGACATGGACGGTTGCGCCAGCGCAACAACTTGCGCGTGTGCGCCGCCACAGCCAACGAACGAGAGACGATTAGCGATGCGACGACGCAGAGGCGACGGCTGCCCCGTAGCGGGCTTGTTGCAGATCGTGGGCGACAAGTGGACGCTGCTCGTGGTGCGCGATCTGGCCCATGCGCCGCGTCGCACCACCGAACTGCTCGCCGCGCTTCATCCGATCAGCAGTCGCACGCTCGTCGAACGTCTGCGCGAGATGGAACACGATGCGCTCGTCGAACGGCGCAACCTCGGCGGCAGTCCGCCGCACGTCGAATACGCGCTGACGGAGCGCGGGCGGCGTCTGCTCCCGCTGCTCGACCTGCTCCGCGAACTTGGCGAGACGCTCGGCTGTAACGACTGCGCCGACCGTAAAGCCCGGCTCGGCGACTACTGCGACGTATGCCCGCACCACCTCCGCCCGCACACGCGCCAAGCGCCCGCGCGCACCCGCGACGATTCCATCGTGCTGCTCTGAAACGCTCGCGCCCCGGCGCACGTCTAGATCAGCGATGAGCCGCTTACTTAACCGCGCATCTTTAACCGGCGACCGGGCCGTCGTCGTCTACCTCGCGCTCGCCAAACTCGGCGTGCATCTGCTGACCAACCGGCAATACGGCTATTTCCGCGACGAGCTTTACTACATCGCCTGCGGCCGACACCTCGCGTGGGGCTACGCCGATCAACCGCCGCTCATCGCGCTTGTTGCGCGCACGACCGAGGTGCTGCTCGGCGATTCGCTCTTTGCCCTGCGCCTGTCTGCGGCCCTTGCGGGTGCGCTGCTCGTCTTTGTCGCCGGTCTTATCGTGCGCGAACTCGGCGGGCGGCGTTTCGCGCTTCTGCTCACGGCGCTCGCCATCATCATCGCGCCGGTCTATCTCTATCTCCACACCATCCTGACGATGAACGCCTTCGAGCCGCTCTTTTGGACGGTCTGTGCGTATCTCGTCGTGCTCGTCATCAAGTACGACCGCCCGCGCCTCTGGCTCTGGTTCGGCGTCGTGGCCGGCGTCGGCCTGATGAACAAACATTCGATGCTGACCTTCGGCTTCAGCCTCGTCATGGGGCTGCTGCTCACGCCTGCGCGCAAGTATCTGTTGAGCAAGTGGCTCTGGCTCGGCGGGCTGACGGCCGCCCTCATCTTTTTGCCGAACGTCGTCTGGGAGATGCGGCACGACTGGGCGACGGTCGAAGTGCTGCGCAACGCTGCCGTCAATCAAAACCTGCCGCTCTCGCCCTTCGGTTTCTTCACGGGTCAACTGCAACTCATGCACCCGCTCGCGCTGCCCCTCTGCCTCGGCGGCCTCTACTTCTACCTCTGCACGCGCGCCGGTCGCCCCTATCGCGCGCTCGCCTACACCTATCTCATCCTCTTCGTCCTCTTCGTCGTCCTTAAGGGCAAAATCTATTACCTCGCGCCCGCGTACCCGATGCTTTTTGCCGGCGGCGCGGTCGCGTGGGAGAGCGCGCTCGTGCGGCTGCGCCGGCCTTGGCTCAAACCCGTCACGGTGGCCGTTATGCTGGCCGGCGGCCTTGTCACCGCGCCGCTGATGCTGCCCGTGCTGCCGGTCGAGACGTACAGAACTTACGCACGCACGCTCGGCGTCGAAGGAGTCAGGACGGAGAAGCTGACATTCGGCGCGCTGCCGCAGCACTACGCGGACATGTTCGGTTGGGAGGAGTTGACCGCGACGGTCGCCGCCGCTTACCACAAGCTGCCGCCGGACGAACAGGCACGCTGCGCCATCTTCGCGCGCAACTACGGCGAGGCCGGCGCGCTTGATTTCTTCGGCCCGCGCTACGGTCTCCCGCCGGTCATCGGCAAACATCAGAACTACTGGCTCTGGGGCCCGCGCGACTACACGGGCGCATGCGTCCTGACCGTCGGTGAAAAATTGAAGGACGTGCAGAAGACTTTCGACGAGGTTGAGCAGGTCGCCACCTTCACGCACCCCTACGTGCTGCCCTACGAAAACAACCTGCCCATCTTTCTCTGTCGCCGCCCCAAGCTCTCGCTCAAAGAGGTCTGGCCCCTGACGAAGTGCTACAGTTGTTGAAACCGGCGGCACGAAGGACGCTCGACACGTCCGACTTATGCCGCTTGACAAAACGCACGCCCGCGCAAGATTATCGCCCTCGACGGAAAGCGCACTCGTTGCGCTCCTTGAGTCGCCTATGGTTGTCTCCTAATTTTGAGTCGGCCGACGCGCGTGCCAGCCCAACAGGCACGCTTCAGGCTAAAGCTGCGCCTTGCGCCCACGCAAAGCGCACAGCCGCCCGTGCGTCTCGGCGCGCCCCGCGCCGGCTCAAATTCTCACCGTCTCACAAGCTCAATCACAGCCAACGGGTTTCGCGCGCGCTTCGTGCATCGGCTGCACACGTGCGCCGCCCCACTAAATTCAGGAGACAAACAAGTGACAGACACAGCACATTACAATCCACACGGACAATCGCTGCTCGACTATCTGCGCGGCGACACGTCGGCGATCATTACCGTGCATAGCGCGGGCGGGCTAAAGACGGACGTGCCGGTCGGCCTCTTCTTCCGCGCGCCCGCTCAGTTCCCGCTCGAACAACAGGCGCTTGAGCTATGTCGCGGGCGCGTGCTCGACATCGGTGCGGGCGCGGGCAGTCACGCCCTCGCCTTGCAGGCGCGTGGTCTTGCGGTCGTGGCGCTCGACTTTCTGCCGGAGTGCGTCACGGTGATGCGCGAGCGTGGCGTCCGCGAAGCATTAGAAGCCGACATACACACCTTCGCGGCCGCGCCGTTCGACACGCTGCTCAGCCTGATGAATGGGCTGGCCATTGTGCCAGACCTCGCGGGGCTGCAACCGTTTCTCCGGTCGTTGCGCCGTCTGCTCAAGCCCGGCGGGCAGTTCCTCGTTGACTCGGCCGACCTGCGCCGCACGGGCCGCGCGCAATCGGCGGCGATGATCACGGCGGCAGAGCGCGCCGGCCGCTACTTCGGCGAAGCGGAGTTGCAGTTGGAATACAAGGGGCGACGTGGCACACCGTTCACGCAGCTTTACGTGGATGCGGACACGCTCGCCGCGCACGCGCAAGCCGCAGGCTGGACGTGCGAGATCATCACGCAGGAGGAGAACGGGCGCTATCTCGCGCGGCTGATGGTCAAGGCTTAAGGTTGCGCGTTTGAGCAATAGGAGATGAAGAAAAGGCGCGGCCAACAAGCCGCGCCTTCATCTTTGCCGTCCTTGATTTCTGCGCCCCTTTAATCGCCCGCCGCGATGCTCTCTTCCGTCTTGTTGGGGATGACTTCGCCATCGGGCATGATAACGAGTTCGTGATCGGCCGTGACGCGCTCGCCTTCGATGGTGATCTCTTCGCCGGTCGGCGTGGGCACGGGCAGGTGATCGAGATAGCGTTCGGCGTCAATCGCCGCCATGCAGCCTGTGCCGGCGGCGGTGATGGCTTGCCGGTAGAAGTTGTCCTGCGCGTCGCCGCAGGCGAAGACGCCGGGGATGTTCGTGGCCATGGAGTGCCCCGAAGTTTTCAGATAACCGACCTCGTCCATCTCCAACCAGCCGCGAAACATGTCCGTGTTCGGTTTGTGCCCGATGGCGACGAAGACGCCTTCACAGGCGAACGTGCGCTCCTCTTTCGTCACCGTGTCTTGCAGGCGCACGCCCGTCACGCCCGTCTCCGGCGTGCCCAGCATCTCTATGACTTCGGTGTTCCAGATGAAATCGATCTTCTCATTTTTGAACGCCTTGTCCTGCATGATCTTTGACGCGCGCAGGTGGTCGCGGCGGTGTATGACGGTGACGCTCGAAGCGTAGCGCGTCAAAAACGTCGCCTCTTCCATCGCGGTGTCGCCGCCGCCGATGACGACGAGCTTTTTGCCTTTGAAGAAGAAGCCGTCGCAGGTGGCGCACGCCGAGACCCCCAAACCGCCAAGCCCGTGCGGCGCGGGCGCTTCGCCCGGCACGCCGAGCCATTTGGCGGACGCGCCCGACGCGATGATCAAAGTTTCCGCTTTGATCTCGTGATCTTCCGTATGCACTGTGAACGGGCGGCGCGCGAGATCAACTTTATCGATCCAGGCGGTCAAAAATTCTGTGCCGAAGCGCGCGGCCTGCGCGCGAAACTGTTCCATTAGCTCCGGGCCTTGAATGCCTTCGGCGAAGCCGGGATAGTTCTCCACGTCGGTCGTGATGGTGAGTTGCCCGCCGGGCTGCGGGCCTTCGATGACGAGCGGTTTGAGATCGGCGCGGGCCGCGTAGATGGCGGCGGTCAGCCCCGCCGGCCCTGAGCCGATGATCACGACGTTTCTGTGCAGTTGCTCTTTGCTCATTACGCTTTCGCTTCGCACTCCTTCGCAGGTCGGCAGCGCCCCGGCCGAGTTCCGCCGTGCGCCGCGCATGTAGCCTTTCGCTGGCGTGTGTAGTATAACTCTGCCGCTCTAGGGTAGTCGAACCGCAGACCACATGAGACGCGCGGCGTACGTGGCGGACGCCTCAAGGCCCTCGTTCACTCACACCGCGCGGGGACTCTGTTGAGCACACCGGGTACACACACCACAGCCAAGATCGAACTCATCGCCGTGCTCGGCGCGGGCACGATGGGGCATGGCATTGCTCAGGTGGCGGCGCAGGCCGGCTTCCGGGTCGTCCTGCGCGACGTGACGCGCGAACTGCTCGCGCGCGGCATCGCCGCCATCGAGCGCAACCTCGCCAAAGGCATCCAACTCGCCAAGCTCACCGAGGCCGACCGCGACCTGACGCTGCAACGCATCCGCGGCGCGACGAACTTAACGGAAGCCCGCGACGCAGACCTCTTTATCGAAGCCGTGCCCGAACAGATGGCCTTGAAGCACGAGACGTTGCGCGCCGTTGAAGCGACGTGTGCGCGCCCCTTTATCTTTGCCACCAACACCTCGTCGCTCTCGATCACGGAGATCGCCCGCCCGGCCAAAAACCCCGAGCGCGTCGTCGGCATGCACTTCTTCAACCCCGTCCACATCATGCGGCTGTTGGAGATCGTCGTCGGCGCACAGACGAGCGCGGAGACGGTCGCGGCGGTGCGCGCGGTCGGCGTTAAGCTGCGCAAAGAGCCGATCACGGTGCGCGACGTGCCCGGTTTCGCGTCGAGCCGGCTCGGCGTGGCGCTCGGGTTGGAAGCGATGCGGATGCTGGAACAGGGCGTGGCGAGCGCGAAAGATATAGATACGGCGATGGAGTTGGGCTACAATCACCCGATGGGGCCGCTACGTCTGACCGATCTCGTCGGCCTCGACATACGTCTGCACATTGCCGAATATCTGCACGAGGCGCTCGGCACAGAGACCTTCCGCCCACCGGAGATACTGCGGCGCATGGTGGCCGCAGGGAAGTTGGGCAAAAAGAGCGGCGAGGGATTCTATAATTGGAGCGACGAACAGACAGACAGCAAAAGGTAGCTGGGGCCGGCGCAGGCCGGAATCGACGCGCTGCCGGCTCTCGGCCCGCGACCTGTTGCTGACTGCCGTCTGACATGAGCACGCCCAATCAGGAAGAGAGACGGTTTGCGCTGCGCATGGCGCTGCGCCTGCCCATCGTCGTGTCGGGGCGGGCCGAGGACGGCGCGGCGTGGAGTGAGCCGACCGAGACGGACGACATCTCAACTACCGGCGCGCTCTTTCATCTCAACCAGAAGGTCACGCGCGGCGACCAACTCTACCTGCGCGCCCACAAGCCCGACGGCGCACCCATCGAAGCCACCGCCCGCGTCGTCCGCATCGCCTCCGCCATCTACGGCACGGCGCGCATCGGCGTCGCCATCCTTGAACCAACCGAGAACTGGCTGCGTCTGTTCGTCGCCTGGGTCGCAGACGAACAGGCCGCCGCGCCTGAAAACGAATAACAGACAGGTTGAGTCCCGCATCGTGTGACAGGTGACAGGTGACGCGCTAGAATCCGTGTGCGCTTTTGTCATCAAACACCTGTCAAACTATTTTTGAGGAGAGCTATGCCGCAGACCTACGAGACTCTACTGGTTGAACAGCGCGACCGCGTCGCCACGATCACGATCAACCGGCCCGACAAACGCAATGCCCTGAACATCAAGACGCGCGAAGAGGGCGCGGCGGCGCTCGAAGAACTGCGCGCAGATGAGAACGTGCGCGTCGTCGTCATCACGGGCGCGGGCGACAAGGCGTTCATCGCGGGCGCGGACATAGCCGAGTTTGCCGGGCGCACCGCCGTCACGCAGCGCGACGTGATGACCGGCCGCTCCCTCTTCACCGCCATTGACAGCTTCCCCAAACCCGTTATTGCGATGGTCAACGGCTACTGCCTCGGCGGCGGTTGCGAACTCGCCATGGCCTGCGACCTGCGCATCGCCAGCGAACGCGCCTCGTTCGGTCAACCCGAAATTAATCTCGGCATCATTCCCGGCGGCGGCGGCACGCAGCGCCTCACGCATCTCGTCGGCGAAGGCAAAGCAATGGAGTTGATCCTGACCGGCGAGATCATCAACGCGCAGGTGGCGCACGCCATCGGTCTCGTCAACATGGTCGTGCCGCACGAAGATCTGGCCGCCAAGACGATGGAACTAGCCAACCGCATCGCCGAGAAAAGCCCTATTGCGCTACGACTGGCGAAAGAGGCCGTCAAAACGGCCGCGCGCTCGTCGCTCGACGAAGGCCTGCGCCGCGAGATCGATCTCTTCGCCCTCTGTTTTTCGAGCGCAGATAAGGACGAAGGCGTGCAAGCGTTCCTGGAGAAACGCAAGCCGGAGTTTAAAGGCCGTTAAGCGGAGACTGTGCGCGCCGGACTCGTCATACTCGGCATCATTTTGGGCGCGGTGGGCGGCGTCATCGCCTACCGCGCCGCCTTTCTCGCACCACACGCAGCCGTCGTCGTCACCGAAACGAGCGTCCACGAAGTACCACACGTAGGACAGGTCGCGAGCGGGCTATTACTCCTCTTCGCAGGCGCGCTCATCGCCTTTTTCGCCGCCCGCCGCCGCGCCTGAAAGCCCGCTTGACGTACTTTTATGCGCTAAGCTACTCTTTCAACTCGTCTCACATGAGATGAACCCAACCTAAGGGGCCGTAGCTCAGCTGGGAGAGCGCATGACTGGCAGTCATGAGGTCAGGGGTTCGATCCCCCTCGGCTCCATCAATTATTTCAATAAGTTAAGGGCGGCCATATGGTTGCCCTTTCTTGTTTGTGTGCCTATAACGTGCCAACCTTCAAAGCATGGATATCTTATAGCCTTGTAAGTTCTTAGGTTAGGTCGTAGTGGCGGGAAAACACCAGAATAGAAAGTAAATGCCGTTGCGCGAGGTTGCGGGAATTGTGCGGTGTGCCGTCGCCTGTGGCGAATACCAGATTGTTGTTTTGCTACAGGCTGCCTGCTTTCAAGCGCACTTCGGCTTGCTTGCGCCTGTGGACTATAAGTGCCTGAACAAGAGAAGCGGGTAAAGGCACAGTCCGGGGCGTTCGGCGGCTTTGCTTACAAACGGAAGTGATGTTGACTTTAAGATGAGGGCAAATGAAAATCAGCGTCTAGTGGTTACATCGAAAGGGTCGCCGAACAACTCATTGCGGCGGAGCGCGAATCAGCGTTGCCTTTATCCTTCGATGTCCCGGCGCGGCGGCTGAAGCGGAGCGTCCGGCGATTAGCTTGAAGGGCAAATCATGAAGATAACACTGACACTACTTTTGTTAGCCCTGCCGGTGTCGGCGCAAACAAGGACTGAATTTCGCCGGAAGTACGAATCTCCTAAGGCTGATACTTATTTGGTGCGGCAGGGTATTATCATGTCCGTCAAATTTGCAGCCGCTCCCTTATGGAAGAATTACGCCTGCGAGGCTATCGTCAAACCAGAGAATACAACTGCCTCAAAGCCGGATGTCCCTGAAGTCATGGCGGCCGAGTCGGTCGAGCAAATTATTGATGAGGTGATCCCTGTTGAAGAGCGCGGGAGACTTGTCAATCAAATGAGCGTTAATGGCGGCTGCACTGGTCTAAGGATTAGCATTTATGAAAATGTGACCATCAGCCGCGCCACAAGATGTAAGCAGCGAGGAGGCGGTACGTACCAAGCATGGATAAGGTGGAAGGCTATTTGGTGCGAGGATAATAAATAGTGAGACCTAAAGATGATGGCATCGCCTAACAATTCGCGCAAGCTGACTGCCCGCTAGCGTAGCTCTCAAATTCTTCGCTAAAGTTCAGGTTGTGTGCTGCTCGCGGGCGGCGGCTTAGCTCAGGCGTTAGCCCGCTTTGATAAGCCCACGGAGGGATATAATTATGACAACCCAAGAGAACGCAACAACAAAAAAGAAAGAACCACTCCTGCCTGAAGCGCAAATGATGCAGACGCTCGGCGCGTGCTTTATCTCACAGGCGGCTTACGTCGCGGCAAAATTAGGCATAGCCGATTTGCTGGCGGATAATCCGAAACCTGTGGCGGAACTTGCCATCGCTAGCGAAACCGACGAGCGTTCGCTCTACCGCGTCTTGCGAACCTTGGCGATGGTCGGTATTTTTCTGGAAACTGAACCGAAAGTTTTTGCTAATACGCCCGTCTCGGAGACGCTTCGCTCTGACGCTCCGAACAGTCTGCGTGATACGGCAATTTGGATCGGGGAAGAGCCGCATTGGCGCGTTTATGGGGAGATGCTTTATAGCGTGCGGACGAGCAAGCCGGCTTGGAAGCGCGTTCACGGGCAAGACGCTTTTCCATATCTCTTCGAGACCAACCGCGAACTCGGCGATATTTTCAACCGTGCCATGAAGAGCTTTTCCGGCACGACGATTCCAGCAATCATCGAGGCGTATGATTTTTCCGGTATCGGCGTGCTGGCTGATGTTGCCGGAGGCTACGGGCATCTGCTCGCCGGGGTTTTGAACCGCTATCCGCAAATGAAAGGCGTGTTGTTTGACGTGCCTTATGTTCTCGAAGGCGCGCCTGATCTGCTCGAAAAAGAAGGCGTTGCCGACAGAGTCGAGCTTGTGCGCGGTGATTTCTTTGAAAGCATTCCGGTCACAGCCGACGTTTATATGCTCAAGCATATCATTCACGATTGGTATGACGAGCAGAGCATCATGATTATGAAAAACATTCGCGCTTCGATGCCCAATCACAGCAAGATTTTGATTCTTGACATGGTGATTCCCGAAGGAAATGAGCCGCACTTCGGCAAGATTCTGGATCTGGAAATGCTCGTTTCGCCGGGCGGCGTCGAGCGCACGGAAACGGAATTTCGTGAATTGCTTGCAGCTTCCGGCTTCCGGCTTAATCGCGTTGTCCCGACCAAATCGATAGTTTCGATCATTGAAGCCATCAAAGCCGATTAGCTCTTGGCGAGACGGCGGGTTAACAAGTCGCAAGAAGAAGTCCCGCCCCAGTATCGACCCGACGAAGGAGGAACTGACCGGCATCCGGGCGGAGGCTTACTTCGGGTCGGATGCGGAAGGCGGAGGGGGTGCTTTCAACTGGGAGAGCGCGAGCCAACAACGGTATGCACCCGACGCCCCTGAAGCACGCCTCTCACGGAACTTGCGCGGGGGCGCGGGTGATGCCTGGTATTACCCAGCTTCAAGTATTTAAAAGGAGTCAGAACATGAATTACAAGAAGCTTACCTCGACCTACTTGGTTGTCCTTCTTGCGCTCACAGTTACTCAGGCCAAACCGCAAGCGGATTACGGCAGTGGTGCCATCAAAACTAAAGATGGCTTCCTGCTTGTATGGAACGCTCCGAATAACTACTACACCTTAGAAATCAAAGGTAAGAATGTACGCCAGGCATCGACTGAGCGTGTACAGTTCAGTGTCGACGGAATGTTTCTTCAAATCTTGACTGCACCCGTGAAGGACTTCATAGAAGACGCGAAGCGGGCGAAGATGAACGACAGAGCCATCCTTGAAGCTCATCGAGATTGGGAAGTAAATTTCATGGAAAGTGCCTACAAGGAGAAACTGAAAGTAGAGTCTGCATGGCAAAAGCTGAGCAACGGTAAGGATGCTCTAGCGTGGCAAATTACTGTTCCTGAAAGCGCCCATAGCAATGTAAAGAAACAGGTATCTCTGACTTCAGTAAAAGGCGATTATGTGATGATGCTCGGCGGAGTTGTGACAGATACGATTGAGGAGCATGCGTCACAGCAACTACTGCTAAATACGATGGAGACATTGAAGGTAAGTAATGAACCGATAGACTTGCGTAAGCTGCAAGAAGCCACTCGTAAAGATGCAGCTAAGGGGGGCACTGACTAACAACGGCAGCCGACCGCGAGTTAGCGTGCCGCTCATCGTAAAATTGAGTTACTGCGAGGTTAAAGGTGCGGCGGATGATACCGGGCGGCGGCGCTTACGCTCTGTCTCTCTTGTTGACATTCACCTGCTGCCCACCTTCAGCCGCGTTATTCACCTGCTATCGTGTCTAACGCTTGTTGTTCGTTTGACTTCTCTGGCTTCACGTCTTTAGCCACTTTTTTTGCTTACGCATGATTCACCTCTAGGAATAGCCGTCATGAGATAAAGGGATCGATCCCTCGTCTCCATCAATCATTTCAATAAGTCAGGGGCTACCACATGGTAGCCCCTGAGTGTTTTTGTGTGCCTATAGTGTGCCAAGTTAATTAGAGACGATCCAGCAGCCTTGCTAACAATATTGTCGGAATGTTTCGTAAGCCGGTGGATGGTGTAATTCCACGCTTGAACCTTTTCGTAGAATTAATCGTACTAGAACAACACCTAGCGTTCCTACACGTCCGGTGCGGGGCGGAGTGACGAAGCGTAGTGCGCCATGTGCATTTCATTCAATCGCTCGCATAAGGAGGACAAGTGAAACACAACGTTATTTTAACCATCACGTCTCTGCTCTCGATCCTCTTCTTTACGTTTCACCTGTCAGATGACATCGTCCGAGGGTTCGAGCCGGGCGGGTTCAAGCACATTAGTGGGTTGCTTATCCTGATCGTTTTGCTGTACGGAACGCTGGTGCTCGCCGGACGACGGTCGGGATACGTCATCATCCTCCTCGGGTCGCTCCTTGGATCGCTTATGCCCCTTGCCCACATGAGGGGAGCGGGACTTGTCGGCGGTAGAGTCGCCAACTCCAGCGGAATCTTCTTCTGGGTCTGGACGCTCATCGCGCTCGGCGTGACCGCGCCCTTCTCCGTCATCCTCTCGGCGCGCGGACTGTGGAGCCTGCGACGGGGCCAGCTCCGCCAGTCCAACAACCCGAACAGCGAAACCGTGTCGGCGTCTCAACCTGCATGAGCACGCGCACACAATTATTGTCTTTCGGGATAACCACGATAACCAGTGCCGGTATCCAACGTCGCATAGCGCGTGGTTGACTGTGCGGGCTAACCTGCGGCCGCGGTCGCTGTGCTTGCAGAGAGATGTGGCGTTGATCGCGGCTGGGGTGATAGTCGGCGGCATGCTCTACGCGGCGGCGCGGGCGCTGAACTGGCTGTGACCTCAACCTAATCCGTCCACCCGGTTTTTCTCTATCGCGCGTTGCGCCAGTTGGCCGCAGGCGCGCACCAGTAAACCCAGTTGAGCGAAGCGCGCATCCGTCGTGTGCCCTTGCCGGTAGCGGTAGTAAATCTGTTGGACGATGACGGCGATCTTCAAGAGGCCGTAGGCAAAGTAGAAGACAACGGCGCGCACGTCGCGCCCGCTCCGGCGTGCGTAATAGTCGATCAGGTCGTGGCGGCGCAGATTCCCCGCGCGCGCCGTCAGACCGAAGCCGACCTGTTGCCATTCGGCCGGGTCGTCGGGTTCGACCCAGTAGCCGAGCGTTGTGCCGAGATCCATCAGCGGGTCGCCGATGGTCGCCATCTCCCAATCGAGCACGGCGACGATGCGCGCCAGTTCGTCAGGCGCGCAGACCACGTTGTCGTATTTGTAGTCGTTGTGAATCAGCGCGCGACCCGAGTCCGGCGGCGTGTGTTCGCTCAACCAGCGCGCGAGTTGTTCGACGGCGGGCACGTCGTCTGTGCGCGCGGCGTAATATCTTTTAGTCCAGCCGGCGATCTGGCGTTGGACGTAGCCTTCTGCGCGCCCGAGTTCACCCAGCCCCGCGCCCGCGAAATCGACCGCGTGAATCTCGACGAGGTTTTGGATGAATGACTCGGACAGGCGACGCATGACCGACGGCGACAGTTCAACGCCTGCGGGCGCGTGTGCGCGCAGGATGATGCCGCGCACGCGTTCCATCAGATAGAAGGGTGCGCCGAGGATCGTCTCGTCCGCACAGTACAGGACGGGGCGCGGCACTTTGGCATAGACGGGATAGAGGCGCGAGAGGATGAGATATTCGCGCCCCATGTCGTGCGCGGTTTTGACCTGTGCGCCGAATGGTGGCCGGCGCAGCACGAACTCGCGCGCGCCTGCGCGCACGAGGTAAGTCAGATTCGAGAAGCCGGCGGGGAATTGCGCTAACGTCAGCGGCCCCGCAAGGTCAGGCAGTTGCGCGTGCAGGTACGCACGCAGTTTCGGCTCATCCAACTGCTCGCCCTGACGCACGGGGCCCGGTTTGTCGAGTAAATCTGCCTGCACCATAGCAGCCGACTCTTTAGCTGGCGATCTCAATGCCGTACTTGCGCAGCACGCCGCGCGCGACCACCGATTTATGCACCTCGTCCGGCCCGTCGTAGATGCGCGCCGCGCGCTCGTGCCTGTACCAGTAAGACAGCACCGTGTCGGCCGTGAGGCCCAACGCACCATGCACCTGTATGGCGCGGTCGAGCACCTGCTGCATGATGCCGGCGACGAAGAATTTGATGAGCGAGATGTCTTCACGAGCGGCGGCTGGCCCCTCCGACTCGATCCGCGCCGCCGTGTGCATGACGAGCAGGCGGGCGGCGCTAATCTCTGCGCGGCTCTCCGCGATCCACGCCTGCACGCTCTGGCGGCTGCCGAGCGGCACGCCGGGCGACAACTCTCTGCGCGCAGCGTAAGCGCACATCTCGTCGAAGGCTCGTTCGCAGACCCCGATCCAGCGCATGCAATGTTGGATGCGGCCCGGCCCCAGCCGCTCCTGCGCGATACGAAAGCCCTCACCTGCCGCCCCCAGCAGATTGCGCTGCGGCACGCGGCAGTTCTCATATCTGACTTCGGCGTGACTCGCGTAATCGCTGCCCTCGTCGCCCATCACATTGATGTTACGGACGACGTGGAACCCGGCCGTGTCAGTCGGGACGATGATCTGGCTGGCTCTTTTGTGCGGGCTGGCGGCGTCGGAGTTGGTGACGGCCATGACGATGGCGAACGCCGCGCCCTCGGCCGAAGAGGTGAACCACTTGTGCCCGTTGATGACGTAGTCCGCGCCCTCTTTAATTGCGCTGGTACTGAGCCACGTCGGATTCGAGCCGGGATGCTCAGGCTCGGTCATGGAGAAGCAACTGCGCACCTCGCCGCGCACGAGCGGCCACAGGTACAGTTCCTGCTGTGCGGGCGTGGCGTGCGCCAACAGGACTTCCATGTTGCCGGCGTCGGGCGCTTGGCAGTTGAAGAGGTAATGGCCGAGCGGCGTGCGGCCCAACTCTTCACTCACGCGCGCGAACTCGGTCAGCCTAAGACCCAGACCGCCGTAGGTCTTGGGCAGTTGGGGCGTCCACAGACCCAGCGCCTTGACCTGCGCGCGTTTCGCCTGCAAGGCGGGCAGCAATTCGCGGAAAGGGCGGGTTAAAAATTCGCGCTCAAGCGGCAAGACTTCCGCTTCGATAAATTCGCGCACTTTAGTAAGCAGGGACGCTAGACTATTCTCGGCGGTTTGGTTCATAAGGTTACGGGACTGGGCGCGCGTGTGCGGTTATTTGGGCGCGGGCAAACTCAATCGCAGCATGCGCGCCGCTCATTGTAGCCGCGCCCCGGCAACTGCGCTAGAGTATCGGGCGCAAGGGGAGGATAGGAAACGCTAATGGCGAAGACAAGAATCGCGTGCGTGCAGATGGACTGTGCGCTCGGCAACGTCGCGGCGAACCGCACACGCATCGCCGCGCAACTCAGGGCAGCGGCCGAGCGCGCCGCCGAGATTGTCATCTTCCCGGAGTGTTCCCTCACGGGTTATTGCTTCGACTCGCTCGCAGAGGCCGCGCCGTTCGCTGAAACGGCAGACGGGCCTTCGGCGCAAAGCCTGACCGAGGTTTGCCGTGAGACGGGCGCTCATGCGGTCGTCGGTTTTATCGAGCGCGCCGGTGAGCATTACTACAACGCGGCGCTGCTCGTCGGCCCCGACGGCCCCGTTGGCTGCTATCGCAAGGCGCACCTGCCCTTTCTCGGCGTTGATCGTTTTCTCACGCCGGGCGACCGGCCGTTTCAAATCTATGAACTGCCGCAGGGCCGGGTCGGTCTGAACATCTGCTACGACGCGAGTTTTCCCGAAGCTGCGCGCGTGCTGAAACTGCTCGGCGCGCAACTCATCATCCTGCCGACGAACTGGCCGCCGGGCGCGTGGCGCACGCCTGAATTTGTCATCAACACGCGCGCGCAGGAGAACCATCTCTATTACGCGGCGGTCAATCGCGTGGGCACGGAGCGTGGCTGGAACTTCATCGGGCGCAGCAAAGTGGTGGACTATAACGGCGACACTATCATCGAGGCCAGCGGCGAACGCGAAGAGATATTCACGGTTGAAATTGATCTTTCGGCGGCGGACAACAATCGCATCGTCAACGTGGCGGGCGCGTATGAGATTGACCGTTTGGCTGACCGCAGACCTGAGCTTTACGGCCGCATTAGCGAAGCGCGCAAAACTGCTCCGGCGCGTGCGCCAGAGTCAGGTGCGGCGGAGGGCAGCGCGGAGTTGGCGCGCGGGCGGGCGACTTAAATGATCTGCGTCAGCCCCGGCGACCGCGTTTGAAGCGGCTGCTAACGTTGATGCGTTTCTCTTCGCGGCGCAGGCAGTCCCAGCAGACGTAATGTACGGAGTTGTCCGCCGCGAGTTGTTTGATGAGGTACTGGCTCTCGCGGTCGCAGCGTTCACACACGGGGGGCGTGTGCTCCTGCGGGGTCGTGGTGGTCGTCGTCATCGCGCGCTTGCACTCCTGTTTCCGGCCGCCGCGATTTTAACGGGCGCAGCCGACTTTTGCCTATCCTTAAAACGCCCGCGCGCCGCAGGCTTATGCCCACCTGTCGTCAGACTCGCCCGCGCCGCAGATTCTAACGGAGCGTGTTATGCTCTCCTACACGTTGACGCACAATGAAATCCGGAAGGGCGGGGTGGCGGGCAAATGATCGAGCAGAAATTTAGCGTGCTGGTGTTGGCGCTGGCGCTGTCGGCGGGGAGCGCAGGCGGTTGCGGCGTGCAGGGGCAGGGCGGCGGCAGGGGCGGCAGCGCGCAGCAGCCGAAGCAGACCAAGCCTGATAAACCTACGCCGACGCCGCGCGCCGAAGAAATGCCTATGCCGACAAACAGTGAATTCAAAGAGCTAGCGGCGGGTGGTTACAGTTCCGTCCACGATTCGTTCGTGCTTGTCGCGCGCGACGCCGACACTTACGCGGCACTCAGGGAACTCGTGCAAGGCCTGCCCGACGAGCCGCCGGCTTTTTTCAAAGCCAACGCGGTCGTGGCCGCTTTCCTTGGGCAACGCCGTTCGGGCGGCTACGGCGTCGAGATCAAACAGACGGGGCGCGGGCAACTCAGCATCAACGAGCATGCGCCGCCAAAGGATGCCATCTTGACAATGGCCCTGACCGCGCCGTTTCGCGTCGTCGCGCTGCCCGTCAGCATGGATGAATCGCTTACGCTCACGCTCGACGCGACGTGGCGCGCGCGGCTGCGGCCTTATGAGATCACGGAGGGCGACGTGACGGTCTTCGGCGGCTTCGCCGGCCGCCAGAACGGCGCACGGCTCGAAGGGCGCTTAGGTGTCATGCGGCTGGGCACGCTTGCCACTTTCATCTTCGACGCGCACAGCACGGGCGGCGACCGCGTGGGCCGGCTACAGGATACGGCGACGGGGCACGTGGACGAGGGCGGGCAGGTCAGTCTGCCGCGCCTCGATTCGTTCGGTCTGTCCGGCGCAACCGAGAGTCCCTTGCGCGCCGAAGGTCAGTTTACGAACGGCGAGAAGAATTTAACTTTGCGTTTCGAGACCGTGCAGGCCCGTAACATCGCCGACAACTTCGGCGCGCGCGGCAAACTGGGCGCCAGCACGAACGCGCCCGCGCCGTCCAGCAAGGCCATGACCGACGAACCGATGTGATCGGACGATGCGACGCGTGCTGGCAGGGGGTCGTCGGCGCTTGCGCGTTCGGCGGCCTCTTTTTTATCGCAAATCGGTTAGAATGGGTTTTGCGTTCCCGCAAAAACTTCCCCGCACACTTCGGCATAAAATGTTGCGCACAACTTTGCTCACGCTGCTGTTGACCGTTATGGCTTTGCACACGCATGTCGCCGCGCAGACCGATACGCCCGCGCCCGCACCGGGCGTCCCACGTGAACTCGCGCGCTGGCGGGCGGCACACTACCGCGACGTGCGCTACGCGCTCCAACTCGATCTTGCGCCGGGCGCGGATCGCCTGCGCGGCACGGAAGAGATTCGCGTGACGCTCGCCGACGCAAGCGGCGACCTAGTGCTCGACTGGCGCATCGTCAATCCGCAGGCGCACAACGCCGCCATCCACGATCTCACGGTCAACGGGCGCGCCGTGCCGGACGCGAGTTTGCGCGCCGAGCACATCGTTATCCCCAAGTCGTATCTCGCGGCGGGCGAGAACGTCGTCAAACTTGGCTTCGAGTCGCCCATCAGCACGGCGGGCAGTGCCGTTACGCGCTACCGCGACGGCACGGACGGGCGCGAGTATCTCTACACGCTCTTTGTCCCGTCGGACGCGAGCACGGCGTTTCCCTGTTTCGATCAACCCGACCTGAAGGCGCGCTTCCGTTTGAGCGTCAGCGCAGCGACCGCGTGGCAGGTTGTGACAAACGCCGAGCCGGAGAGCTTGACGCGCAGCGGCACGAACAGCCTGTGGCGCTTCCGCGAAACCGAGCCGCTCAGCACTTATCAATTCGCTTTCGCGGCGGGCGAGTTCGCAGAGTTCAAGGACGACGCTTCGCCCTACAAGACGCGCCTCTTCGTGCGCCAATCGCAAGTTGCGCGCGCGCGTCAAGAGTTGCCCGAAGTGTTTCGTTTGAATCGTGAGGGCTTGACGTTCTACGGGCGCTACTTTGCCCGCCCGTTCCCGTTCCCGAAATACGATCTGGTGCTCGTGCCGGAGTTTGCCTACGGTGGCATGGAGCACGCCGGCGCAACCTTCCTGCGCGAAGAGGGCGTGCTCTTTCCGTCCGACCCGACCGCCAACGACATCGCCGCGCGCGCCGAGTTGATGCTGCACGAAGCCGCGCATCAATGGTTCGGCGACCTCATCACGATGCGCTGGTTCGACGACCTGTGGCTCAAAGAAGGCTTCGCCACCTTCATGGCCTACAAGGCGATGGAGGCGGTCTTGCCGCAGACGAACGCGTGGAAGGTTTTCTATCAACGCACGAAGCCCGCCGCTTACCTGACCGACGTAACCAAAGGCACGACGCCGATCTTTCAGGAGATCCCGAACCTCTCGGCCGCCAAGTCCGCCTACGGCAACATCGTCTATCGCAAAGCGCCTTCGATGCTCCGGCAGGCCGAATTTTATCTCGGCGCAGACAAGTTTCAGCGCGCCGTGCAACTCGTCGTCAAAGAACACGCCTTCGCTAACGCCGAGTGGGCCGATCTCGTCCACGCCTTCGAGCGCACTTCGGGGCAGTCGCTCGCCGCTTGGGCCGACGCGTGGGTTAAGCGGCGCGGCTTGCCGGACGTGCGCGTCGAGTGGCAGACAGACCGGCGCGGGCGCATACGTTCTTTCAAGCTCGCGCAGCGCGACGTGCTCAACGAAGGCGGGCTGTGGCCGATGCGGCTGCAAGTGCTGCTCGCCTACAAGGACGCGCCGCCCGAGAGACTAACGGTCAGACTCCCTGCCGCAGCCGTGACCGACGTGCCTGAACTCGCGGGCCGGCGCGCGCCTAACTGGGTCTTTGTCAACGACGAAGATTATGGCTACGGGCAGTTCTTACTTGATCCAGCGAGCCGCGCGCGCGTCATCGAGCAACTCGGCGACGTGCGCGACGATTTCCTGCGTGCGCTGCTCTGGGGTGCGCTCTGGGACGGTGTGCGCGCCGTCGAATTTGCGCCCGCCGACTATATCGCCCTTGCGCTCCGCCTGCTCCCCGCCGAACGCGACGAGGTGATCGCGCAGAGCATCCTCGGCCGCGTGCAGACCGCCTTCAATCGTTATCTTGCGCCCGCGCAAGCTGCCACCCTCGCCCCGCGCCTCGAAGAACTGCTCGCGGCACAGATGATGAACGCACAGACGGCGGGTTTGCGCATCACCTATTTCCGCGCCTTCCAAGCCGTCGCCACAACCGAAGCCGCGCGCGCCAAACTCAAACAACTATTGCGCGGCGAACTACGTGTGCCCGGCATGACCCTACGCACGCGCGACCGCTTCGACCTCGTCACCGCCCTCTTCGTCCGCAACGATCCGGAAGCGCCCGCGCTCCTCGCCAACCTTGCCGCCGAGGCGCAGACGGACGACGCGCGCCGCTACGCCTACGCGGCCGGCGCAGCGCGCTCTAGCGCCGACGCGAAACATAAATACTTCACCGCCTATTTCAGCGAGCGCGATCTGGCCGAAAGCTGGATCGAAGCGAGCGCCGCGCCCTTCAACGCGCCCGCGCAGGACGCGCTGACGCTCCCTTATCTCGCGCCCGCGCTGCGCGCCCTGCCCGAACTCAAACGCACGCGCAAAATCTTCTTCGTCAACAACTGGCTCGCCGCCTTCATCGGCGGCCAGTGCAGCCCGCAGGCGGTTGACGTGGTGCAGGACTTTTTGCAGCACACCGAACTCGACCGCGACCTACGCCTCAAGGTGCTCGAAGTCGCCGACGGGCTGGAACGCTGCGTCCGCATCCGCGCGCAGTACGGATTAGCGGGCAGCCCGTCGAACACCACTGGCAAGCCGCGATAAACTTAGCTTGCAGCGCGGGCGGCGGGTTTAAGTTATAAACATTGATTTAGGGAGCGAGTTTATGGAAAGGCAAGTGCCGCAGAAACTTCTTGAACAGCTTGCTAAATGGCACACCCAGACGCGCGTCCTGCGCATCAGTCATGCTTTGCTGGTTATGATAGCGACGATCTGTTCCGTGCTTGTGGCGGCCCGGTTAAGCCCCTTCAATTATGTGCGGATTGAGTGGATGGCGGCGCTGGCCGCCATTTCCATCAGCTTGATCAATGCCCTGAATCTGGGTTTCAAATCTAATCAGATGAGAAAAGCATGGCGCAGTTTAAATGCAGCGATCATCTGGTTTGAAGAAGACGCCAGCGTGCCCGTGAAGCACTTGATCGACGTGTACAAAGAGGGCGAAGAGATCATCGGCGATGTAAAGGAAGCCCCTTAAGCCACCTCCATCGTTATCACAATCCGACGCTTGAATTAACGGTGCAGCGGGGCCGCGCAATCGTTATGATTTTGCCTGCTTGCGGCGGGGCGCGCGTTTCTTCGTGCTGGTGGGCGCAAGGTTGTGGTTGAGGCGGGCGGCGGCTTCGTCTGTGATGATGCAGAGACCGAAGATGCGTTCGCGTGCGAGTTGGGCGACGAGTTGCGCCGCCGCCGGATAGGCGAGGCGCGATGCTTCGCAACCGCGTTCGCTCAACACAGACCAACGGGCTTCGTTCAGTTCAGTCATCGGCACGTTTTTAAGCCAGCTTACGGGATATAGACGTGCCCTGAGTTTAACGGATGCGCGCGTGCGCCGCCAAACAGGGGCACACCTACTTAAGCTGCTCGTACCGCAACCGTTTGTCAGCCGTAACGACACAGCATTATGCTTGAGTTCAACTTTTTATGATCGAGGTAAAGTTATGGCTACCATTTCACGGGCGGACTGTCCGCATATCAATACGATGCCAAGCATACCGCCTCAAGGTGGCGCTGGTTGTATTGAGTGTGGCGTCGCTGGGCCGATACGTCTTTGCCTGACCTGTGGTCACACTGGCTGCTGTGACTCGTCGCGTGGCCACGCGACGGCGCATGCACAAGCAAGTAAGCACCCGATCATCCGCTCGCTCCCGTTGTCTGACGATTCGTTCACCTGGTGCTACGAGTGTCAGGCCTATCTAAGGTAATCATTAGCGCAGGTTGCTCTTGGGAAACAGCACGCGGTCGGGCGCAGCGTTTAAGCGGGCAAGCAGTTTTTTGATCAGTTGATTCTTGACGCGCCCCGCGCCGCGCGGCGGCACGACGTAGCGCAGGATGGCTTCGAGCCACGTGTTGTCGCTGACGCGGAAGAAGACGGCCGGGCGCTCGCGCACTTCCAACTCATCCACCGGCGTCTGCGCCAGCAGCCCGCGAAACGTCTTGACGCGTTCCAGCATCGCCTCGCCGATCTCCTCTTCCGCCACCTCCTGCATAGTCTGGGCAACGAACTCAAGATCGCTTTCATAGGCGATGTTGAACTTGATCTCGTTCCAGATGTAAGGAAACAGCGGCCACGAATAGTTGAACACGGCGGTCGAGAGCACGTGCGAGTTGGGGAACTTGATGATACGGCCCGACGGATGATCGGTTGACAGGTACGGCCCGCCAAATTCCCAGAGCGTCGTGTCCAGATAGCTCACGTCAATCACGTCTCCGGTCGCATCGCCGATGCGGATGCGGTCGCCGACGCGGTAAGGCTCGCGCACCAGTATGTAAACCCAGCCGATGAAACTCGTGATCGGCGTCTGCAAGGCGAAGCCGAGGATGAGCGAGAGCAGGCCCAAACTGACGACGGCCGTGTACCAGTTGATGAAAACGACCGAGACGATGATGAGCAGGATGACGAGGGCCGTGAGCAGGCGCAGCACGCGCCCCAGATTGTAGCGCGCAACCACATCGTCGAGCCGGCTGATGAGATACGCATTGATCAGTTGTTCGACGAGCAGCACGAGGATGATGAGGATCGCGCCGCGCGTGTAGCGTTGCAGGTAGGTGCGTAGCTGCGGGTGCAGGTTGAAGTAGGCGAGGCTGAAAAGATAATAGATGATGCCGAGCACGGCGAGCAGTACGGTGTAAGTGCCGAGGAAGACCTTCTGGCGCGGTGCAACCTTGGGGCGCGATTCTGCTTTGTGCCCGACGGTCTGCTTGAGCGCGCGCCTGATGTCCGCCTGCTGCTTGAGTTGCTCGATCTCGGTCTTGACCGTGTGCTGTTCGTCCGTCGCCACGCCTTTACAGTTTCCTTCCCGCCCGCCGCCGGAGACAATGCGGCCAGAGCTTGGTTGTGCGCCCTTCGAGTTGTCAGTTTTGCCTCTTATATCACAGGTCGCGTCGCCGTGCGGCCTCACAAAATCATTGACGCGCGCGGGGCAGTTGGCATAGAACTGCCGCGCCTTGCCAACTTGTCCGAGTTTTACGGCGCGCGACTATGGAGGGACGATAATGTTCAGAGAGTTTAGAGAGTTTATCAATCGCGGGAACGTCATCGATCTGGCCGTGGCGGTCATCATCGGCGCGGCGTTCGGCAAGATCATCACGACGCTCGTGGACGGCATCATCATGCCGCCCATCGGGTTGCTGCTCGGCCGCGCGGATTTCACCAGCCTGTTCTACACGCTCGATACGGCGAAGGGCGTGCCCGCTTCGCTCGCCGACGCGAAGGCGAAGGGCATCCCCGTCGTCGCCTACGGGCAGTTTATCAACGACGTGATCAACTTTCTCGTCGTTGCCTTCGTCGTCTTTCTCGTCGTGCGCGCCTTCAACCGCATGAAGAGTAAGCAGGCGACCGATGCAGGGCCCACCACGAAGGACTGTCCGCAATGCCTCTCAACCATTCCGCTCAAAGCCACGCGCTGCGCCCAGTGTTGCGTGGATTTGCAGACGGTCTAGCGGCAGCGGCGAAGGACGAGAAAGGGGCGAGAGCATGAAACGGAGAAACTTTTTGCGCGCGGCGAGTGCCGGCGCGCTGACCGCCGGGCTTGCGCCGCGCATGAGCGCCTTCGCGCAAACGAGCGCGCAAAAACTGATCAAGCCGAAAGCATTACGCGCGGGCGACACGGTCGGCGTCATTGCGCCGGGCACGGCCGTACCTGATCCCGACCGGCTCGCGCTGGTTGCGCCGACGCTCAAATTCTTCGGCCTGCGCACGAAGCTGGGGCGCTACGTCGCGCAGGGCACGGGGCGGCTGAGTCGGCCCGTCAATGAGCGTCTGGATGATCTGCACGCGATGTTCCGCGACCCGGAAGTGCAAGCCGTCTTCTGCATACGCGGCGGCTACGGCGCGATGCAACTGCTCGACCGCATTGACTACGATCTCATCCGTCGCCAGCCCAAAATCTTTCTCGGCTACAGCGACATCACGGCTCTGCACCTGGCGCTACATCAACACGCCGGCCTCGTCACCTTCCACGGCCCCATCGTGCTCTCGTCCTTCACAGACTACACGCAGCAGAGTTTCCGGCAGGCGCTGTTCGAGGCCAAACCGGCCGGCACGTTGACCAATCCGCCGGAGCGCAACCCGCTTCGCCCCGCGCACCCCTTACGCACGATCCGGCCGGGCACGGCGACGGGCCAACTCGTCGGCGGCAATCTCTCGCTCGTCACGGCGCTGCTCGGCACGCCCTACGAGATCGAGACGCGCGGGCGCATACTCTTTCTCGAAGACACAGACGAAGAACCCTACCGCATTGACCGCATGCTCACGCAACTGCGCCTCGCCGGCAAACTCGACAAGGCCGCCGCCATCGTCTTCGGCGAATGCAACGATTGCGGCCCGCGCGACTACCAGCCGTCAAACTCATGGGACTTATCGCTCGGCGAAGTCCTCGACAACATCCTCGGCACAACCCGCGTGCCCGTCTTCACGGGTCTGACCTTCGGCCACACCGCAGATCAACTCACGCTCCCGCTCGGCGTGCAGGCGACGCTCGACGCGAATGAGAAGACGCTGGAACTAAAAGAGGCGGGTGTACTCTGAGCGTGCTTTTGTGCTCAAGCGTCGGCAGCGCAGCGTATCCCGGCGAAGGCGATGCGGAAGTGGCGGCGGAAGAAGTTGCGGAAGGAGGTGCGTAGGATCGAGGCGCACGTGGCCCATGAGCCGCCCTTTAGGACGCGATGGTCGCCGTCGAACCAGACCTCGGAGTATTCGGGGTAAGGATATGCTTTGAAGTCAGGGAAGCCGGCGAACGGATCGCTCGTCCATTCCCAGACGTTGCCGTTCATGTCGAGACACCCGACGGGACTCGCGCCTTGCGGGAAACTGCCGACGGGCGTTGTGCCCCAGTGGCGCAACTCGAAGTTGCCGCGCGCAGCGTCCGGCGCGGCGTCGCCCCACGCAAACATGCGCTTGCGTTGCGCGGCGGCGTCCCACGTGGCGGCCTTTTCCCATTCGGCTTCGGTCGGCAGACGCTTGCCCGCGAAGCACGCATAGGCTTCCGCCTCGTACCAACTGACGCCGACGACCGGATGCAGGGGCGCGAGCGCGCCCGCCTCGAACATCGTGCGCGTCAGCCAACCGTCGCCGTTATCTTTTGCCTCCGCGCGCGTCCAGTAAAGCGGGCACGTCCAACCCTCTTTCGTGCGCCACGTCCAACCCTCTTCGCTCCACCATTCGCGCCGCTCGTACCCGCCCTCTTTGATGAAGTGTGCGAACTCTTCGTTCGTGGTCAGCAGCCGGTCGATCTTAAAAGCGGGGACGTTGACCGTGTGCGCCGGTCGTTCGTTGTCGTAGACGAACACGGGCCACGGCGCACCTATCACGCACGCGCCTGCGGGTACGTCGATCATGTCGCGCGGTGCAGGCGGCGCAGAGGTAGAGGGCGCGTGGTCGTTCATCACCTGCGGGCGCAACTTCTGCGCGGGGTCGAGCAGGTGGAGCAGGTAAGCAAGCGTTTCCTGATGTTGCCGCTCGTGTTCGAGGACTAGGTTGTAGATGTATGCGTCGCGCAACAAAGGCTCGTCCGCATCGAAGCGTACGCGGGCGAGTTGCGCCAGCACGCGGGCGCGCACGCGCGCCAGATAGTCTTCCATCTCGCGGCGCGTGGGTAGGTTCTTCGACTCTTCGCGCGGCGTCGAAATGGGATCGAAGATGCGTTCATAGCGCGCGTCGGGTGCAGGTTCGCCCGCGAGCTTTTGCAGCAGCCAGTAAGCCTCGAAGACGCCGATGTGCGCCAGATGCCAGATGATGGGCCGGAAGCCGAACCCGGGACTCGCATGCAGCACCGCTTCGGGCGCAAGGTCAAAGAGCGCGAGCGTGTCTGTGCGCGCCGCCGCGAGTTGCGCTGCGATCTCGGCGGCCTGCGGTTGGGTCATCCTGTTGCTCCCGGCGTGCCAGCGATGTGCGGGCAATTTAACGCCGTCCGTCCATGTGGTTCACACGCATTTCTAGGCTATGATAGCAGGCATGCGGCCGCGAGCAAGGTGTGCGGGAATGGCTATTCGATAATTTCGCAACGGCCCTTTGCGGGTCGGACGAGCGCAATTGGAAGAGAGACGACAACAACGCCCCATGCCAGACAACGCCCCCGACGTGGCCGCCAAACGCCTGCGCCTGCACCAACTCTCGACGGTTGATGCGCGCGCGGCCTTTGCCGCCGACGTAACGCGCGGGCTGCAAGCGCAACCGAAAAAACTCTTCCCCAAGTATTTCTACGACGAACTCGGCTCGCTTCTCTTCGACGCCATCTGTTTGCTGCCTGAGTATTACCTGACGCGCGCTGAAGATGAAATCTTTGCGCGCCACGCCGCCCAGATAATCGCCGCCACAGGCCACGCTGAACTCACGCTGCTGGAACTCGGCAGCGGCAGCGCCACCAAGACGCGCCGCCTCATCGAGGCGCTCTTAGCGCGCCAGCCGCAACTGCTCTATCGCCCGATTGACATCTCGGTGGCGGCGCTTGAGACGAGCGCGCGTGTGCTGCTGCAATCCTATCCGGCCTTGAGCGTCGAAGCTTACGCGGGCGACTACGACACGGCGCTCGCGCACCTGCAACGCGCCGCCGCTAAGCGCACGAACGAGCCGGACGGCACGCATACGCTCGCGTTGTTTCTCGGCTCGAACGTCGGCAACTTCGAGCGCGGCGAGGCGGAAGATTTCCTGCGCGGCGTGCGCGGCGTGCTGCGCACGGGCGACGCGCTGCTGCTCGGCGCGGACTTGAAGAAGGAGACGGCTCGGCTCGTCGCGGCTTACGACGACGCGCTCGGCATAACGGCCGCGTTCAACCTCAACCTGCTTGCGCGCCTCAACCGCGAGTTCGCCGCCGACTTCGACCTGCGCGCCTTCCGGCACGTCGCGCGCTACGACGCCGCGCACGGGCGCATCGAACTCTATCTAGAAAGCCAACGCGCGCAGATCGTCTGCCTGCCCGCGCTCGATCTCACGATCAACTTCGCGGCCGGCGAACTGCTGCACACGGAGAACTCGCACAAGTACGATCTGGCGGAGTTGGACGAACTGGCCGCGCGCACAGGTTTTGCGCGCACCGAGACGTGGATGGACGAGCGTCGGCAGTTCAGCAGTAATCTGTTGGTCGCCACCGGGAGCGCAGCCTGACCATGGCCCGCGATGAAGTGACGAGCACGAACGCAGCCGACCGCAGCACGCACACACAGCGCGCCGCGCACGAAGGCTTTCCGCTCTTGACCGACGCAGTCGGGCTGGACGCCATACCCCTGTTTGTCGAGAACCTGCGGCGCGGCTCGAAGCCCGCACGCGAGTGGATGTGCGGCGTCGAGTTCGAGCTATTCGGCTACGACACGCGGCGCGACTTCGCGCGACTGACGCCCGCACAGGTGCAGCGCGTGCTTGCGGGCTTCGCGCCATCGTCGAACGATCTGGTCTACGAGGGGCGCACGCTGATTGAAGTCAACGCCGGGCAGATGAACCGGCTGACGGTTGAGCCGGGCGGGCAGATCGAGTTCTCCGGTGCGCCGCAGCGCGAGTTGGCGGGCGTCGAGCGCGAAATCCGGCGCTACCTTGCGCGCCTGCATGAGATCGCCGACGGGCACGGCTTCGTCTTTCTCGCCGTCGGTTTCGACCCGCTGCACACGCTCGCCGCGCAACAATGGTTTCCTAAATCGCGCTACGATGTGATGCGGCCTTATCTGATGAAACGCGGCGCGCGGGCGTGGGACATGATGACGCGCACCTGCGCCGTGCAGACCAATCTCGATTACGGCGACGAAGCCGACCTCCGCAAGAAATTTCTCGTCGGTAATCGCCTCGCGCCCATCGTCGCCGCCATGTTCGCCAACTCGCCGTTTCAGGAAGGGCGCGCCTCCGGGTACAAGTCCACGCGCACGGACGTGTGGCTCGCCACCGATCCGGATCGCAGCGGCATCGCGCCGCCTGCGCTTACGGACGACTTTACGTCTGAGAGCTTCATCGCCTATGCGCTCGACGTGCCGATGCTCTTTGCCCAGCGCGATGGTATCTATCTGGACGGCCCGACGGGCATGAAGTTTAGCGACTTTCTGGCGCGGCGCTGCGACCACGTCGAACCACTCTTCGGCGATTGGGCCGATCACCTGACGACGCTCTTTACCGACGCACGTCTCAAGCAGCACATCGAACTGCGCTCGGCCGATTGCGGCTCGCTGGAAATGGCGCTCGCCCTGCAAGCCCTCTGGAAAGGTCTGTTCTACGACCCGGGCACGCTCGACGCCGCGCTCCGTCTTGCGCCCCGGCTCACGCACGCCGACGCCATCGAACTGCGCGCAGCGGTCGCACGCGACGGATTAGCGGCCCGCACCGTCGGCGTCAACGTGCTCGCGCTCGCCAAAGAGATGATCGCGCTGGCGACGGACGGACTCGCGCGCAGCGCGCCCGCAGAAGTCGCGTACCTCGACGTGTTGCGCGCACAGACCGTCATAGACGAAGTCAGCCCCGCCGACATTCTGCTGCGTAACTGGCAAGGCTCTTGGCACGGCGCGATGCGGCGCGTTGTCGAATACCTGCGCATCGCCTGAAAGCTAATCACCGATGGTCGCAACAGAGTCAACCGAAGGCACGCCGGTCGTCGAGTTCCGTGAAGTGAGCTACATGCCGCCCGGCGCGCGCGCGGCGATCATCTCCGATCTAAACCTCATCATTCGACGCGGCGAGACGCTGGTGCTGCTGGGCGAGTCGGGCTGCGGCAAGACCACGACGCTACGGCTCGTCAATCGGCTGCTCGTGCCGACGGCGGGCACGGTGCTGGTTGAAGGGCGTGCGACGACCGATTGGGACGAGATCGAGTTGCGGCGCAGGACGGGCTACGTCATACAGGAGGCGGGCCTGTTCCCGCACTTCACGGTCGCGCGCAACGTGGGACTCGTGCCGACGCTCGCCGGTTGGCCGCCGGCGCGCGTGCGTGCGCGCGTTGACGAGTTGCTGCAACTCGTGGGCTTAGAGCCGGCGCGTTTTGCGGCGCGCTACCCGGCTGAGTTGTCGGGCGGGCAGCGTCAACGCGTGGGCGTGGCGCGTGCGCTGGCGGCCGATCCGCCGCTGCTCCTGCTGGACGAACCCTTTGGCGCGCTCGATCCCTTAACGCGCGCCAGCCTGCAACGCGAGTTCGCCGCCTTGCGCGCACGCCTCGGCAAGACGTGCGTGTTCGTCACACACGACGTGCGCGAGGCGCTCACCATCAGCACGCGCATCGCATTGATGGCGGCGGGGCGCGTGCGTCTGCTGGCCACGCCCGACGAGTTTATGCGCGCGGACGAACCACTCGCCCGCGCTTATCTGGCGACGTTGCAGCTTGCTTAAAACATGAATCGCACGCACAGACGCAAAGGCGCAAAAGGAAGATCGGAGAGCGCGCGACAAGAGTGCTCATGGCGTTCCTGCTGTGCGTCTTTGCGTGTTGGCGTGAGCTTTCTTTTGCGATGAATCTGCTCAACTTCGTGCTGCACAACTGGCGCGACGTGCTGACGCTCATGGGCGAGCACCTGCGCCTCGTCGCGGAGGCGATGGCGTGCGCGGTCGTCATCGGGCTGCCGCTCGGCGTGCTGCTGACGCGCCGCAAGTTCTGGCAGCGCCCCGTGCTTGGGCTCGCCAGCATCTTTCAGACCGTGCCGAGCCTCGCGCTCTTTGGTTTCCTGATCCCGCTGCCGTTCGGCGGCATCGGTGCGCGCTCGGCCGTGATCGCGCTCGTGCTCTACGCGCTGCTGCCCGTGCTGCGCAACACGGTCACAGGCATCGAGGGCGTGGACAGAAACGTGCGCGAGGCTGCGGTCGCAATGGGCATGACGGCGCGGCAGATTCTCTGGCAAGTGGAACTGCCGCTTGCCGCGAGCGTCATCCTTGCCGGCGTGCGCGTGGCGACCGTCATCTCCATCGGCGTGACGACGATTGCCGCCGCCATCGGTGCGGGCGGACTTGGCACATACATCTTTCGCGGCCTCCGCCAGAATGACGACACGCTCATCCTCGCGGGCGCAATCCCTGCGGCCCTGATGGCCCTTGCTGCCGATTGGCTCATCGGCCGGCTTGAAGGGGCTGTCGGCGCAAGGCACGGCGCACACACAGGCAATGCACAACGAGCGCGGCAGCGCCGCATCATCTTCGCCTCAAGCGCGCTCGCCTTAGTCGCCCTCTGCGCGTTTGTTGCGTGGCGCGCGCGTCCGCCGCAACAGGGCGCGACGCAAGCGGCGCGTGTGCCGGTCGTCGTCTGCTCGAAAGATTTCACCGAGAGTGTGTTGCTGGCGGAACTGTTGGCGCAAAGTCTCGAAGCGCAGGGCGCGACTGTTGCACGCCAGTTTGAACTCGGCGGCAACCTCTGCCACGACGCGCTCGCCGCCGGCCGCGTTGATGTCTATCCCGAATATACGGGGACGGCCTACACGGCGATCCTCAAGCACCCGCCCATCACAGACCCGCGCGCCGTCTACGATCAGGTCAAGCGCGAGTACGCCGAGCGGTTCGCGGTAGTGGCGGGCCCGCCGCTCGGTTTCAGCAACGACTTCGCCATCCTCGTGCGCGGCGCGGACGCGCGCCGCCTGCAACTGCGCACGATCTCTGACGCCGCGCCGCACGCGCGGACGTGGCGCGCAGGCTTCGGGCAGGATTTCATGTCGCGTGCTGACGGCTATCCCGGTTTCGCGCGCGCCTACGATCTGCACTTCGCCGCCCCGCCGCGCGAGATGGATTTATCTTTGACCTATCGCGCGCTCGCCGCCGGTGAGGTGGACATCATCGCCGGCAACTCGACCGACGGGTTGATCGCCGCGCTCGATCTGACGCAACTCGAAGACGACCGCCACTACTTCCCACCCTACGAAGCCGTCTATCTCGCGCGTCGCGCCGCGCTTGAGCAAACGCCCGCGCTGCCCGCGACCTTGCAACGGCTCGCGGGCGCGCTCTCGACCGACGAGATGCGCCGCTTGAATTATGAGGTTGACGGCCGGCAGCGCGTGGCGGCCGACGTAGTGCGCGCTTGGCGACAGAGTAAGGGACTTTAAGGCGCAGCCAGCGGCGGCGATGAATCTTGCAGGCCGAGGCATGAGCGGTTCAGCTTGGCGGCGCTGCTCGTTGCTGCTTTAGCGCAGCACTTTCACATCGCGCTCGCTGGCGATGCGCCAACCGGCGGGCGTGCGCTGCCAGCGTAGCTCCTGTATGACCTCGCCGCGTCTGTCCTGCCCGCCGCCCGTGATGACATAACTTTTGCGAAAGCGCATGACGGCGGTCGCACCACCGTCGCGGAAGAGGATTTCCGGTTCGGCGGCGCGAATGTCAATCACGCTGGCGCGGTTAAAGACGCGCGCCTTCTCTGCACGGACGCTTGCGCGCGGCACGGTGCGTTGCAGGTAGAAGGCTTGGAGCGTCGGCAGGTAGAAGCTCATCTGCCGGTCTATGTCGCGCGCGTTCGTCGCCGCGATCCAGTCGTTGAGGGCAGCGCGCAAGCCCGCCGCATCGCGCTCAAGGGCAGCGACCGGCACACCCGTCGCGTGCGGCGCGGGCGTCGCCGTGCTACCCGCCTGCTGCTCGCGCGTGCGCGCCTCCGGCTCGCCGTAGATTTCCCAACGCGCTACATCGGAAATTCTGTCATAGACGCTGTGGACGACGACCGGCTGATTGAGTTGCGGTGCGGCAATGTAGCGCGTCACGCGCAGGCTGCGACCGCCGTCCAAAGGCTCGAAGACGACAGTGAAACGGTCGCCGCCGCCGCCCGTCATCACGGTCAGGCGATCACTGGCGAGCACGGCGCGCGTGCGAATGGTCTGCCCGTCGGCGCTGCGCTCCGTGTGCGTCACGCCGTCGGCGTCGAAGGTGATACGCGGGGCGCGCGACGAAGCGATCTGGACGCGGTTGCCGTGCCGTTCAATGGCGAGTTGGTCGGGCGGCGCAAGGCGCACGGTGAGATCGAGGAAGAAACGTTGCTGCTCGCCGAAGGGCAGGTTGCTCGAAGCGTTCGACACGACCGAATAGAGCCGGTCGCTCCGCTCAAGATCGAGCCGGTAAACGCCCGTCCAATCAGCCACGACGCGCCGGCCGGCGTCGCTCGACGCCACCACGCGTGCGCGTTGGCGCGTCTGCGCCTGCGCGTCAACGCCTGTTAGCGCAGCCGTCGTCAACCAGAGCGCAATCAGGACACCCCTGCCAGCAAGCATAACGCGACCTCCCTGCCCCTTGCGTTTGCGAAACTACCAATCATCTCGGCTTGCCCGTTACTCTACCGCAAGAAGCCGCGCGTGTTAAAGCCCGCGCCGCGCCGGACTCATGGCGCACGCGCAGCTTGTGCTATGCTCTGCGGCAAGAGCGAACAATCTCCTCAACCGAAGATGCGGAAGGGGCAGGAGTCAAGATCATGGGACAGGCGGATCGCGGCGTAGAGATCGCCACGGGGCGCAGGCAGACGGACGGGCACGTGCGGCTTGCGCCGTTCACCCCGGAACTGCTGGCGCTAACCGTCGAGGCGCACGGCGAACGCGCCCCAACCCTGCTGCTGACGCGCGCGCAGGCCCGCGAACTGCAACTCGCGCTGACCAGACTCATCCCCCTGCTTGCCGAGCAAACGGAAGACGCGCGCCCGCCTTTAGTTTGGGCCGGCATTGAGCGCCGCACTACGGGCGAGTTGCAATAGCCGCGCGCGCACGTTTGCGGTTGAAAAATAAAGAGCAGCCGGGCACACGCGCACTGACGCGCGACCGACTGCTCAAACGTGATCCTTAATTGGCCGGAAGTCTGCCGGCTCAGGCTTAACTGCTCTTCTTCAAAGTGATCCGCACCGGCTCGCCGAGCGCGCCGGGATCGACCATGAGTTTCTGCGTCTCGTAGCCTTTGGCCTTGACCGTCACGCGCAGACTGCCCATGTGAATCGGCGGCAGCACCGCGACGCCGCGCTCGTCCGACGAGTTCCACGATTCGCAGAAGAAGCCGTCCGTGCGGGTTGATTCCAGTTTGATAAGCGCGCCCTCAAGCGGTTTCCCGGCTTCGTCGAAGACGCGCGCGTCGAGGCGGCCCAAGCCATTCGGGCCGTCGGGCTTGCGCCCCATGTTCGGGATGTCGGTCTGGTTTGCGTTGGCGGCCGGCTGCTGCGCCGCCGCGCCGGTGCAAGCGGCGACGATGATGAGTGCGCCGAGGAATAGTTTACGCATCTTGGTGTTGCTCTCCTGAATTTCGCTGGTTAAATGATTGAGAGGATTCCCTTGTCTGCGCGGCGGGGGTGTCCGCTGACGGCGGCGCTCATAACTTAGCGCCCGCGACCATCGCACTGATTATATGGTTTCGGCCCGACGTTTGGGAAGAAGATTTTCCATCACTACCGCACGTTAAGGAAATCAACATGAAACGAACGCTCATCAGCCTGCTCGCTGCGGCGCTCATGCTCTCGTCCGGCCCGGCGGCAACGGCGCGCACACAGACGAATAAGCCCGCGCCGGTCGTCGTGCTGATTAAGGCCGGGCGCATGATTGACACGCGCGCCGGGCGCGTCGTCGAGAATCAGGGCATACTCGTCGCGGGCGAACGCATCACGGAAGTCGGCCCCTTCAGCGCCGTCAGCGCACACGCGCCGGCCGGCGGGCGCGTCATCGATCTCTCACGCGCAACCGTGCTGCCGGGTCTGACGGACTGCCACACGCACATCCTGCTGCAAGGCGACATCACGGCCGAAGACTACGACGTGCAACTACTGAAGGAGTCCATTCCTTACCGCACGATCCGCGCGACCGTCGCAGCGCGTACAGGTCTCCTGAACGGCTTTACGGCTATGCGCGACCTTGAGACCGAAGGCGCGATGTACGCCGACGTGGACGTGAAGACCGCGATCAATCGCGGCATCATTCCGGGGCCGCGCATGTTCGTCTCGACGCGCGCCTTCTCCGCTACGGGCATGTATCCGCTGCTCGGTTATTCATGGGAACTCAGGATGCCGGAAGGCGTGCAGGTCGTGGACGGCGCGGACAATATCACGCGGGCCGTGCGCGAGCAGGTCAAGTACGGCGCGGACTGGATCAAGCTCTACGCCGACCGACGTTATTACATGAAGGACGGCGCGCTTCACAGTTGGGCCAACTTCACGGACGAAGAGATGCAGGCGTTCGTGCGCGAAGCGCACCGGCTCGGTCGCCGCGTCGCCGCGCACGCGATGGGTTGGGAGGGGATCGACGCGAGTCTGCGCGCGGGCGTGGACTCAATCGAGCACGGCTACGGCTTGGACGAAGGTTTGATGGAGCGCATGGTCAAACAGGGCGTGTGGTGGTGTCCGACAATCTACGTCAACATCTACGTCGCCGAGGGGCGCGCGGCCGCCGGCAATCCGATCTTCCTGACGATGCGCGGGCTGGAAGAGAAGGCCTTTGGCGTGGCGCTCAGGAAGGGCGTCAAGATTGCGTTCGGGACGGACGTGGGCGGTTTCGCGTGGACGGAGAACGAGGCGCAGGAGTTTGGCTACATGGTGCGCTACGGCATGACGCCGATGCAGGCGATTCAATCGGCCACGACGAAGGCGGCCGAACTGCTCGACCAGACCGCCAACATGGGCGCAATCGAGCCGGGCAAGTACGCCGACATTATCGCTACCACAGGCGATCCGCTGACGAACATCGCGGAGCTTGAGCGCGTGCGGTTTGTGATGAAGGGCGGCGCGGTCGTGCGCGACGAGTTGACACATTGAAGGCGATGAACAGGTTTGTGCGCGAGGGCGTGAATGTTGGGCTCATCATCTTGGGCATTCTCTCGGCGGGCCTTGGGCTT
>DASVQA010000002.1:0-3376 GCA_036389375.1 Pyrinomonadaceae bacterium | reverse complement strand
AGATGACGGCCGGCAGCGCCGCGCAGCCCGGCGAGCTCGTGCCGCCGAGCGCGCCGCGCCATCTCGCGGGCGCAAACCCGGTCGCGCGCGCCGTCCGCTGGCTGCGGCGCGGTCTCGGCAGCGCGGAGTCGTCGCACAGTTCCACGCCCATCTCCATGACGCACACCTCGCAGGACGTACACGTGACGCCGACCAGCATCGGCGGCGAGCAGAAGAAGAGCGTCGCCATTCTGCCGTTCAGGAATCTGAGCAACGACCCGGCGGTCAGTTTCTCCGAGTTCGCGCTCGCCGATGCGGTCATCACGGAGCTGGCGCGCGTGCGCTCGCTCACGGTGCGCTCGTCTTCGATGATCGTGAAATATCAGGGACAGCAGATCGACCCGCGCGAAGCGGGCCGCGAGTTGGACGTGAGCGCGGTGCTCGCCGCATCTTTCCTGCGCGGCGGCGAGCGGCTGCGCGTCACGGCCCAACTGCTCGATGTGCTCACCGGCGACCTGTTGTGGAGCGACCGCATAGACGCCGACGCCTCGGACATCATCGCCCTGCAAGACACCAACGCGCAGCGCATCGTGGACGGCTTGCGCCTCGAACTCAGCCCCGACGAGCAGGCGGAACTCGCGCAGCCCGCGACGGGGAACGCCGCCGCTTATGAAGAGTACCTGCGCGGGCGCGACCTCTTCGGCCGTTTCATCTTCCGCACGCTCGCGCCGGAGGACTGTGACGCCGCCATCGCACATTTCTCGCGCGCCGTCGAACTCGATCCGTCGTTCGCGCTCGCACACGACGGTCTTGGCGCGTGCTACGTCAACCGCGTTTTTAAGGGCTATGGCGGCGGCGAGGATTACGAGCGCGCCGAGGCCGCTTTCAATCAGGCGCTCGCCATCGAGCCGGAGTTGATCGAAGCGCGCATGCTGATGATCTTCATCTATCTCTGGCGCGGCGAGAAGCGCAAGGCGCGCGCGGAGGTGGCACGCTACCGCCAGCAGACACCCAACGAAGCGGTCGTCTATTTCGTCAAGGCCGTGCTGCACCGGCTCGACGGCGAGTACGAGCGCGCGCTGCGCAGCCTCGACCGGCTGGTGCGGCTCGACCCGGCGGCGCACGTCGTCGCCAGCTACCACCGCGCGCTGATCCACGTAGCCCGGCAGCGCCCCGCCGAGGCGCGCCGCGAGCTTGAGCACGCCGCCGCGACCGCGCCCGACAGCCCGCTCGTCAAGACTGCGGGCGCGTTGACATTCTTCTACGCGGGCGAGCCTCAGCCGGCCGCGGAGTTGATGCGCCAACTGCTCGCCGCGCACCCGAACATGCACGGCGTCCGCCCCATCCTCGCCATGTGTCTGAGCGCGCAGGGGGCACATGAGGACGCGCGCCATGAATTGACCGAGCAGGTACGCAAGAACGCCGACGCCGACCCGGACGCCGCCTACTGGCTCGCCTCCGCCTACGCGCTTGCGGGCCAACACGACGACGCACTCACATGGCTCGCACGCGCCCTCGCCCTCGGCAACGAACAGCGCGCATGGTTCGCCGCCGACCCGACCTGGGCCACACTACGCGACGAGCCGCGCTTCAAAGACTTGCTGCGTTAATTTAACCCCAGTCTTGGGTTGAAAAATAAGGTCGTCACCCCATCGCAGGTGTGTAGAATGAAGTTGCGAAACCAAATTCCACACCCGAAGGATGACGACCTCGATGCCTACAATAAACCATCAGTTGACGGAAATCTACGTCGTGGTTGACGATTTTCTCAAAGCACACCTTCATTTGGCGCAGTGGCGACACTCGCCCAATGACACCCCGCCTTTTACTGATGCGGAAGTTCTCACCATTGCCTTGATGCAAGGCTGCCTCGGCGTGCAATCTCTGAAAGAGTCTTATCAAAAGATCGCTGACAACTATCGCACGGCTTTTCCTCAACTGTGCTCCTACAAGCAATGGCTGGGTCGCCTTCATGCGCTCACCAACCAGATCGGCGCGCTGCTCTCGGCCACGGCCGCCCTGCCGGAGAGTGCTGAATCGTTTTACCTCGTAGACTCCAAGCCGATTCCGTTGTGTCACACATTGCGCCATTGGCGAGTCCGCTTGCTCAGAGAAGATGGTGCGCATTTTGGTAAAACTAAGAAAGGCTGGTTCTTCGGGTTCAAACTGCATGCTTTGCGCCACATCCGGGGACGAATCGTCAATGTCGTGCTGACCCCTGCGAACTGGGATGACCGTGCCCCGGCACTCTGTCTGATGCTCAATGCCGATGGTGGCATTGCCCTTGGCGACCTCGGCTATCGTGGAGCGCCAGCCGCCACATTGCTGGCGGAAGAAGCCGAGATGCTGTTGTTGACCAGAGATGATGCAGCGCAACATAAGTTCTTGCTCTCTCAAGTGCGCCAAGCGGTAGAAACTACGTTCTCGCAACTGTGGTACAAGTTCATTGATCGAGTGTTCTCGCGCTCGTGGCAAGGGTTGTGGAATACAATCATGCTGAAAGTGATTCACTACAATCTCTGTCACGCAGGCGCGATCTCTGTTTAGTCAACCCAAGACTGGGGTTAATTTAGGAGATCGGCATCATGAGAATGAAACGCGGCATAATTGGTCTGTTCAGCATGTTGATGTTTTGCGGTGCGCTGACTGTGCGCGCGCAGGAGGTGACGGAGGACGCGGTGCTGCGCGTGCGGACGCGCGTCGTGTCGCTCGACGCGCTGGTCAAGGACAAGAAGACGAAAGCGCCGGTCACCGATCTGAAGCTGGAGAACTTCGAGGTGCTCGCCGACGGGCAGCCGCGCCAACTCAGCTACTTCACGCGCGAGGGCGATGTGGGGCGCAAGCCTCTGGCGCTGGCGCTCGTCTTCGATCTCGAACGGCTCGGCGCGGGGCGCTACCTGCGGCGCACGGAAATCCTCGCCGCAATGGCGAACGAGTTGAGCAAGCTGCCGCCCGCAGATGAGGTGGCCGTCGTCGTGCTCGATCCGGGCGGCGTCGAAGGCAAGCGCGAGTGGTTGACGAAGTTCACGCGCAGCCGCGCGCAGATCGCATCGGCCTTGGCCATCGTCCCGACGCTCGTCGGCGAAAGCAACGGCGGGGACATTGCCATAGACAACGGCGGGCCTGTCTCGCAGACGGCTGATGAACAGCAGAAGTCCAATGGCACGCCGCCTTCGGCGGCCGAGGTCAAGCGCACAACTGAGCAGTCGCAGCCCGACGCAGCGACGACGACCGAGGGTGCGCAGAAGTCAGATGCGGCGAAGAAGGAAGACAAACCTGAGACCGAGGGCGAGGTGGTGGACGTGTTTCAGGACAAGGACGGACACACCGTGCGGCGTATCGTGAAGCCGGACGGGCACATCATCATCGAGCGCAAGGACGCCGACGGCACGGTCAC
>DASVQA010000001.1:0-61852 GCA_036389375.1 Pyrinomonadaceae bacterium | reverse complement strand
CGCTCGCTCGCCACCTATAATCGCATCCAGCAGGCTGTGGACTTCACGGGCGAGGGCAGCACGGTTGATGCCTACGGGCACGGCACGCACACCGCCGGCATCGCCGCCGGCACAGGCCAAGCCAGCGAGGACTACGCGGCGCAGCACGCGGGCGCACCCACCTACGGCGGCATTGCGCCGGGCGCGAACCTCTACAGCGTGCGCGTCCTCAACCGGCAGGGCGTCGGCACGGTCGCCAATGTCATCGCCGGGATCAACTGGGTCATCCAGAACAAAGACAACTACAAAATCCGCGTCGTCAATCTCTCGCTCGGCACGCCCATCGCGCAGAGCTACAAGACCGATCCGCTCTGTCAGGCGGTCGGGCGCGCGGTTGATGCCGGTCTTGTCGTGGTCGCCGCCGCCGGCAACTGGGGCAAAGATTCCTACGGCAATACGATCTATGGCGGCATCCTCTCGCCGGCGAACTCGCCGCGCGTGATCACGGTCGGCGCGACCAATACGCAGCAGACCAACCAGCGCTCGGACGACGTGGTGGCGAGCTATTCGTCGCGCGGGCCGACGCTGGTTGACGGCATCGTCAAACCTGATCTGGTTGCGCCCGGCAACCGCACCGGCGCGGCCCAGACTTCGGCGGGGCCGACCGCCGATGGTTCTTCAGGTGGCGGCGGCGGTCTCATCGGCGGTCTCGTCGGCGCGCTTGGGTTGGGCGGCAACGATACGCCCACCGCAAACGGCACGTATCAAATCTTAAGCGGCACGTCCTTCGCCGCGCCCGCCGTCAGCGGCACGGTCGCGCTGATGCTCGAAGCCAACCCGTCGCTCACGCCGCAGATGTGCAAGGCCGTGCTGATGCGGACAGCGCAGCGTCTGCCCGTCTATGAGCGAATGGTGCAGAGCGGACAGATGACGACGCTCGAACGAATCATCACGGAAGGCGCGGGCGAGTTGAACACGAACGCCGCGAGGCTGGTGGCCAAGGCCATCCGCAAGGACGCGAATCGCGCGCTCGTCGGCGACAATCTGATCACGACGAAGAATGTCACCTACCCGACCATCGCGGGGCTGACCGCCAACATCGGCGGCGAGGCCGTGCCGCTCAACAACGGCATCATCTGGGTTGAAGGCGTGGCGTTCACGGATCGGCTGCAACTCACGGGCGGGCTACGCATGCCCGACGGCCAACTCGTCAAAGACGGCTTCGCCATCACCGACGGCTACCTGCTGGCGGACGGCACTTACATCTCTGCGAGCGGGATCGCCATCGCCAGCGGGATTGCGATTGCGAGCGGGATTGCGATTGCCAGTGGCATCGCCATCGCCAGCGGCATCGCTATCGCCAGCGGCATCGCCATCGCTAGTGCCTACACGTGCGGCGATGGCAAGACGGCGACGGGCACGCTCTACGGCTTGAGCTTCGCCAATCAGGCAGATTGGAGCGCGGACGTGATCGATCCCACCTCAATCGGCGCGAACGAAGAGCAGGTGATGATTCAGGGCGAAACGGCGATGCCCGTCGGCGTGCGCCGGCTCGCCAGCAGCAGCCCACTGTTTCCGCATCCCTAACCCTGACTAAGAGGGCCACAAGGCGCGCGTGTGACCTCGCGTCTTGTGGCCCGTTCACCTTGAAAGCTATCAAGCGCATGATCGAACAGCAGACGACGAAGCAGCAGCGCATCGCCTATCAAGCGGCGGTCACGGCCATGGGTCTCGCACTATGGCTCGCGGCCCTCGTCGTGTTAGTGCTCGACTACACGCCGCGCGCGCAGATGATCTTTCTGGCGCTCGTCCCTTTGGTCGTCTGCGCCAGTCTCTTCCCGAACATCTTCCCCCTGCCGGCGGGGCTGAAATTCACGCAGGAGAAAGTTACCTTCACGCCGTCGGACGCGATTGTTCTCTTAGTCGCCTGCTGGTACGGGCTGCCGCCCGCGATCCTGCTCGCCGGACTGGAAGGCTTGGTCTCGTCGCGCCGCGCCATCCGTCGCCTCTCAAGCAATCTCTTCTCATGCGCCATGATGTCGCTCGTGGGCGCGGCCAGCGCGTTGACGATGGGCGCGCTGCTCCGCTACGGCTTCGACGCGGCCGCGCCGGGTCGCGGGCATAGCTTTCCGGCCGTTGCGGTCGCGCTGCTCGTGGCGAACCTCGTGCATATCGTGGTGAATACCGGGTTGGTTTCCACTTTCTTCGCGCTCCGCCAGCAGGACACGGTGCTGCGCCAATGGCGACAGAACTTCGTGTGGGCCGCGCCGAGTTTTCTGCCGACGAGCGCCGTGGCGAGCGTGCTCTACATCACGCTGCAATACAACGTGCTGATCACGTGCCTGATCGGTGCGCCCGTGCTTATCGGTCTCTATCTCGGTCACCGGCAGTTTCGCAACAGCGTACAGGCCAGCATCAACCTGATCGAACAGGCGCAGCAGGAGCGCATCACGGCGATTGAGAAAGCGCACCGCGAAACCATCGAGGCGCTCGCCGTCGCCATCAACGCCAAAGACGAGGTGACGCACGAACACGTGCTGCGCGTGCAGATTTACGCGGCCGGCGTCGCGCGTATTCTCGGCTGCACCGAAGCGGAGGTCGAAGCGTTGCGGGCGGGCGCGCTCCTGCACGACGTAGGCAAGATCGCCGTGCCCGATTACGTCTTGAACAAGCCGGGCAAGCTGACCGCCGCCGAGTTCGACAAGATGAAACTGCACACGCTCGTGGGCGCGCAGATACTCAGCCGCGTAGAGTTTCCTTACCCGATTGTGCCCGTCGTCCGCCATCATCACGAGCGATGGGACGGCAAAGGCTACCCGGACGGTTTGCAGGGCACAGATATTCCGCTCACGGCGCGCATCCTGTCCGTCGTGGACTGCTTCGATGCGGTGCGCGAAGACCGGCAGTACCGGAAAGGCTTGACGCGCGAAGAGGCCATCAACCTGATCATGCAGGGCAGCGGCGCGCAGTACGACCCGCGCGTCGTCGGCACGTTCATCACGCACCTGCCGGAGTTCGAGGCCGAGATCATCGCGCACCGCGAAGCCCCCGCGCAGACCTTCGGCATCGAACAACTAGAGGAACTCTCTGAAGCCGCGCGCAGCGTCCCGCCGGCCGCCGGGCTGGCGACCGATGCCGCCAGCGCAGTTAAGCCCATCGAGCACAAGTTAGCCAACGAGCAACAGGCCGCGCTGACCGCGCTGTCGCAGACGCTCGATAAGACAACGAGCCGCGCCGAACTTATTGCCGCGTTTATCGCACAGGTGCAGACCCTTGTGCCTTACGAGACGTGCGCGTTGACGATGGTCGCGCCGGACTCCGGCGACTACGTAGTGACGCATGCCGGCGGCGCGCACGACGCGCTCATCGTCGGGCGCAGCGTCACCCCCGGCGAAGGCGTAACCGGCTGGGTGCTCGTCAACCGTAAACCGTTCTACAACGCCGATCCGAAACTCGACCTGCCGCCGACGCTCGTCCCGCACTTCGCCGCCTATCGCACGCTCGCCGCCTGCCCTATCGCGCAGGCCGATGAAGTGCAGGGCGCGCTCACGCTCTACGCCACGACGCTGACAGAGTACGGCAGCGCAGAGCAGTGCCTGCTCGAAGCAGCCGTGCGGCTCTTTGCGGCGGCGCTCGCCGCCCGCCCGCAGACCGACGACCAGATGCTTCCGGTGCGACTCATCTACAGCCAACCAGACATAAATCTGACCGATGTGCTGCCCGCACAGTCCGAACTGGCGCACTAACTTCAACTTCAACCCACGTTCCGTCGCTAAGCTCACGCCGGTCGCGCCAACTCGCGGTCGGCGTTCTGCCACTCGGGCCGCTTAACAGAGCGGCAGTCAGCGCGCGCCAAAATCTTATTGCATCCGGCGCACGTTTGGCGCTACGCTCGCCCGCACGGACTCTGGCGGAATCAGCGGCCCAGACAGAGGTGCGACGTGCGAACAGCCTTAAAAGTGATCCTGATCATCGGCGTCTGTCTCTTGGTGCTGGCAGGCGTGGGCATCGGCGTGGGCGTCTATTGGTGGAAGTATCACAGTCAGGAGTTTATCGAGTCCGGCAAGCACGCGCTCGACGATGGACGCAACTTCGGCCGGCAGACGGACAACGAGGGCTGCGTTAGCGAAGCCGTCGCGCGCGCCAAACGCGAACAGAGTTTCGGTGCGGCCATCAGTCACAATCTGTTCCTGCGCTCGTGTCTGGAAGCGAGCCGCGCCGTGCCCGGCTTTTGCAGCGCCGTGCCCGGCCGCACTGAGTTTATGAAGACCGTCGCGTGGCAGCAGCAGAAATGCCGCGAGGCCGGTCTCGCCGCCGACACTTATTGCACCCAACTCTTCACGCAGGTGCAACAGTTCTGCGAGGCCAAGCAATCCAAGCAACCATAGGCCGCGCCCCCTCTGAGTTACGGCGCGAACATGAGTCCATGCGCCTGCATCTGCTTCGTCTCTGTGCTTACTGTGCGCTGGCTGCTCTAGTCGTCGCCGCGAGCGTCGCCTGCAAGCGCACACGCGCAGATGCCGCCCGCACGACCGGCCGCACGCAGAGCGCGCCCGCGCGCGTCGCGCCGAAACCCGTCTATGCGTCGCCCGTGCTCGAACAGTTGGTCGCGGCGGCCGTCGAGCGGCCGAGCCATCGCGTGCAGTACGACGGCGGCTACTACCAGATCGCTTATCCGGGCGGCGACGTGCCCGCAGATCGCGGTGCGTGTACGGGCGAGGTCGTGCGCGCCTATCGCGCCGTCGGGGTTGATTTGCAGCAAGAGGTGCATGAAGACATGCAGGCGCACTTCGCCGTCTACCCGCAACGCTTCGGGCTTGCGCGCCCTGATGCGAACATAGACCACCGCCGCGTGCCCAACCTGATGACCTTCTTCGCGCGTAAAGGCGCACAACTGCCCGTCACAACAAACGCGGCCGACTACGCGCCCGGCGACATCGTGACGTGGGATTTAAGCGGCGGGCAGACGCACATCGGCATCGTCGTTGACGTGCCCTCGGACGAAGACGCGGCGCGCTATCAGATCATGCACAACATCGGGGCCGGCCCGCAGATTCAGGACGTGCTGTTCGCGTGGCAGATCACGGGACACTACCGCTACACGGGGCCGCCACCCCCGCCAAACCCGGCCATGAAACCTGTCCGCGCGCCGGGCCGCAACAGCCCGACGGGCGCGGCGCAAGACTAGGCGCGACGGGCGCTCAAGCGGCGCGCAAACTTTTGGCGCGCAACTTCCGGTAGGCTTGCGCGTTCAAGGGCCAAGCAGGCGCAGACTCGCAGGTTCGGAAGGGGATAAAACAATGAACGCATGGAAGGCTCTCGCCCGTCTGACCGTCTTTCTCAGCACGCTCGTGCTGGCGCTGTTCGTGAGCCGCATCTTCATCGTCCCGCCGGGCGGTGGGGTGCGTGTTGCGTCCGTGCCCGCCCCGCCGGTTGTGCGCGATGTGGCCGGGTGGCAGACGCTCAAGGTCGCGCCGCAGTTCATCGTGTTGCATCGCAATGAGCGCCGGGTCTACATGAAGTTGACGGTAGGGCGCGGGCAGGTGGCGGAGGCTGCGCCGGAACGCATATGGGTCTGGGCTTACTTCTTCTCGCCCGACGCGCCCGGCCAAGTCTGGGCCGGCAACCCGGTCGAGGTGCGCGCGCCCTTCGCGCACGCCAACCATGTGCTGCTCAACTTGACGACCGACTGCGCGGCCTGCGTGGACGACCGCAAAGCGATCAAGTACAACCTCTACGCGCGCTTTAATGTCTCGACCGAGTCGGCGGCAGCCGCCCGGCTGCCTGATAGTTTATTGAACTACGATCTGTCCGGCGCTGCGCCGGTCGTCGTGGCGCTCGAATAGCAGCGCCGACGGAACGTAGTTTTTGCCCTCCCGCCTGCGGTGCGTGTGCAAGTTTCAACGACCGTCTGCATTCAAGGTGCAGAACGGAAGTTGTTGCCAAAGTCACCGAGACACCGCAGGAGGACTTATGCGTCACACCGCACCGCACGCCGCCCGTACCCATTCGCAGCCCACGTCAATGCGCCGCCGCTTCGGCCGTCAAGCGTTTGCGCGCCCGCTCGCGCTCCTGATCACGGCCGCTTTATTGCTCTCTACGGCCTGCGTCCGCGAGGGCGCGCGCAATCCGGCCGAGCAGTCCAACGCGGGCCACAATCAGGTGGCCCAGCAGCAGCCCACGCTCGGCTCGACGACCACCACTACTGCCAACGTGAATCAAGGGGTCGCTTACGATAACAAGGACGCCAATGCGCCGGTGGCCCAGCCCAACGCGCCCGGCACGGTCGAGCCGCTTCAGGCGGAGCGCGCCAAAGCGGAGCCGGGGTGGAACACTGAAAGCTACCGTCACATCGTCGAGAACCCTTTCCTCGACGTGACGCGTGCGCCGCTCTCCACCTTCTCGATTGACGTGGACACCGCCAGCTACAGCAACACGCGTCGCTTCCTGCGCGACGGTCAGCTACCGCCGAAGGACGCCGTCCGCATCGAAGAGTTGATCAACTATTTCTCCTACGACTACCCGCAGCCCGTCGGCGACGTGCCCTTCTCCGTCACGACCGAAGTGGCGCAGTGCCCATGGAACAGCGCGCACCGCTTGCTGCACGTCGGGCTGCAAGGCCGCCGCCTCGACCGCGCGCAACTGCCGCCCGCGAACCTCGTCTTCCTGATAGATGTGTCCGGCTCGATGATGGATCAGAACAAGCTGCCGCTGGTTAAATCTGCGCTGAGCATGCTGGCGGAACAACTGACGGCGCGCGACCGCGTCGGCATCGTCGTCTATGCCGGCAACAGCGGGCTTGTCCTCGATGCGACGCCGGGCGACCGCAAGGGCGAAATTCTGGCCGCGCTCGACCGTCTCGAAGCCGGTGGCTCGACCAACGGCGGCGCAGGCATTCAACTCGCTTACAAGGTCGCCGCCGAACACTTCATACAGGGTGGCATCAACCGCGTCATCCTCGCCACGGACGGCGACTTCAACGTGGGCACGACGAGCGAAGGCGATCTCGTCCGGCTGATTGAAGAGAAACGACAGACGGGCGTGTTCCTCTCCGTGCTCGGCTTCGGCACAGGCAACGTCAAAGATGCGACGATGGAGCAACTCGCCGACAAGGGCAACGGCAACTACGCCTACATTGACACCGCCGACGAAGCGCGCAAAGTCTTGGGGCAACAACTCGGCGGCACGCTGGCCACGATTGCCAAAGACGTGAAACTGCAACTTGAGTTCAATCCCGCCAAGGCCGCCGCTTATCGTCTGATCGGCTACGAGAACCGCCTGCTCCGCGACGAGGATTTCAACGACGACACGAAGGACGCGGGCGAGATCGGTGCTGGCCACACCGTCACGGCGCTCTACGAAGTCGTGCCGGCCGGGCAGGCATGGTCGAATCCCGGCGTCGATCCTTTGAAATATCAACAACCGGCGCAAGCGTCGGCCCGCGCGCAGAGCGACGAACTGTTGACGATCAAGCTGCGCTACAAAGAGCCTGCGGCGAACGAGAGCAAGTTGCTGAGCGTCGGCGTCGCCGATGCGAGCGGCGCGTGGCAACAGGCGTCCGCCAACTTCCGCTTCTCGTCGGCGGTCGCCGCCTTCGGTCTGCTCCTGCGCGACTCGCAGTACAAGGGCGCGGCCGATTTTAACGGCGTCGCATGGCTCGCACGCAATGCCACGGGGCCAGACCCGCAGGGCTACCGCACGGAGTTCGTCAAACTCGTCGAGACCGCGCAGATGCTCTCGGCACAGAGCGCGCGCAGGTAAGCGAACAGAATCGTCAGTTGCGCGTTCAGGGGCGCGGCGTGAACTTAAAACAGTTTGCGCCGCGCCCGCTCACGTGATATAGCTTCGCCTCGCAAGTCCGATCCCAAACTCCAACGTGAAGTGAATATGAGCAAGCAGTCTCGCGCCCGCGTGTCCACCGTAGACCCTGCGCGCCGCCGTTTCACCAAAGCGGTCGCCAGCGCCATCGCCGCCGCTCCGCTCGTCGCCGCCGGCATCGCAGACGGCGCGCACGCACAGACGCCGCCCGCGACGAAAGAGCCGGCCGCGCCGCCCAACCCGCAGCCCACGCCGACGCCGCAGCCGCCCTCGCCCGTCGCCGAAGCTTACGGCGAAGTGGCCCGCGCGCGCTTTGGCGAACGCCTGACGGCCGACGAACTCACGCGCGTCCGGCGCAGCGTCGCCGGCAAGGTCGCGCGCGGCGACGCCCTGCGCAACGCGAAGTTGCAGAACGGCGACGAGCCGGATTTCATCTTCAACGCCTGACGCACGCGCCCGCGCCGGAGTCGCAAACCTTATGCTCACCGACGACATCTTCTTCGCTTCAATCGCCGAACTCGGCGCGCAACTGCGCGCCCGGAAGCTCTCGCCCGTCGAACTGACGGAAGGCTACCTCGCGCGCCTCGAAAAATTCGGCCCACGCCTCGGCGCGGTCGTCACCGTCATGCGCGAGAGCGCGCTCAGGGAGGCGCGCACGGCCGAGCGCGAACTCAAACAGGGACGCGCGCGCGGGCCGCTGCACGGCATCCCTTTCGGCGTAAAAGACCTGCTCGCCACACACGACGCGCCCACCACCTGGGGCGCAACGCCCTACAAGGATCAGCGCTTCGATTATGATGCGACGGTCGTCAAACGCCTGCGCGACGCGGGCGCGATCCTCGTGGCTAAGCTGGCGATGGTCGAACTCGCGGGCGGCATGGGCTACTCGCACGCCGAAGCGAGCCTGACCGGCGCGGGGCGCACGCCGTGGAACACGGACTATTGGAGCGGCGGTTCTTCGTCGGGGCCGGGCGCGGCCGTCGCCGCCGCACTCGTCGCCTTCGCCATCGGTTCGGAAACCTCCGGCTCGATCATCACGCCCGCGGCCTTCTGCGGCGTCTCCGGTCTCAGACCAACCTACGGGCGCGTCTCGCGGCACGGCGCGATGGCGCTCGCGTGGACGCTCGACAAACTCGGCCCCATGTGTCGCTCCGCGGCCGACTGCGGCTACGTGCTCGCCGCCATCGCCGGCTACGACGCGCTCGACCCGACCTCGCATAATCGGCCGTTCCGTTATCCGCCGCCCGTGCCCGTGCGTCCGCCCAGACGCAAGCTCCGCGTCGCCGTCTTGAAAGACTCTTTTGAGAAGGCGCAAAAAGAGGTGCGCGACAACTTTCTTGCGTCGCTCGAGTGGCTGAAGCAGACGACGCAGGTGACGATGGACGTGAAGCTGCCGGATTTTCCTTACGGCGCAGTGGTGGGCACGATTGTTGATGCCGAAGGCGCGAGCGCGTTCCGTGATCTGATTGAATCGGGGCGCGTGAAAGATTTGGCCGTGCCCGAAGACCGCATCGGCGGCTACGCGATGATGCTTGTGCCGGCCGTTGACTACATCCACGCGATGCGCCTGCGCGCGCCCATGCGCCGCGCGTGGGCCGACATGTTCAAGCAATACGATCTGCTCGTTGCGCCGTCGCGCGCGACCGTAGCGAACCCGCTTAACAAGAGTTTCGGCGAGGCGTGGCCCGGCGTCAGTGCCGCTTCGCCCATCGGCGCGGCCAACGCCGTCGGCGTGCCCGCCATCTCCGTGCCGAACGGCTTCGGCGTCGAAGGCTTGCCGACCGGACTGCAACTTGTCGGCCCGGCTTGGAGCGAAGATTTACTGGTTGACGTGGCCGTGCGTTATCAGCAAGCGACCGACTGGCACAAGCGCCGGCCGCCGCTCGCCTGAAACTGCGCCGCCCGATGAAGTATGACGATTAACTTCAGCCGCCGGTTGGCCATCATCCTCGGCATTCTTACGCCGCTTGCCGAAACCCTGCGCCGCTGGCAGCAACTCAACGATCTGCGCAACTGGCCGGCGTGGCTGGACGATCTTCTGCTGGGCGGCTTTCTGCTCTACGGGGCGTGGCGCGTCGGGCGCGATGCGCCGGGCGGTCAACGTTTTCTCACGGCCGCGTGGGGCGTCGCCTTCGGCATGGCCTACCTGAGTTTCTTCGGCCAGTTTGAACATCTGCACGACGACCCAAGCCACCTGCCCGGCCTCTGGGTGGCGGCCATCAAAGGCATCGGCCTTGTCTTAATAACGCTCGCGCTGTTGGTGAGTCTGAAACGTTTGCCGGCGGCTGACGGCGCAAGCTGAACTTAACTGCGCCCGCGCGCGGTGCGCGGCCCCTGATGCTCCGCCTATGCGGAGGCGTGGCGTTCTTCGTCTTCGCCGTCTGCGTCTTTGGCGGCGGCGTCCGAGGTGGCCGCTTCGGTTGTCTGCTCTTCGACGATGGTTTGCGGGCGTTCCTGATCGAGGTCGCGTTTGATGGCGTCGAGGATGCCGTTGATAAACTGCGTGGCTTCAAAGGTGGAGAAACGGCGGGCGATCTCCAAGGCTTCGTTGATGGCGACGGTGCGCGGCGTCTGTTCGTGGAGAAATTCGTAGACGGCGAGCCGCAGCACGTTGCGATCAACCACGGCCATGCGCGAGATGCGCCAGTGTTCGGCGCGCGACTTAATGCGCTCGTCGATCTCCGGCAGGTGCGCGAGCGTGCCGGTGGCAAGCCGCGTGGCGAAGCCGCGCGCGGCGTCCGCCGGATCGGCTTCGCTTAACTGCGTCCAGTAGTCGCGCACAAGCTCATCCAGGCGCGCTGCTTCACCCGCCACGTCCGCCGCAAAGAGCATTTGCAAGGCACACTCGCGCGCCTTACGTCTCGAACCCATAGCACCCCTGGTTAAGGGCTGAGGGACAAGGGCTGCGGGCTGAACAGAAAGCAACGAGCTTTTCTTTCATCCCTCAGCCTTTAACCTTCAGCCCTTGCTAAACGCTTCCTTGTAAAGATTGACCAACTCGACGGCCGCCATGGCGGCCTCGAAACCTTTGTTGCCGGCTTTGACGCCCGCGCGATCTATCGCCTGCTCTAACGTGTCGGCGGTGACGATGCCGTAGACGACGGGCACGCCCGTCTCCATCCCGGCCTGCGCGATGCCTTTTGTCACCTCGCCCGCGATGTATTCAAAGTGCGGCGTCTGCCCGCGAATGATCGTGCCGAGACAGACGACAGCATCATACTGGCCCGACCCCGCCACCTTGCGCGCCAGGAGCGGAATCTCGAACGAGCCGGGCACGCGAAAGTGCGCGACCGCAGCTTCGTCCGCGCCGAGCCGTTCGAGCGCATCGAGCGCGCCTTCGACGAGGCGCGCGGTCAGGAAGTCGTTCCAACGACTCGACACCAGCGCGAAGCGAAAGCCCGCAGCGTTCAGACGACCTTGGTGGATCACGGGTTGCAAAAGACTTTGCCGACTCCAACTCTCATGCAAATGCTTGAATCGGCCTCAGTATAAAGTGGCGCGTGGCGAGTGACAAGTGACGGTTAAAACAAGTCCATAGAGTTCGCAGCGTCCGGAGGGTGTAGCGCGTAAAAAAGCAGTCGGCCTGTGACTCTCCGGACTCCGTTTTCTAGACTCCCTTAAATTCCGGCGCGCGTTTTTCGAGGAAGGCGCGCGTGCCTTCGCGGACATCTGCGCTGTTGAAGAGTTGGCTGAAGAGTTCGGCTTCGAGTTGCAGCCCGGCGGCAAGCGGCAGGCGTGCGCCGCGCGTGACGGCGGCGAGACAGGCGCGCGCGGCGAGGGGCGCTTGCGCGGCGAGCGTCTGCACGAGTGCTTCCGTCTCAGACCACAACTGTTCGACCGCGACGACGCGGTTGGCCAGCCCTAAGCGCAGGGCTTCGTCGGCCGCGATAGCGTCGCCCGCGAGCAGCGCGGCCAGCGCCCGCCCGCGCCCGATGGCGCGCGCGAGACTTTGCGTGCCGCCGTAGGCCGGGATCAGGCCGAGTTTGAGTTCAGGCAGCGCGAAGCTGGCATGAGCGGCGACGACGCGCAGGTGGCACGCGAGCGCGAGTTCGCAGCCGCCACCCACAGCCGCGCCATTGACGGCGGCGACAACGGGCACGCCGCATAGTTCAATCGCTTCGCACGCCGCCTGTCCGCGCTCGGCCGCGGCCCGCGCGGCCGCTTCGTCGAGCGCCGCAAGTTCCGCGATGTCCGTGCCCGCGCTGAACGCTGCCGTGCCTGCGCCCGTCAGCACAACGGCGCGTAGGTCGCGCCGGGCCGAGAGGCGTGTGAACAGTTCGGTCAGTTCCGCGAGCATGGCGCGCGTGAGCGCGTTGCGCCGCGTGGGCCGGTTGAGCGTGACAAAGGCGCACGCGTCGCGCTCTGCGTACAGGATGTCGGCCATCTTCAATCCAGCTTCATCGGCTGCGGGTTCTTCGCGTCGCTGTAATCGTAGAAGCCGCGCCCGGACTTGCGCCCGTAGAGTCCGGCCAAGACCATGCGCTTGAGGAGCGGCGGCGGCGCGAAGCGGCGCTCGCGGAACTCCGTGAACATGATCTCGGCGATGTAGTAGGTCGTATCAAGGCCGACGAAATCGAGGAGCGTGAGCGGGCCCATCGGGTAGCCGCAGCCGAGTTTCATGGCGTTATCAATGTCCACGATTGAGCCGACACCCTCTTCGAGCGCGCGGATGGCATCGAGCAGGTAAGGCACGAGCAGGCGGTTGACGATAAAGCCTGAGCGGTCGTCGGCCCGCACGGGCACTTTGCCGAGCCGGCGGCCGAACTCGACCGCCTGTTCATAGACGGCCTCATCGGTCAGGATCGTGCGGACGACTTCGACCAGCTTCATCAACGGCACGGGATTGAAGAAGTGCAGCCCGATAAAACGCTTTTGCCGCTCCGGCGCGGTCGCCGTCATCATCTCCGTGATCGAGAGCGAAGAGGTATTCGAGGCAAAGATCGTCTCCGGCTTACAGAGTTCGTCGAGGCGCTGATAAGTCTCGCGTTTGACGGCGAGGTTCTCGATGATCGCTTCGACGATGAGATCGCAGTCCGCGAGGTCTTCAAGTTTGGTCGTGCCCGTCAGGCGGCCGCGAATGTCGCGCTGCTGTTCCGACGTGATCGTGCCCTTCTCGGCAAACTTCGCCAGCGACTTTTCGATGCCGGCAAAACCGCGCTCGCACAGTTCGTCCGAGACTTCGCGGACAACCACTTCGAGGCCGGCGCTCGCGCACGTCTGCCCGATGCCTGAACCCATCAGCCCGCAACCGAGCACACCTACTTTCTTAATCTCCATCGTTCCTTAGCTTCTCCTGTTTTGTTTGTTGCGCGAGTAATTAAAGCGAAGCACACGAGGTGGCCGTCAAACGCCCGCAACGCAGCTTGGCTGCGCGGGCCCTTTGACGACGCGTGATCATTTCTTATCCGGCGCAGGCGGTTGTGTGCCCGGCTGCCCGCCCCGTTCTTTATCCGGCATCTCGGACTGCACGTAGATGCCATAGTTTTTCCCCTCGTTTCTGACCCACTCGTCAGACCGCGCATCCCATGCCTGATAATCGGCGAAGAGTTGTTTCAACTGCCCGACGGTGCGCGGCGTGCTCCGCTCTTTGTCGGACAGTTGCCCGTAAGCGCGGGCGCGCACGAGCAGTTGCTTCAACTCTTCGCGCAGCGCGTCTGCTTTCGCATCGAACGGTTGGACGCCGTCGAGTTGCGCGATCACGCGGTCGGCGGCGGCCGCGTCCGCTTGCCGGTTGACGAGCGCGGCAAAGGTGCGCTGCCCCTCGTTCATCGCCGCGATGTAGCTGTCTATATCGGGGCCCGTCCTGACGAGCCGCGCGGCCGGATTGTCAAACTTCGGGCGCGCTTCACCGAGATGGCGCGCAACTTCGCCAAAGCCCGCAACGACGAGCGCGAGCGCCGCGATCTGCAAGACGTGCCAGATAAAGGCGACGGGGCCGCGCTCGCCCGGTCGCTTGTAGCCGACGAAGAGTGCGAGCACGCAACCCGCCACAAAACCGCCGAGGTGCGCAGCGTTATCAATCATCGGGATAGCGTAGCCGATGAACAGATTGACCAAGAGCGTGGGCAGCATCCCTGTGCCGAACGCGCGCTTGAAACCTTCGGGCAGTTCGCGGCGAAACTTCAACCCGAAGACGAACAGTATGCCGAGTAGCCCGAACAGCGCGCCCGACGCGCCTGCCGAAGGGCCGTCGCCGCCGCGAAACAGGAAGCGCCCGAGCAGCCCCGTCGGCTGTCGCCCCGAACTCGACGCCAGATAGCTCGCCACGACGCCCGCGATGCCCGTCATGATCCAGAAGAAGACGAACTTGGCCGAGCCGTAGAGCCGTTCGACGTAAGGGCCGATGGCGAACAGGCTGTACATGTTCACCAGCAGATGCACCCAGCCGATGTGCAGGAAGACGGGCGTGATGAGTCGCCACCATTCGTGATGCGGCGCGTTGATGAGCGAGTTGTACTTCGCGCCGTACTCACGCAGCACCAACGGATTCTCCGTCCCGCCGGAGAGTTGCATCAGCAGAAAGATGAAGACGTTGGCGGCGAGGAAGACGAAGGTAAACGTGGCCGGGCGCGTCAGCACAGCGTGTGCGAAGCGCATCGTCTCGACATCCTGACGGGGCACGCGCGCCGCATTTGCGCCCGCGCCGGCCGGCGCACCGCAGACCGCGCACGCCGCCGCGCCCGCGCTCACCAGCGCACCGCAACTGCGACACACGCTCGGCCGGCCGGCGTAAGCCGCGTTGTTCACATTTTGCTCCGCCAAGACAGTGTACCCTTCACCGCGCACGCGAGATGCCGTTGCGCGACTGCCAACCCTTCACACCAATGCGCGCCCGCCGCTAGAGATACAGCCAAGCCGACGGACGCGACAGAGCGTTTGCGCTGCTGTTCGGAATCTTTATTCAGCGCCGATTCTACACCCAAGCACGCACGCGTGTCATGGCCGCCCTGTCTGCTGACCTGACGCGTGCGCTCCCGCTGTCAGTCAATCTGCTGCTAAGAGGTTTCAGCCTGACCGATGCTGACTGACGCTTGCGCCTGCCCGTGCTCAAGCATCGCCTGCGGGGGCGGTGAATTTCCCCACAAGTCGCCACCTTGCGTCCTACAACGGGCTGGCACGGGCGTTGATAAAGATGTGGCGCGGCGCACGCCGGGCAGACGTGTCGCCGCCGTAATTTTCAGTCAAGCGAACTCTAGTCAGCACCAAACCAAGATGACCGTGACCTTCATGCAGCAAGCGGGCACGCAGTCGGCCGACTGTTGGCCTGTCATGGACGACGAAGCGCTCAGCGCGCGCCCGCTCATGGACGAAGAAGAGGCGGACGCCCTCGCCTTCCTCGCCCTGCGCGCCGTCCACACAGTTTTTCTGGCCACCCTCATCCGCGATAACGGCCTCATCAGCCCGCTCAATCGCGGCACGTTCTATGGCTGCCGCGACACATCAGGGCGGCTCATCGGCCTCGCGCTCATCGGGCACGCCACCCTCTTCGAGACGGACGACGAGGACGCGCTCGCGGCCTTTGCGCGGCTCACGCAAGCCTGCCCGACCGCCTACCTGATTCGCGGCGAGCAGACGCGCGTCGCACAGTTCTGGCACTACTACGAGCCGCACGGTCGTCGCCCGCGCCGCATCGAGCGCGAAGTGCTGCTCGAACAGCGCCCGCCCGTCGCCGTGCTCAAACCCGTACATGAGTTGCGCCTCGCCACGTCCGAAGACTTGAACCGCATCATGCAGGTCAACGCCGCGCTCATCGAAGCCGAGTGCGGCATCAACCCGCTCGTGCGCGATCCCATTGGTTATCGCGTGCGGCTGCTCAGGCGCATCGAGCAGGGGCGCTGCTGGGTCTGGGTGCGCGAGGGCCGTTTGATCTTCAAAGCGGACGTGGCGGCAGACACGCCGGCCGCCGCCTACCTCGAAGGCGTCTGGGTCAACCCGGAGGAGCGCAGACGCGGCTACGGGCTGCGCTGTCTCTCGCAACTCGGCCGGACGCTGCTCGCCCGCAGCGAAACGGTCAGCGTCGTGATCAACGAGACGGCGACCGCCGAGCAAGCCTTCTACCGCAAGGCCGGCTACAAAGTGGCGACGCCTTACGACACCATCTACCTGCAAACCTGAAGCGGAAATAATGGACGGTCGCCGCCACGCGCCACGATGAATGAAAGGCTTTTACTTCATCGTGCCGCGTGGCGGCTTTCTTGTGGCGGCTTTCTTTATGTCACTTGATCTGACCCTGCACTTTGATCTCGCGGGGCGCGGTGGCGTCCGTCGTAACTTCGACGGGCGCGCGGAAGGCGAGCGTCTTGATGCGGCAAGTGCCGGTGTTGTCCGTGCGGCAATAGTAGAGCGTGAGTTGGACGCGCAGTTCGCCCGCGCCCGCCGTCAGCGTGCGCAGAGGGAGTCGCAGCGGCAGGCGCACGTTCTTGCCCGTGACGGTCAGCTTATCGCTGGCGAGCGCGACGTGCGCCGCGCCGCTTACGACGGCAGCCTGCGCGCGTTGCGGCGCGGCTTCGTTCAGGTGATAACCGGCGGGCAGGTCAACGTTAACGACGAGCGCGGCGTCCGTCGCGCCCTGTGGCAGGCGTTGCGGCGCGACCTTGATCTCTTCGGCGTTGGGCGCGGCTGCGTTTACTTCCGCTCCGGGGCCGGCTTCTGCGACCGGCGGCAGCAGCCCGCGCAGCATGAGCGTGGCACTCTGGCCCGTGCGTGCGTCCACGACGCGGATCGCGTGGTTGTTCGTGTCGGCGACGTAGAGTTTGCCGCGTGCGAAGCTCAAACCGCCGGGTTCGTAGAACGAGGGAGTTGCGCCGTCTGCTTGGCCCGGCTGCCCCGTGCCGGCGAATGTCTTGACCGTGCGCGCCTGCGGGTCAAGCCGTTTGAGTTTGTGATTGTAAGTGTCGGCGATAAAGAGCGCGCCGTCCGCGTAGAGTATGCCGAGCGGGTGCTGCAAACGCACGTCGTCGCCCCGCCCGTCGTGGTCGCCAAACTCGAAGAGGTCGCCGCCCGCGAGCGTCCGCACCTCGCCGGTCTGCGGGCGCGCGGCATCGGCCGCCCCGTTAATTGTATTGTCGAGCGTGATGGCGCGCACGATGTTCGACTCGCTGTCGGCGACGTAGAGCGTATGCCCGTCGCTCGTCAAACCCGACGGCTGCGCGAAGGCTGCTTCGTTGCGTTGACCATCAATGCGCGCTTCGCGGCCCGTGCCCGCGAAGACGGCGACCGCCTGCCGCTCCGGCTCGTACTGCCAGATTTGATGCGTGCCGGCCATGGCGATGTAGAGCGTGCGCCCGACGAGTTGTAAATCCCAAGGCGAACTGAGCGCGCTCTGCCGCGCAGGCCCGGACTCGAAGTCGAGCGAGTGTGCGGCTTGGCCCGTGCCCGCCACCGTCTCGACCGTGCGCGCGTTCAAGTCCACACGGCGCAGCAGGTGGTTCTCCGTGTCCGCGACGTAGAGCGCAGCGCCGTCGAGCGCAAGCCCCTGCGGCCGGTAGAAGGTCGCCTTGTCGTATGCGCCGTCGGTTGCGCCGCGCGCGCCCGTGCCGACGGTGTCGAGGAGCGTGCCGTCGAGTTTCGTGATCACGATGCGGTTATGATTTGAATCGGCGATGAAGAGGCGATCCGTTTTCTCGTCTGCGAGCACCTTGCCGGGAAACGCAAGCGGCAGGTCGCCCGTCTGCGCGCGTTCAAGCGCAAGGCGCAAGGGCTGCTCGTTCAACTGCCCGCGCTGGCGAAAATCCTTGACGGTGTCGCCGATCAACTTGTCGAGCGTTTCGTAGCCGCCCTCGCCTTCGAGTTTGCCGATGACGTAGCCGGCCGGATCGATCAGGTAACGCGTGGGCCACGCGCGCACGGCGTAGGCCTGCCAGATCGCAAAGTCGGCGTCGTTGACGACCGGATGCTCCAACTCGTAGCGCAGGATGATGCGCCGTATGTTGTTGGTCTCTTTCTCGTTCGTGAACTTGGCCGAGTGGACGCCGATCACGACCAACTCGTTCGGGTACTTCGCTTCGAGCCGCTTGAGATCGGGGATGATGTGGATGCAGTTGATGCAGCCGTAAGTCCAGAAGTCCAGCAGCACGACCTTGCCGCGCAAGCCCGCGATGGTCAGCGGCTTGTCCGTGTTCAGCCAGCCGCGCCCGCCCGTCAACTCCGGCGCACGCACGCGCCCGCGATACTGCGAAGACATCTCGTCCCCCTGCTCCGTCTGCGCGCCCGCGCGCAACGCACCCACGAGCGCGAGCATACACAACCCAACGACCATTGAAATTTTTCGCAATTGCCTCATCCTCAACTCAAAACCAAATTGACCGCGCAAACCATTTACGCGCCGCCTCCGGCGAAAGATTGTCACCCCTTTAGATGACAACAGCCGGCAACTAATGACAGGAAAAGCTGCGCGCCCGCAGTTTATCACGCACCCGCGCGACCGACCCGGCGCACCTCGTTCGCGCAAGAGCAGACGCGTTTTCCCGCCGGCCAACCTGAGATGCTAAGATACACTTTCAGCCTTCAGTGATTAGTCGCGCGCGCGCCCGGTTTACTTACAAACTTTTTCGCGCCACTTAGGCCGGGCGGCTAATAACTAACGGCCATTTTCTTATGAACGAACAAGCCTTCGCCGTACTGGAATATGAAGAGTTGCGCGCGCTCGTGCGCCGTTACGCGCAGACGCCGATGGGGCGCGCACGCGCCGCCGCGCTTGCGCCGCTCGGCGACGCGCACGCCGTCCGCCGTGCGCTGGCGGGCGTGGCCGAGGCGCTCGAGTTGCGCCGACGCGGCGCGGGTTGGTCGTTCTCTGAATTGGCCGACCCGACGGACGCGCTCGCGCGCATACGCATCGAAGGCGTCGTGCTCGACCCGTTGGCGCTGCTTGAACTGGCCCGGCTCTGCGATCAGGTGGGCGAAGCCCGCGCGCAGATTCATCAGGAGCGCGCCGACGCGCCCGTGCTCTGGGCCACGGTCGCAGACCTGCCGCGCGAGTTGTACGCGCTCGCCGCGCGCGTGACGGCCAAGATTCTGCCGAGCGGTGAACTGGACGACCGCGCCAGCCCGGAGCTTGCGCGTATTCGCCACGACATCAACCGGCTGCGCGCCAACATCACGCGCGCGCTCGAAAACCTGATGCGCCGCTCTGAAGAGGCCATTCAGGATCAGTTGGTGACGGTGCGTAACGACCGCTTCGTTATCCCCGTGCGGGCAGATGCGCGCGGGCGTGTCGCGGGCGTCGGGCACGGCTTCTCTTCTTCGGGCGCGACCGTCTTCGTCGAGCCGCTCGAAACCATCGAGAGCAACAACGAACTACAGAGTTTGCGCGAGACAGAGGAGCGCGAGATCACGCGCATCCTCGCCACGCTCACGGACGAGTTGCGCCGCGAGTTGCCCGCGCTCGAACGCGCGGCCGAGGCCGTCACCGAACTGGATTTCGTCAACGCCAAAGCGGTGCTCGCGCGCACCTTCAACTGCGTCGAGCCGGAGATAGACGCAACGGGCACGCTCGCGCTTGAGGCTGCGCGCCATCCGCTGCTTGAAGAGAACCTGCGTGCGACGAATGAAGCGGTCGTGCCCGTCTCGTTCGAGTTGGACGCCGAGCACCCGGTCATGGTCATCTCCGGCGCAAACGCGGGCGGCAAGACCGTCGTGCTCAAGACGGCGGGACTGCTCGCTTTAATGGCGCTCTCCGGTCTGCACGTGCCGGTGCGGGCGGCGCGCGTGCCGCTCTACGCTTCGGTGCTCGCCGACATAGGCGACCGGCAATCTTTAGCCGCGCATCTTTCCACCTTCACGGCGCACATCGCCAACATCAGTCGCATGCTCGAAGACTGTCGCGCGCCCGCGCTCGTGCTGCTTGACGAAGTCGGCACGGGCACAGACCCGGAAGAGGGATCGGCTCTCGGCGTCGCCGTCGTTGACCACTTCCGCCGCGCGTGCGGCGCGCACGTCATCGCCACGACGCACTACAGCGGCCTCAAGCAGTACGCGGCGAACGAGACAGGCGTCGTCAACGCGAGCGTCGAGTTTGACGAGCAGACATTGCAGCCGACCTATCGCTTGCTCGTCGGCTTGGCCGGCTCGTCCTCCGGCTTAGAGATCGCGCAACGCTTCGGCTTCCCTGCCGAGATCGTCGCCGCCGCCGCCGCGCGCGTGGACGATTCGACGCGCTCGGCCGCCGAGTACCTGCGCCGGATTCAACGCGAGGCGGAGCAGGCGGAACAACTGCGCCGCGCGCTCGAAGAGGAGCGCGCGGCCGTCGCCGAAAAATACTCGTCGCTTGAACGCGACGCCGAGCGGCGCGAGCGCGAACGCCAGCAAGCCTTCGAGCGCGACATGCGCGCAGGTATGACGGACTTCGAGCGGCGCGCGCAGGAATTGTTCGCGCAGATCGAGGATCGCGCGGTACGTCTGAAGGTCGAGCGCGAAGCGGAGAAACGCGCAGCCGAGTTGCGCCGCACGGCCCAGCGCACGACCGCGACCACGCGCACGTCCAAGACCGTATCAGAACAACCGGGCGGCGTGCGCGTCGTGCGGAAGAACAGCGAGCCGGACGCGCCGGTTGCGCCCGCCGGTAAGAGTTCGGATGCTGCGCCGGCTTATCGCCCGGCCACGGTCGAGCGTGAGATCGTCGCGGGCGATACGGTGCGGCTGCGCACGTTCGGCAAGACGGGCACGGTCGAGCGCATCTCCGGCGGCGAAGCCGAAGTCCGCGTCGGCGCGCTGCGACTGCGCGAACGGCTCGCCAACCTCGAACTGATGGAACGCGCGCCGCAGCAGCCCGGCGCTGCGCGCCAGTCGCAACTCGAACGCATGGCCGCGGCCGCCGCGCGCACGACACAGGTGCGCTTAAACGACGCGCGGACTGAGCCGGACGCCGAGTTGAATCTGATCGGGCGCACGACCGACGAAGCCGTTGCCGCCGTTGACAAGTTTCTCGACGAAGCCTATCTGCACAGCCTCGCGCGCATACGCATCATTCACGGGCATGGCACGGGCGCACTGCGCCGCGCCATCGCAGATTTTTTGCGCGGCCACCCGCACGTCGCCGCTTATGCCCCAGCGCCACCCGATCAAGGCGGCGCAGGCGCAACTGTTGTTGAGTTGAAACAGTGAAGTCAGCCCGCGAAGTTAACACTCACGCTTCGGCCAACAAAGATTCGACTGCCGCCGCGACGCGCGCAACCGTGACGCGGCGAATGCACTGCGCCTCCGCGAACTCGCCACAGGTGTAGCCGGGACACGGCGCGCACGGCATCTCTTCGCGGACGATCTCTGCGCGCCCGCGCGTCCACGGTCGCCAGTGGGCGATGTTCGATGAGCCGAAGACGACGACCGACGGCGTGTTGACGGCGGCGGCGATGTGGGCGATGCCGCTGTCGTTACCGACGAACAGACGCGCGCGGGCGGCGAGCGCAGTCACTTCCGGCAGCGTCAGATCGGCGAAGGTCTGGATAGGGACTGACGAGAGCGCGCACAGGCGCGTGAGCACCGCCCGCTCGTCGGGCGCGGCGATGGCGACGGGCGTGAGGCCGCGCGCGGCGACGGCTTCTGCTACGCGCGCAAAGTTCTCCGTGGCCCATTGCTTCGAGTCGAAGGCGGCGGCCGGGTGGATGAGAGCGAAGGGCTGCGGCTCAGTCAGACCGGCGGCGCGGAGTTTCGTTTGCACGCTCGCGTCTGCGGCGGGCGTCACGACGAGGCGTGTGGGCGGGCGATCAGAGACGGGCACGCCCGTCCAACCGAGCAGCGCCAATTGTTGCTCAACCGAGTGCGTTTTTGCGCGCCCCCAGAGTTCGCTCGAAGCCGGCGCGCGGTGGTTGTAGAGCAGGCTGTATTGATAGCTGGCGTAGCCGACGCGTTGGCGCGCGGCGGCGGCGCGCACCAGCAGCGTCGCGGTCGTGCCGCCGTGCAGATTGTAGGCCACGTCGTAGTGCGCGGCGCGCAGGGCGCGGGCCACGCTGAGGCGGGCGCGTGTGCTGCCCGGTGCGACCGTGATGATGTTATCTACGGCGTCGAAGCCGTCGAGCAGGGGCGCGACCCAGTCTTCGAGCAGGAGGTCAATGCGCGCGGCGGGCAGGAAGCGGCGCAGGGCGTCGAGCGCGGGCGTGGCGAGCACCGTGTCGCCGATTGAGCGCAGGCGCACGACCAGCACGCGCCGCACGTCGCGCCAATCCCAGCGCGCCGGTGCGAGCGGGCTGGCCGCGCCGACGCGCTGCTCAGCGCGGGCGGGGTCGCCGTCATGGGTCGCCACTGTCGCCACTGTTTCGTGCAGACTCTTCATGCTCGACATTCGATGCGCCGGAACGAGCGCGCGCATCTATTTCACAGCTACTTCGCGTCTATATTCTCAGGGCGGTTTTGCAGTTCCCACAACATCAGGTATTTGAGAAACGCGTGCTGGGCGGCGAAGCGGGCGATGGCATAACCGGCCAGCCCGTCGCGGAAGCCGCCCTTCAAAATGAAGTTGCGCACGAAGGTCGCCGCGCCGACGGTGGCCACTTTGAAGGGTGTCGTGCGGCGGCCCTCGTCGAACAGTTTGCGCGCGGCGAGCGGCGCATAACGCTCGCCGATCATGCGGTGATGCTCGGCGGCGTCGCGGACTGTATAGTGCAGCAGGTCGCCGGCCAACTCCGCGATGCGTGCGCCATCGTCCAGTTTCACGGCTTCGTGTATGTGCGCGCCGACCCAGCGCCCGCGCGCTTTGCGGTAGAGCCGCAGTTGCCGGTCGGGATACCAACCACCGCCGCGTATCCAGCGCCCCATGTAGAAAGCGCGCCGCGCCATCGTGTAGCCGTCGGCGAGTTGCGCGTCCGGCGTGTAGAGCAAATCTTCGATGCTTGCGCGCAAGTCGGCCGAAACGCGCTCGTCGGCGTCGAGACTAAAGACCCAATCGTGCCGGGCCTCGTCTGCGGCGAACTGTTTCTGCGCGGCGAAACCGGGCCAAGGGCGTTCGATGACGCGCGCGCCACAGTCGGCGGCGATCTCGCGCGTCGCGTCGGTCGAACCGGAGTCCACGACCACGAGTTCGTCGGCCCACGCAACCGACTCGCAGGCAGCACGGATGTGATCCGCCTCGTTGTAAGTGATGATGGTGGCCGTGATCTTCAAGGCAGCAGTCGTATGGCCCGGCCGGCATACGGAACGCGCGGGCGACACTTACGGGCGAGCATAGGAGGGCGCGCGCGGCCGCGTCAACAGCCCATGCGCGGCCGGGGCGCATCCGTCAAGGCGGGCAGCGGGCGTTTGCGGCGTCGGCGCGGCCGCTATATGCTTTCGGGTTCAACAGGTCTGCCGGGCCGCGCCACATACGTTTCGCGCGCCGGAATTTTAGACTCTTTAGACTTTCGAGGAATTACATTGTCGGAGCAGTTATCTATCATCCAGCTTGAGGCGCTACGCGCCGCGCCGCTGCACGAAGACCCTTATCCGTTCGTGCATGTCCCGAATTTTTTAGGCGCAGATTTTCAGACTGAGGTCGCCAGAGATTTTCCCGACATCAAGGCGCGTGGCAGCTATCCGCTCAATCAGTTAAAGTGGGGCGCGACGTTTGGTCGCCTGACCGAAGAGTTGCAGAGTCAGGCGTTGCGGGCCGCCATCGAAGCCAAGTTCAGTCTCGACCTGTCCGACCGGCACACGATGATCACCGTGCGCGGGCAGGCGGATCAGCGCGACGGGCGCATCCACACCGACACGAGTTCAAAGTTTCTGACCTTGCTGCTTTATTTGAATCCCGGCTGGGAAGTGGACGGCGGGCGGCTGCGCGTCCTGCGCGGTCGCGCGAGTCTGGAAGATTACGTGGTCGAGATACCGCCGACGTTCGGCAGTTGTCTAATCTTCAAGGTGACGGACAACTGCTGGCACGGGCACAAGTCGTTTCAGGGGCCGCGCCGCGTGCTGCAACTGAACTACATCCGCAACAAGGGCGCGCTCAATCGCCACCTGCTGCGCCATAGCATCACGGCGAAGTTGAAGGGCTTGCGCCAACGGCTCAATCAAGGGGCGCATTAATTTCCGTTCACCATGCACGTCTTAATCGTCAGGCTCTCGTCAATGGGTGATTTAGTGCAGACCTTACCCGCCCTCACCGACGCGCGCCGAGCAATGCCGGGTCTCCGTTTCGACTGGGTCGTGGACGAGTCGTTCGCGCAAGTGCCGGCGTGGCATCCAGGCGTCGAGCGCGTCTTAGCGAGCGCCTTCCGGCGCTGGCGACGCGACCCGCGCGGCGCGGCGCAGAGCGGCGAACCGCGCGCGTTTTTAAGAGACCTGCGCAGCCGCCGCTACGATCTGATCGTTGACGTGCAATGCGAATTGAAAAGCGCCCTGGCTGCGCGCCTCGCCAGAGGCCCACGCTACGGCTACGACCGTCGCGCCGTACACGAATGGGGCGCACAATTTTTCTATCAGCAAAAGTTCTTCGTGCCCAAAGGGCAACACTCCATCCGGCGCATGCGTGAACTGCTCGCGCGTGCGCTCGGCTACACCTACGACGAAAGCGAAATTGATTACGGCGTCGCACGCGCCAGTCTCGGCCCGCCGCCCGTCGTGCCGCCGGGGCCGTATCTCGTCTTCATACACAGCACGAGTTGGACTTCCAAGTGCTGGGCGGAAAGCTACTGGCAGGCGTTGACGCGCATGGCGACGCGCGCGGGCTTTTACGTGGTCTTGCCTTGGGGCACAGAGGCCGAGCGCCAGCGCGCGCTGCGCATCGCAGACGCCGACAATAAAGTGATGGTGCTGCCGCAGCTATCCATCTCCGAAAAAGCGGCCATCATCGCCCGCGCGCACGCGACCGTCGGGTTGGACACCGGCCTCAGTCACATCGCCGCCGCCTTCGACGTGCCCTCCGTGAGCATCTATGGTGCGACCGACCCGCGCATGGTCGCCGCGCTCGGTCGCCACCAACGCCACCTTGCGTCCGACTTCGCCTGCGTCAAGTGCCACGAAGTACAATGCACTTACGAGGGCGCGGCACACGCCGAACCGGCCTGTCTCGTCGGCATCAGGCCAGCGCAGGTCTGGTCTGAGTTGCAACAAGTAATGAACGGCGGGCAGGCGGGCGCACGCTCAGGAGTTGGGCTATGACACATGAACAGCTAATCAACGAGATCAAGCAACTACCGCTCGAACAAAGAGTGGAACTGCTGAAAATAATCTCACGCAGCGTGCGCGAAGAGATGCAACCGCGCGTGCCCGGCTGGTCTGTTGACAACCTCTTACGTAATAGCACCAAGCCCGATAACTCACCGCTCATAGACCAAGAGTTGCCAGCCCACACGGAAGCTCAGTTTGCCGGACAGGACGGCATGCCGATTTCACAACTATTGCATGGTGTGATCAAGTTTGAGGGTGCCGCGCCCACGGATGAAGAGTTGAAGGATATTTACGCCGACCACTTGTTGGAGAAGTATTCCTGATGCGTGCCCTGCTCGATACCGATGTTGTGCTGGACGTTATCTTGGCCCGCGCACCTTTCGCCTCGGCGGCGGGTCAGTTGCTTGACCTAAGCGAGCAAGGCGCGTTTGAGGCATACATCTCCGCCATTACGCCCATCAACATTTTCTACATTGCCCGGAAAGCTAAAAGCACTAGCGCTCTGCAAGAGGCCCTTGTCAGGCTCTTGCAGACGGTGCGCGTCTGCCCGCTTGATCATACAATTCTCATTAACGCCCTCGTTTCGCCTTTCACAGATTATGAGGATGCGGTGCAGCATCTCTGCGCCCTGACCGCAGGACTTGACGTGCTCATCACACGCAATCTGGACGATTATAAGAATGCCAATCTGCCGGTTTTCTCGCCGGCAGATTTTCTTAAGCAACTGCAAGCGCAGCAACCTTAATAGCCGTGCGTTTCCCGCAAACATTCATTGATGATCTGAAACGGCAGGCCGACATCGTGCGGGTCGTGCAGGACTACGTGTCTTTGAAGAAGAAGGGCGCGAACTGGATGGCGTGCTGCCCGTTTCATCAGGAGAAGACGCCGTCGTTTTCGGTCAACCCCGCGAAGGATATTTTCTACTGTTTCGGCTGCGGCAAGGGCGGGACGGTCTTTAATTTCGTGATGGAGATGGAGCGCGTGTCCTTTCCGGAAGCGATCAGGATCGTGGCCGAAAAGGCGAACGTGCCGCTCCCTGTCATGGAAGCGGACAAACGCTTCGAGGCGAAGCGGCGCGACGCCGACGACATCATTCAGTTGAACATGTGGGCGCTCGAATGGTGGGAGCAGCAGTTGACGGAAGGGGGCGGCGAGGCGAAGGCCGCGCGCGATTATCTGGACGGGCGCGCGCTAACGGCGGAGACGCGCAAGGCTTTCCGCCTTGGTTTTGCGCCGAACAGTTGGGACGGGTTGAGCACTTACCTGAAGCGTAAGGGCGCGAGCGCGCAGCAGATTGAGCGGAGCGGGCTGGTCGTCGTCAAAGACGGCGGCGGCTTTTATGATCGCTTTCGCGGGCGCGTGATCTTTCCGGTGCTGGACGCGCAGGGGCGCGCGGTCGCCTTCGGCGGGCGCGTGCTCTCGGCCGAAGAACAACCGAAGTATCTGAACTCGCCGGAGACGGCCGCCTACACGAAGGGGCGACACCTGTACGGCTTGCACCTGACGCGCGACGAGATCAGGCGCAAGGGTTTCGCCATTCTGGTCGAAGGTTATCTCGATCTGATCGTGCCTTTTCAGGCGGGCGTGCGGAACATGGTGGCGAGCCTCGGCACGGCGCTGACGCCGGAACAGGTGCGTCTGCTGAAACGGTTTGCGCGCAAAGTGGTCGTCAACTATGATGGTGATCGGGCGGGTGTGAAAGCGGCTGAGCGGGCCATCGAAACGCTCCTGACGGAAGACTTCGAGATCAAAGTGCTGGTGCTCCCAGACGGCGCAGACCCGGACGAGTTCATCAAGACGCACGGCACAGAGGCGTATCACGAGCGACGGGGCAAGGCGCAACCTTTCATCCAGTTCGTGCTCACGCAGGCCACGCGCGAGCGTAATCTTCACAACCCACCGGACAAAGGCGCGGCGGTCAAAGAGGTGCTGCCGTTCGTGCGCGCCGTCCGCGACCCGTTACAGAAGCGCGAGTATTTCGATCAAGTTCTGGACGCTTTGCGCGTCGAGGACACAGCCTTGCGCCGTGCTCTTTGGAAAGACGTGAACGCGTCCGCGCACGCGCCGGCTGCGGACGTAACGCAGCAGGTCGCAGCGGCCGAGAGCGTGCCAGCCACAATCGCCGAGCAACGCCTGCTGGAACTGCTCGTCCACGATGCCGAATTGCGCCGTCTATTGCTCCCGCAGCTTGACGCGGACGTGTACGCGGGGTTGCCGACCGCGCCGCTGTTCGCCGCGCTCAAGGAGTTGGACGAAGCGGGTGCGGAGATCGAGTTTGAGGCGCTCACGGCATGCGCAGGCGATGACGAGGAGTTGCACAAACTAGTCGCGCTCGTCTGGTGGAGCGAGTCGCCGCGCGTCGAGGGCGAAGCGCCTGATGAGGTACTGGCGGCGGCCGAGAGTTGTTTGGCGACGTTGCAGTTGATGTACATCGAGCGGCGCTTGAAGGAGTTGGCCGCAGAGATCGCGGCGGCCGAGCGCGCGGGCGACGAAGCGCGGCGCAATGAACTGGTCATGGAGAATCTGGAATGGACGCGGCGGCGCAACGTGCTCCTGCCGCGCCAGTAAATTTGCACCTTACTTAATTGAACAGAGCTGAACCACGAAGGTCGGCCGCACACATGCGAATCGCTGTTAATTTACTGGCCGGGTGTTGTAGCCAAGCGGCTTTCGTGGTTTAGGTCTGCCGCGCGCCTGTAGTGCTTTGATTTCAAGCTGGCGGAAATCGTAAGATCGTTCATCCCTCGCGGAAATATGAGCATGGAAGAGAAAGATCAGGACGACGTGATGCAGCGCCTGCTTGAGTTGGGCGGCGATAAGAAGTTTCTAAGCTTCGATGACCTGAACCGCGAGTTGCCCGATAACGTCGTCTCGCCCGACGACATCGAGGACGTACTCTCGAAGCTCGAAGGCTCGAACATCACCGTCGCCGATTCCGACGAGCGGCTGATCGAACAGGCGGCGTCCGTCGCCACGCCCGACGGTGAAGAGGCCGACCTCGACGAAGACCTCGAACTCGATCTCTCGGCCGGCGCGTTAGAGAAGACGAACGATCCTGTCCGCCTCTACCTGCGCGAGATGGGCGTTGTGCCGCTTTTGACGCGCGAGGGCGAAGTCTCAATTGCCAAGCGGATCGAGCGCGGGCAACTGAAAACGCAGAAAGCGATCTCGCGCTCGCCCATCGCCGTCAACGAGTTGGTCAAGATCGGTGAAGAACTAGAAGCCGGCACAACGAACATACGCGATATAGTCAACTTCTCCGATCAGGCCGAACTGACGGGGCAGGAGGACAAGGCGGACGAGTATTTGCAGTGGACGCTTGAAGGCATCGGCAATATCCGCAAGCATTTCAAAGCGGGTTTGAAGGAATGGGACAAGCTGCGCGCCGAACAGAAGTTGATGCGCGGCAAGAAGTCGAAGAAGTTGTTGCGGCTCAAGCGCAAGGTCGCGCGCATTCGGCTTGAGATCGCGCAGGAGATTGGGCAACTCAACATGACCGAGCGGGCGCGCAAGCGCCTGATCGACGCCATCAGCGACGCCTACAAAGAGGTGCGCGCCGCCGAGCGCGACATAGAGAAGTACACCGAGAAGCTGGGCAAGAAGCGGATCAAGCCCGAAGAAGAGAAAGATTACAAACGCGTCATCTCGAACGCCAAGCGCAAGCTGCAACTGATTGAGGGCGAGACTTACATCACGCCCATCGAGATCAAACGCTCGCTACAGGCGATCACCATCGGCGAGCAGGAGACCGGACAGGCCAAACGCGAGTTGATCGAAGCGAACCTGCGGCTCGTCGTCTCCATCGCCAAAAAGTACACGAATCGCGGGCTACAGTTCCTCGACCTGATTCAAGAGGGAAACATCGGCCTGATGAAAGCGGTGGACAAGTTCGAGTGGCGACGTGGCTACAAGTTCTCGACCTATGCGACGTGGTGGATCAGGCAGGCCATCACGCGGGCGATTGCCGATCAAGCGCGCACCATTCGCATCCCCGTCCACATGATCGAGACGATCAATAAATTGATTCGCACCTCGCGTGCGCTCGTGCAGGAGTTGGGACGCGAACCGACGAGCGAAGAGATCGCTAAGAAGATGGATATTCCCGTCTCGAAGGTGCGCAAGGTTTTGAAGATCGCGCAGGAGCCGATCTCGCTTGAAACGCCGATTGGCGAAGAGGAAGATTCGCACCTCGGCGACTTCATCGAAGATAAATCCATCTTGAATCCAGCGGACGCGGTCGTCGCGTCGAACCTGCGCGAGATCACGGATGAAGTGCTGGCGACGCTGACGCCGCGTGAAGAGAAGGTCATCAAAATGCGCTTTGGGCTGGGCACGACCGGCTCCGAACACACGCTTGAAGAGGTCGGGCAGCACTTCGCCGTCACGCGCGAACGCATCCGCCAGATCGAAGCCAAGGCCCTGCGCAAGTTGCGCCATCCTTCACGCTCGCGTAAGCTGAAAGCATTCCTCGAAAGTACGCGGCAATAATCGTCCGCCGAGCGCGCGGTCAATTATCATTTATGCTCGATTTCTCGGGAAATTCGCGGAAATCGGGCGAAACAGCTACCAACTGACCGGGGCTGACGGACATCTAACAGTGCCTGCATGAAACGCATCGGCGAAAGTTATCGGCGCAAGCTCGCCACCGAAGAAGGTCACGTCGTCAAACGCGGTGCGCGTTTGCGCGTCGCGCTCTGCTATCCAAACGTGTACGCAGTCGGCATGGCGAATCTGGGCTTTCATTCCGTCTACGAACTCTTCAATAACATCCCCGACGTTGCGTGCGAGCGCGTCTTCCTGCCGGACGAAGCGGAGTTGCGCGAATACGAGAAGACAAATACGCCCCTTCTCACGCTTGAGACGCAGACGCCCGTGCGCGACTTCGACGTGGTCGCCTTCTCTATCTCGTTTGAGACCGACTACCTGCACATGGCGCGCATGCTGCGCCTCGCCAGGATACCGCTCTGGGCGCGCGAGCGCACCGCGCACGATCCTTTGATCGTGATGGGCGGCGCGGCGTCGTTTCTCAACCCCGAGCCGATTGCGGATTTCACCGACGTGATCGGCGTGGGCGAGGGCGAAGTGCTTGTGCCGCAACTCGTGGACGCGCTCTTTGATAACGAGGGTACAAAAGACGATCTGCTGCTCGCACTGGCGCGGCGCGGCCGCGGCTTCTACGTGCCGGCGCTCTATGAAGTGACGTACAAGGCGGACGACACGGTCGCGGCCTACAAGCCAACGGCGGCGGGCGTGCCGGCGCGCGTCGGGCGCGCGGTCGCGGCGGAGAATCCGAAAGAAGGTAGTTTGCGGCGGGCGATGCGGCGCGGCGAGTTGGCTGTGGCAGAGCAGTTGCGCACGCAGGATGTGTTTGCGCCTTCGACCGTCATCTGGGCCCCAACGGCGGAGATGGGCGAGCGTTTCCTCATTGAAATCTCGCGCGGCTGCTCGCAGGGCTGTCGCTTCTGCTGGGCGGGCTTCAACTACTGGCCGCCGCGCGTTGTGCCGGCCCGCGATATTCTGGCGAAGGCGCAGGCGTGGCGCGCAAAGACCGACAAGATCGGCTTGGTCTCAACCGCCGTCTGCGATCATCCCGAGATCAGCGAAATCCTTCAGGGCTTGCGCGCCATGGACTATCGCATCTCAGTCTCAAGTCTCAGGCTCGATCAGATCGAGGATGAACTGCTCGATGCGCTCGTCGAATCGCGCGATCAACAGATCGCGGTTGCGCCGGAGACCGGCTCGGATCGCTTGCGCAAGGTCATCAACAAGAACCTGACGAACGACGAGATCGTGGACATCTGCGGCGCGGTCTTCGACCGGGGCATGTTGACGATCAAGCTCTATCTGATGGTGGGCTTGCCGACGGAGACGGACGAAGACCTCGCGGAGATGGTTAAACTGGTCGAGCGCATCAAGGATCGCATGCTCGAAGCCGGGAAGCGATTCGGGCGCGCGGGCAAGATCATCCCGGCGCTCAACGGCTTTGTGCCGAAGCCGAACACGCCCTTTCAGTGGGAGCCGATCTGCGAAGAGAGAGAGTTGAAGCGACGACTCAAGTGGGTCTGCAAGCAGTTGGCACGCATCCCGAACGTCGAAGTGCGCGCGATGTCGGCCCGCATCGCACACGAACAGGCGCTCTTTTCGTCGGGCGACCGCACGACGGCGCGGGTTATCGAAGCCATGGCCGGCAATGGCGGCGACCTCAATGCGGCCTTGCGCGCAACGGGCGTAGAGGCGGCGCAACACACGAGCCGCGCGCGCGCTTATGATGAAGTGCTGCCGTGGGAGATCGTGGACGCAGGCTTAGGGCGCATGTTTCTGCAACAGGAGCACGAGCGCGCACAGATCGCCAAATCAACCGCGCCGTGCCCGTCGGTCAGCCAGTGTACGCGTTGCGGCGTCTGTCCGACGACGTGGCTGGCCGCCGCCCCTGCGCCCCTCGTGCAGTTGCAAACCTCACTCGGCGCAAAAGTCGCCGCTTAAGCAAAAGCAGAACTTTCCTTTCGCCTCGCGTCCGCCGCTTTTACGCTTCCACGTCAACCGCCGCTGATGAAGCCGGCGCTTTTAGCTGTGTGATCGAATTTGTAGTTGTAGGTGGTGACAATGAGCGGGATCGTGCGCGTAAACTGCACGCGCGTTTCGACGTGTCCGGCGATATTGGTTGTTTCGATCTGCGCGTCCTTCGGTAAGCCGTAGTCGTCGCCGTTCGCGCGGATCTGCTGCTCGACCCAGCCGGGACTTTTGCTAAGCACCGCCGCGTTGTTCACCGTGTCCTGCATGTAGGTTTGCAGCAGCGACGCGCGATAAAAGACGGGCACGAGTTGATAGCCGACGTAGCCGCCGACGATGATGATCGCCATGAAGATCAGAAAGTTGAGCCGCGCTCCGCCGCGCGCCTGCCTCGCACGTGTCCTGCACGTTTGCCCCATCAAGCCGCCCCCTTCTCATGGCTGGACGATAAACTAATCGCTGAGCGCCGCGCGGAGTGAAGCCCGCAAAACGCGCGTCGGAACGGCTTGCCCGCTCACGATCCGCGCACGGCCCAAGCGTTCGAGCAACACCCACTGTAGGTCGCCGCCGACAGACTTCTTGTCCGTCGTCAAAGCATGAAGTAGTACGCGTTCGTTGAGGTCGGCCGCGCGTGGCAAGCGTCCCGCGCGCCGGACGGTCGCGCGTAAGTATTCTAACTCTGAAGTCGGCAGTAAGCCTAGCCTGTTGGAAATCTCGCTCGCCGCGATCATGCCGCGCCCGACCGCCTCGCCATGCCGGAAACGACGAAAATGTGTGACGGCTTCGAGTGCGTGCCCGACCGTGTGCCCGAAATTCAGTATGCGCCGCGAGCGTGCATCCGTGCGCCCGACATGCTCGCGCTCGTCGCCCGCCACGATGCGCGCCTTGAAGGCGCATTGCGCCGCAAGCAATTCGTTCATCTGTTCAGCCGTCGGCGTGTGTATGAGACAACGGCGCGTCTCTGTAAACAGACGCCGGCTGCCGACCGCGCCCTGCTTGATCGCTTCACACCAACCGGCGGTCAACTCGCGCGGCGGGAGCGTCTGAAGCGTGTCTGTATCAATGACCACTGCACGCGGTTGGTGGAACGCGCCGATCAGATTCTTGCCGGCCCGCGTGTTCACAGCCGTCTTGCCGCCGACCGAGGCGTCGATCTGCGCGAGCAGCGTGGTCGGCGCTTGTAGGAAGGCGACGCCGCGCAGGTAGACGGCCGCCGCGAAGCCGGCGAGGTCGCCCACCACGCCGCCGCCGAGCGCGACGACCGCATCGCTCCGCTCAAGCCCGACGGCGGAAAAAAACGCCAACGCCTGCTCGGCCGCCCGCAGAGACTTGTGCCGCTCGCCATCGCCCATCAACCAATGCGCGACGTTGAACGACTGCGCGCGCAAACTCTCAACCACCGTCGCGCCGTAGAGATCAAAGACTGTGCGGTTCGAGATAACGACGATGCGCCGCGCAGCCGGCGTGAGCACGCTCCGCGCCGTCGCACCAACACGGGCCAGCGTGCCCGCGCCAATCTCGATCTCGTAACTGCGCCCCGCGTTCAGGCGCACCGGCACTCGTCGTGTCATTGGAGTTTCTCGCCCGGTCTATTCCGCGCCAACGGCCGCCAGCAGATCGTCGGCCAACAACTCAACGTCCAACGCGCCCGCGCCCACGAGCGTCGCCAACTCGGCCACAGTGTAACGCGCACCCGTGTTCCACAGGTCGATCAACTCGTCGCCCGCCGCACGCGCCGCCCACCAGCGCCGGCCGTAACGCGCACGCAGATGCTCCGCGAGCGCGCTGGCGAAGAGGCGGGCGCGCAACTCGGCCGCCGCACGGCCCGGCTCCGCGCCACCGTTGCGCAGGTAGAACGCCGGTTCGTATTGAAAGCCCGTGGCCTCCGTGTGCGCGGCGGCGTACTCCGCGCCGATACTTTCAGTGCGCACATCGGGCGCGCGGGCGAGCGTCGTTTGATGGCGCAACTGCGCGCAGCAGCGCCGCGTGTCGTGCAGTTCGACGAGGGCGAAATCGCGCGCGACCGCCTCTGCCACAGAAGGTTTCAGTCCACGATGCGCGGCGAGCCACGTTGCATCATGGAACAGATGGCGGAACAGAAAACCGTAAGCGTTGCGCGTCGGCGCGTCGGGCGCGTGGACAAACTCTGGATAGCGCGCCGCCAGATCGCGCGAGACCCAGGCGAGTTGTTGCGCGCAAGCGGCCGCACGAAAGAAGCCGCGCCACTGTCGCGCACCGTCCTGCGTGCCGGCGACGAGGCGCACATCTGCCGGTGGCTCAATACCGAATTCGGCCGCCGTCGTCGCGCGCGTGGACGGCACTTGCCATTCGACGCGCAAGTTTGTCTGTTGCCCGGTGCGTATGCCGAGACTGGCCATGCTCGCGTCGTAGGCGGGCGGCAACCCGGCGGCGGGGAAGAATTGATCGAGCCACGCAAGGCGCGCGCAGAACAGACTGTCGGCATAGACGGGCGTGCGCGCAAGAGTTGGCGGCAGGTGGCGCGCGGCCCATGCGTGCAGGCGTGCTTCGTAAGTCGCGCCGGTGCGCGCAAGCAGCACGTCGGCCGCAGCCGGCAAGCTACTCTCGTCCGGCTGTATCGTTTCATCGAACAGCGCGGAGCAGGATGCGAGACCGAGTGCGGCGGCCGCGGCGCGCAACGCTTCGAGGCGCGCGCCGCGCAGATCATTGCAGGTCGCGGACGCATCCAGCCAACGCGCGGCGAGTTCGCGGCGGCGCGTGGCGTCCGATTCACGCGCGATCAGATCAGGTACGTCCGCCGCCGCTAAGCGCTCTCCGGCCCACTCGACGCGCGCCGCCGCTTCGCAACGCCGTAATTCATCCGCAACCTCACGCGCGCTAACTTCCGCATAACCGCGCCGCACGGCCGCGATCAGATGAAGGAGCGCCGTTCGTTCCGTCTCGAATTGCGTAGGGGTGTCGTTATGCGCGCGCTCAAGTTCGTCGAGTTGGGCGCGCGTCCAGAGGTCGGCGTAGCGTTCATGGAGTGGGGTGAGGCGCAAGGCTGGCGTGCGCCCCGTGTGGTAGTCGTGTTGCGCGCGCGCCAGCGCGGAGGAGTAAGCCGCGTACTCGCGGCGATATTCGCCGGGCTTCATCGCGTTAAAAATAACCACAAAGAGACGAACGACACAAAGAGCGGGGCAAGAAATCTTTTGCTCTTTGAGTCTTTGTGGTGCGGCCGACGCTAATAAAAACAGAACAGGCGTGGCAATTTTGGGATCGCCACGCCTGTTCTAATTTGTGGTTACTGTCCTCACCCCAGCAACCACTGAGACGGAGGATCCACCAACCGTCTCTCTTGCCCCACAATATAGCTCGCAATGCTCATGCCACGCAAGTGGGAGCATGCCAGCGCAGCCAGGAATCGCATTTTCCCTAAGCTTTTCGCAACTTCCGCGCCGCGCGCGATCAGGCAAGGTGGGAAGATTAAAGCGGCAGCGTGTAAAAGTTGCGCGCCTCGCCGCGTAAAGTTTGCCGCCCGCGTCCATTCTTACCCTGTGCCGAGCGCGTTGCCGATGACCTTAGCGAGCGCGTGGGCGAGTTGTTCGATCTCGTCCTGTCGCGCCCCTTCGATCATCACGCGGGCGAGCGGCTCTGTGCCGGAATAGCGAAGCAGCAGGCGACCCGCGCCGGCAAGCTGCGCTTCGGTCGCGCGTGCCTGCGCCGCTATTTCCGGCACGTCCGCAAAAGGGCGCTTCTCGCCGACGCGCACGTTGACGAGCACCTGCGGGTAGCGCGTGAAGCCCGCGCTCAATTCGTGCAGGGGCAGACCGGCCGTGCGGAGCGCGCGCAGCAGACAGAGCGTGGTGGCAAGCCCGTCGCCCGCGAGGCTCAAGCGCGGGAAGATGATGTGCCCGGACTGTTCACCGCCAAGCTGAGCGCCGGTGCGCAGCAACTCTTCGAGCACGTACTTGTCGCCCACGTCCGTGCGGAGCAAATCTAGCCCGCGCGCCTTAAGCGCCAGTTCGAGACCGATGTTGCTCATTACGGTGGCGACGACAAGGTTGTGCGCCAACTCGCCGCGCGCCGCCATGTGTTGCGCCATGACCCAGAGCGTCGCGTCGCCATCCACGACCGCGCCGTGCGCGTCCACAAAGAGCGCGCGGTCGGCATCGCCGTCGAACGCGACGCCGAGTTCAGCGCCCGCAGCCACCACTATCGCGCCCAACTGTTCGACGTAGAGCGAGCCGGCCGCGCGGTTGATGTTGCGCCCGTCGGGCGCGTCGTTGACGGCCGTGACCTGCGCGCCGAGGCGCGCAAAGAGCGCGGGGGCGAGTTCAAAGGCCGCGCCGTGGGCACAATCAACGACGAGTTTCAAGCCGTCGAGGGCCAGCCCCGCGCCGACCTCTTCGGTGAGATAGACGAGATAGCGGGCGCGCAATTCGGCCGCATGAGCCTGAAGCTCTGCTGTGTCAGAGGCCGGCGCAGGTTCGTGGCGCGGCGCAGTGGCGGCGCGGGCGGCATAGATGTCTGCTTCGATCAGCCGCTCGGTCGCGTCGTCGAGTTTGCGCCCCGAGGGCGCAAAGATTTTGACGCCGTTGTCCTCAAAGGGATTGTGCGAGGCGCTGATGACCACGCCCGCATCGGCCGCGAGCGTGCGCGCAAGGTACGCGACGCCCGGCGTCGTGATGATCCCGGCCGATTCAACTTGTGCGCCGCCAGCGCGTGCGCCCGCACTGAGCGCAGCTTCAAGCCAAGCGCCGGATTCGCGCGTGTCGCGTCCCGTGACGATGCGCGGCGCACGCCCCGTCTGCGCGGCCAGTTGACGCGCCAGCGCCGCGCCCGTCGTCCACATCGTGTCCGCGTCCAAAGGAAAGACGCCGGCCGCGCCGCGCATGCCGTCCGTGCCGAAAAGTTTCTTCATTTTTTGAGCGAGAACTGCGCCGGGTTGGTCGAGACTATTTCGACGCGGGCCGCGCGGTCGGGTGGCAGTTGCAGGCGCGGCTTGAGTTGGCCGTCCGGCGTCTGGTCGAGCAGGATTTTCACGTCGGCGGCGCGCAAGGTTGCGAGGCTTGAGCGCGGCCCGCGCACCGTGACGGCGACGCGCGCGACCTGCGGCGTGGCAGCGTCGCCATCGGCCATTTGTACCGACACGCCTTCGAGCGTCTTCTCCTCGCGGGCTTCGCCGATCTCGACCTGCACGTCCACGGCCGTCTCGACGGGCACGACCTTTGGATCGGAGATGTCCACGGCCACTTGCCGGACGGCGAAGGTGTCGGTGTGGCCGCCGAGCGCGACCGGCTCGGTCTGCACCTTCGGCAAAGCGTTGACGTGGCTTTCGGGCCCGCGTACGCGCACACGGTTCGGCACGGACTGCACGCCGATCAATTCATAGCCGGCGGGGAGCGCCCCCGTCACGGGCACGTTGACGACGAACTCGCGTTCGATGCGCCGTTCGAGTTGCAGCTTGATGCTCGCCGGCTCGATGCGTTCCATCTGGACGCTCTCGCCGTTGACGCCTTCGGGCAGTTCCAGCCGGACGTTCTGCGGCGTGAGCCTGATGAGATGCGTGCCCGGTTGCAGTTCGCTCGCGTCGAAGTTGACCACCACGTCGCTCGTCTTGAGCACTGAGAGCACGCGCTGACTGCCGCGCAGGGTCACGTCCACCTCTTCGCGCAGGTCGTTGCTGATCTCCACGTCGCCCGGCAGGACGAGGAACAGTTGCACGTGGCGCAGGCGCACGGCCGCCGGTGTGCGCTGCCCCGTCACGGCCCACCACAGGCCCAACGTGATGATGAGCGCGAGCAGCTTCAAGCTCCAATCCTCGAACAGCAACTCGCGCAGCCAGCGCCGCCCCATCAACGCAGCATCTTTTTCGAGATCGCGTAAAGCCATAACGTCAGGGGTCAGAGATTAGAGGTTAGGGCGCGACAGTTTTAACTGAGCGCTGACCTCTAGGCTCTGACCTTTGCTGTTCACATTGATACTACTTCGTTCCTTTCGGTTTCCGCCTCGATCTGGGCCGCCGATTTTCGCTCTCTGCGTCCGGGCGCTTCGAGCGCCTTGAGGATGGCGGCGCGTAGTTGCGTGGCGTCGAGGGCGCGGCGGATTTCGCCTGCCTGCACGAAAGAGATGAGGCCCGTCTCTTCGGAGACGACGACGGCCACGGCGTCCGTGTCTTCGGTGATGCCGATGGCGGCGCGATGGCGCGTGCCGAGGTCTTTCGAGAGACGCGGGTTGAGCGTCAGGGGCAGAAAGCACGCGGCGGCGGCGACGCGATGCCGCCGGACGACGACTGCGCCATCGTGCAAAGGCGTCGCCGGATTGAAGATGGTCACGAGCAGATCGTAGCTTAGTTCCGCGTCCATACGCACACCGCCGTCCACGACGTTTTTGAGACCTACGCCGCGTTCGATGACGACGAGCGCGCCGGTCTTGGTCGAAGCCAGCGTCGTCGCGGCCAGCACGATCTCGTCATAAACGCCCTCGCCGAACTGACCGCGCTGGCGCGGCAAAAGTGGCAGCCTGATGCGATTGCCGAGCGAGATGAATGCCTGCCGAATTTCCATCTGGAACAGGACGATGATCAGGATCGGCAGGTAGAGCAGCAAGCCGCGCAGGACGTATTCGAGCGTGGCCAGATCGTAGCGCAGCGCGAGCCAATAGAGCAGCGCAAAGGCCGTAATGCCGGCCGCCATCGGCACGGCGCGCGTGCCGCGCAGCAGCTTCAAGACCGTGAACACGATGACAAAGACCAGCACCAAGTCCAACAGGTTGCGGGACTCGCGCAGCCGCTCCATGTAATCGGTGTAGGGCGCGATCAGTAACACGGTCTTGCACTCGTTCTGACGGGTTTCGGCGCATCAACACAGCCGGCTCTGGTGGACTGAATTTAAACGCGTCCGCGTTGATTATGCGGTAAGAAACGATGCGACGCAATGATGGGGAAAATGCGTTACGTCAACCGCCGCCTTGCGCGTCGCATTGGGGGTCTTAGCAACAAGTTATTTAGCGGTCTGGGCGCGGCTTCAGCCGGCCGCGTTGGAGGAAGCCGACCAGTTCGCCCGCGTCGTCAATGACGGCGAGCGCGCCTGCGCCGTTGTGCTTCATCAACTCGAAGGCGCGAGGCAGCGGCGTCTGCGGCGCGACGAACAGGCGCGGCTCGACGGGGCGCATCACTTCGCGCACGCGCGTCTTGTGCCATAGTTCGCGCGGCAGTTTCTTCAAATCGGCGAGCGTGAGTATGCCGTGCAGGCGGCGCTCGCGCGCGACCGCGAACGATTCCTGCCGGTGCTGCGGCAACACCGCGTCAATGAAGTGGCTGACGAGCGTGTCCGGCTCAAGCGCGAACGGCGCGCTCATCGCATCCGCCACCGTGTGCGCGTGGCGCGCGGCGTGTGCCCGCCAGACCGCCCGCGCTGCGTCCCACAGAAACAGCCCGACGAGCACAGACCACAGCGCCATGAAGTAAGCGCCGTGCGTGTACGCCATATAGACGCCGAAGACGACGATGGTGAGCGCGATCAACTGCCCGAAGCGACTGACGGTGCGCGTCGCCTGATCAAGCTGCCCGCTGCGATGCCACAGGTACGAGCGCATCACGCGCCCGCCGTCGAGCGGGTAGCCCGGCAGCAGATTGAAGATCGCCAGCATCAGGTTGCCGCCGGCGATGATGGCGCACACGGCCCACGTGGCGCTACGCCCCCAATCGGTCAGATACATTGCGCCGTAACCGACGAGCGCGAAGATAAAACTTGCGGCGGGGCCCGCCACCGCGATGCGAAACTCAGCGCGCGGGCTGTCCGGCTCGCGCTTGAGGCGGGCCAGCCCCCCGAACGGATGTAGCACGATCTCTTCGATCTCTATGCCCTCGCCCTGTGCCGCGAGCGCGTGCGACAGTTCGTGGCCGAAGACCGAGAGGAATAAGAGCAGCGTTGTGACGACGGCCACGACGAGCGCGGCCGTATCGTTGAGTTGCACCTCCCACAAACCGCGCTGAAAATTCTCCGCCAGCAGCCACGTGCTCAAAGCGAACACGATGAACCACCGATAATCGATCCGCACGGGGATACCAAACACCCGCGCCACGCGCACCTGCCGGTGGAGAATGTGATCAAGCCGCATAAAAGCAGTCCAGCGAGTCCAGAGACTCTAGCGAGTTCAGAGAGTCTTACGGGTCAAAGACGTGTTCGTTCGTACTGACTCGCCAGACGCTCCGGCCTCGCTAGATTCTCTGGCCTGCTCTTTTCATATGCTTGCTTCCGCGTCGAGCAGGAGTGATGGCTCGTTGCGGGCGACGCGGCGCAGCAGCAGGGGGATGTCGAAGAGTTGGGCGAGACCTTTGACGATGGCGTAGCGCGGCTCGTCCGCCGCGCGCGTCTGTAGATGCGTCTCGCGGTGCAGGTAGGCGTCAATGCCTTCGAGGAGCGCGCCGCCGCCCGTGATGATGAGGCCGCGATCATAGATGTCTGCCGCGACTTCGGGCGGCAGGTCGCCGAGCGCATTACGCACCGCATCGGCGATCTTACGCACGACATTTTCCGTGACGGCGTAGATGTCGTCGGCCGTCACTTCAATCGCGCCGGGCGCGCTCGTGTGTATGTCGCGCCCTTTGACGGTGATCGAGCGCGCCGGATCGGCCGGCTCAATGGCCGAGGCGAGTTCGTTCTTCAGCCGCGTCGCGGTGGGCATGCCGATGATTAGACCCCGAAAGCGGCGCAGACGTTCCATGATCGCCATGTCTATGTTGTTGCTGCCGATGCGTTCGGCGCGCGCATAGATGATCTGGCCGAGCGCGACGACGGCGATGTTCGTCGTGTCGCCGCCAATGTCCACGACGGCTGCGGCGCGCGCGTCTTCAATGTCCACGCCCGCGCCGATGGCGGCGGCCAGTCCTTCTTCGACCATGTAGATGCGTCCGATGTGCGCGTGTTCGGCGGCGGTCAGGAGCGCGCGCTGCTCGACGTGCGTGACGCCGGAGAGCACCCCCATGACGGCGCGCCGACTGAAGTGCGAGACGCCGCTACGCGCCTGCCGGACGAAGTGGTCGAGCATCTTCTCGGTGTAAACGAAGTCGGCGACGACGCCGCCCACCATCGGCGCGACGAGCGTGATCTCGCGCGCCTCGCGCCCCTGCATCTCGTTCGCCTCGCGCCCAAAGGCGACCACTTCGCCGGTCAACTTGTTGACGGCCACGATGGACGGCTCGTCCACCACCACGCCGCGCCCTTTGACGGCGATGATGGTCGAGGCCGACCCCATATCAATCGCCATCGAGTCCGAGATCAAGTCGCGCAGCCGACCGAAGTGCCAGAACGAGGGCGTCCGGCGTTTGTAGGAACGTTTCGCCATTGGATCGTTAGCAGTGCTCAAAGTATCCCCCGCGTCTGGTCGTGCTTCAGGCTTTGTTGCGGCGCGGCCCGCGTCGAACTTGTCGTGAGACGTTCGGGAGCGCGGCCGTCGCGCGAAATGTGCATGAAACGGGGCGTGGCGCTAGTATGACACACAAAGGGCGGAGGCGACTAGAGGCAAGCCGAAAGCGCATATCCGTGTCGCGTAAAGAAAACTTTAACCACGATTCGGACGAAATAACAGGCGGCCTGCGCAGGCAGCGGCGCACGTATTCGGTGCGCCGGCCGGCGCGCGGGTTTGTGCTTGAAATTCGACCGATTCTTGTCTGCATTTATTCAGTCGTGCTAGGTTGTGTGCATGTCGGCGGCGTTACGTTCGGTCTATCCTTATCGGGCAGAAGAGAGCTTATCCATGACTGATCTTCGGCAGGGCGCGGTGCGCGCGTGGGCGCTACTGAGCATGCTTGCATTAATGTTGGCGGGCGCGGCGCTCGCCTCTGCACAGCCGCAATTTGCGCGCGACACTTACGCGGGCTTGCGCTGGCGCATGCTCGGCCCGTTTCGCGGCGGACGCGTCAACGGCGTGACGGGCGTGCCGGGTCAGCCCAACGTTTTTTATTTCGGGTCGGTGGGTGGCGGCGTATGGAAGTCGCAGAACTCGGGGCGGACGTGGACGCCGGTGTTCGATGCACAGCCAGTCGCCTCCATCGGCGCGATTGCGGTTGCACCGTCGAACCCGAACGTCGTCTATGTCGGCACGGGCGAAGCCGACATGCGCTCGCAGATTTCCTACGGCAACGGGATGTACAAGTCCACCGACGGCGGGCAGACGTGGCAGCATCTCGGGCTGGCCGGGACGCGACAGATCGGGCGCGTGCTGGTTGACCCGAAGAACCCGAACGTCGTCTTCGTCGCCGCGCTCGGTCACGCCTACGGCGCGAACCCTGAACGCGGCGTCTATCGCACGCGCGACGGCGGGCAGACGTGGCAACAGGTCTTGTTCAAGAGCGATGACGTGGGCGCGATTGATCTTCAGTTCGACCCGACGAACGCGCGGATCGTCTATGCGTCCTTGTGGAACACGCGGCGGCCGCCGTGGAGCATCTACCCGCCGTCTTACGGCCCCGGCGGCGGCGTCTTCAAATCAACGGACGGCGGCGACACGTGGCAACCGCTCACGAACGGACTGCCGACCGAAGGCATCGGTCGCATCGGTCTCGCCGTCGCGCCGACGAATCACAACCGCATCTACGCCATCGTGGACGCGAAAGCGGGCGGCTTGTATCGCTCGGACGACGCGGGCGCGACGTGGCAGCTTATCTCGGACGACAAACGCATCTGGGGGCGCGGCTGGTACTTCTGCAAGACGACGGTCGATCCGCAGAATCAGGACACGGTTTATGTCGGCAACACGTCGCTCTATCGTTCGACCGATGCGGGCCGGATGTGGACGGCGCTCAAGGGTGCGCCCGGCGGCGACGACTATCATCAACTCTGGATTTATCCGACCGACCCGAAGCGCATGATCCTTGCCAGCGATCAGGGCGCGGTCGTGACGGAAGACGGCGCGCAGACGTGGAGCAGTTGGTACAACCAGCCGACCGCGCAGCTTTATCACGTCGCGGCCGACAACCGTTTCCCCTACTGGGTGACGGGCGCGCAACAGGACAGCGGCGCGGTCGGCGTGCCCACGCGCACGACGCACGCAGACATCTCGATGCACGATTGGTCGCCCGTCTGCGCCGGTGGCGAATCGGACTACACCGCGCCCGATCCGCTGCACCCTGAGATTCTGTTCGGCGGGCGCGTCTCGCGCTGCAACGTCACAACCGGCGAGATCAAGGATGTCTCACCGGAGCGCGGGATGACCGTGCCGGCGCGCCACACCTGGACAGTCCCGCTCGTCTTCTCGCAGGCCGATCCGCACGCGCTCTACTTCAGCAATCAATTCTTGTTCAAGACGACGAACGGCGGCGAGAGTTGGACGACCATCAGTCCTGATCTGACGCGCGAAGACCCCGGCGTGCCCGCGAATCTGGACGCCGCGACCGCAGCGGATGCGCCCGAAGGCAAACGGCGCGGCGTCATCTACACGATTGCGCCGTCGCCGCTGCGCGCGCAGACGATCTGGGTCGGCACGGACGACGGACTGATTCAGCACACGGACGACGACGGCAAGACATGGGCTAACGTCACGCCGCCGGAACTGACCGCATGGAGCAAGGTCGTGATGATGGACGCCTCGCACTTCGACGTGGCCGAGGCTTTCGCCGCGATTGACCGGCATCGGCTCGAAGATTACGAGCCGCACATCTATCGCACGCGCGACGGCGGGCAGACATGGCAGCAGATCACGCGCGGGCTGCCGGCGGGCGTCTACGTGCAAACGGTCAAGGAAGACACTGAACGGCGCGGGCTGCTGTTTGCGGGCACGGAGCTTGGCGTCTTCGTCTCGTTCGACGACGGCGACCACTGGCAATCTTTACAACTCAACCTGCCGCCCACGTCCATGCGCGATCTCGTTATCCACGAAGACGATCTGATCGTCGCCACGCACGGGCGCGGCTTCTGGGTGCTCGACAATATCACGCCCCTGCGCCAACTGAGCGAGTCGGTTGTCAGCGCCGACGCGCATCTGTTCCGCCCGGCCGACGCCTTCAACAGCCCGCCGCCGAGCGAGAACGGCACGCCCAAACCGCGCGACGAGCCGCTCGCGGAGAATCGGCCTTACGGCGCGTTCATTGATTACTATCTGAAGACGACCGCCGCCGCGCCCGTCACGCTCGAAATACTCGCGCCCTCCGGCGAAACGATCCGGCGCTATTCGAGCGAGGAGCGCACGCCGCCCGTCGATCCGAATACGCTGACCATTCCCGCCTTCTGGGTACGCACGCCCGAACCGCTCTCCGCCGCCGCCGGCATGCATCGTTGGGTTTGGGACTTGCGCCCGACGCCGCCCGCTAATCGCGCCGCTGGCGGTGGTGGCGGTGGCATCTTCGGCGGGCGGGGCGGGATGGTGCTGCCCGGCCTCTACACGGTGCGCCTGACGGTCGGCGGCAAGAGCTACACGCAGCCGCTCAGGGTGAAGCCAGACCCGCGCGCCAGATAGCCGCGCGCAACGGCAATTTACTTCAAGCGAAGCAGCGCGCAAGGAACGCGAGCAGGTCTTCATTTGTCGTCTCGACCTGCGTGTTGTGCTCGCCGTCGAGGGCAAACAAACCGGCCTCTCTGGCGGTCGCCGCGACGTGGGCGCTAAACGCCTGCGCGTTGTCGGCGGCGGACACAATCGTGTCGGCGGGCGATGTGTAGAAGCGCAGCCGCGCGCCCGTCCAATCGCTCGCGGCCCGCAGCAAGGGGTCGTGCCCTGAAGTCGCGGCCGTATAGTTCGCGCCGTCCGGCCGGATGCCGTAAGCGACGCGGATCGCTTCGGTGAAGCGGTGCTCGTAAAGATGGCGCAGGTTGCAGCAGGGATAATAGAGGGCTGCGCCTACGAGTGGGATGCGTGCGTCGGGGAACGCGAGCAGCGTCGGCAGCGCGCCCATCGAATCGCCAATCATCGCCACGCGCGCCGGATCAATCGAATAATGCGCGGCCACATAGCTGTAGAGTTCCGCGTTCGCCTCGAGCGACGATTGATTGCCCCAACTCGCGCCGAAGAGTTGCGACGAGGCGACGATGTAGCCGGCTGCCAAGAGCGCGGTGAGCAACGCGCGAAAGCCCGGATGATCGTGGAAGAAACGCTCGTCCGCCCCCGCCGCGTGGTTGGTGATGACGAGCGGGCGCGGGCCGCTTAAGCCCTCGCGGCGGACAACGAGCGCGGGCGCGGCCAGACTGCCGACAAACTCATACTGATAATTTAATTGATTACGCTTGCGCAGCCATTTCGTATAGCCGGCCACGTCTGCGTCCGTGAGTGCGCGGTCGAACACGACAAACTGCCGGAGCAAGCCCGCGCCCGGCCCCAGTTGCACCTCTTGAGAAGCGGCCGGCGATGCGTTGGGCGATAGCGTCTCGACCAGCGCACCGTCAACGAAGAAAGAGATGCTATCGGCCGCGTCCTGCCGCACGCACAGCACGCTCCATTCAGCACTGTAGCCAACGGCGGCCGTCCCGTGCCCGTCCTGCTTCTGATACCAGCGCCAACCGGAGTTGCCGTCCAGCGTGTAGAGCAGATTGAAGTCATCGAAGCGCAGCAGGGAGCCGTTGGGAAAGGGTTGCGTGCCCCGCGCGACGACGAAGATCGTCCTCGTCGCAGTGGCCGTAAGCGGCACGGTCATGGCTTGGTTAAGTTGCCCGGCGGCTACGTAGGGCAAGCCATCCGTCCACAGGGCACTGTGATAGGTGAACTGGCGTTGCGGGTCGGGTTGCACGCCGTCGCGGCCTGCGCCGCTCAGGTCGGGCCAGCGAGCCATCTGCGCTCCGTCCGTTAGTTGTAGCTGCTGCGCATCGAGAAACACCTGCGGCGCACTCCCCCCGACGGGCCCGTGTTTGCGTAGCGCGTCAGCCGACAGTTCGGCTAACTCGCCGAGCGCCTGCCGCACGAGCATGAGGGCGCTCAGTTGACGGCCCGTTTTGTCGTGCGCCGCCGTGCGGCTCAACTCGCGCTCGGCGTGGCCGAGCGCCTCAAGGACGCCGCGCATCTGCGCCTGCGAAGCCTGCGCGCCCGCGTCCGCTTTCCACACCGGCGCGAGCGCCAGCGCCATCGGCAACGTCTTGAACAACTCACGCCGGGAAAAACTGTGCATCGCTTGTCCGCTCTCCTGTCCTGTTTGCCGGCCAGAACGCAGAATGAACCTTGACTCGATTCTCGCCTTCGGCCTAATCTTCTGTCGCCTAACAGTTTACTACCGGAGGCGCTCGCGGCCGCCCTCTGTTATGACCAACTGCCGGCCGCAGACACCTCCTAACACAGCCTCGCGCATGATCCTTTTCGTCTCTGCATTTCGCGTTAGTCAATAGAGGGCGGATGCAGCAGCGCCGCCCCAACGACACGCTGATCGAGCTTGCTGCAACTCGTGTCAGCGCGCGCGAATTGAATGAACATTGGGGGATTAAGTCTATTACGGAGATCTATTATGTCAACGCATCACCCCCGCTCAGTTCAGGCCAAACACATCTTCTTCGCCTGCTTTGGTCTGCTCACGCTGTTTGTCTTCTACCGCAACGAGTTGCCGCTCATGCATGCGGACTCGCCCGCCTGGCAGCACTTCGCGCAGGTGAAATGGTGGCTGCTGCCGCACGCGCTCGGCGGCGCGCTCGCGCTGCTGCTTGCGCCGTTTCAATTCTCGAACCGTCTGCGCCAGCGGAGCCTTTGGCTGCACCGCATCTTGGGCCGACTCTACGTCGCCTGCGTCGTCGCGGCCGCGCCGGTCGCCGTCGTCATCGCGGTCAAACAGGGCCCGCCGACGCTCGTGATGGCCGCCACGCTGCAAGCCGGTGGCTGGATGCTGACCACCGCCGTCGCGCTCTACTGTGCGCGCGCAGGCAATATCCCGCAGCACCGTGAATGGATGATTCGCAGCTACCCGTTCGCCATGGTCTTCGTCTTTACGCGCGCCCTGTTTGCCGTCCCGGCGATCCAGCAGTTGGGCGAAGTCGGCATCGTGTCGGTGGTGTGGAGCGTGATCGCCGTCGCCTGCTTCATCCCGTCGTTTGTGATCAACTGGCGCAAGCTGTTCCCGCGCCGCGGCGACGCCGTAACGAAAAAACATGCCTCGTTGATTAAAGCTGAGCGCACCGCCGCACGCCCCGCGCAAGCATAAGCCGCCGCGCTTTCTCTGCGCCAGCGCCGCACAATCTCAGAGCAGCCGATAGCTCGATAGCCAGCCCCGTGCAGCGCGTCAGCCGCACGGGGCTACGGTTCGTGTGGCCGACGTGGCGGGCCGCGCGTCATTGACTTACCGCTCACAGCGAAGACGCCGACGCTGTCTAACAACCCGGCCGGTCAGCCGGCTCACGCCTTCATCTCATCGCTCACGCGGAACAACTGACCCCGCCCGCCAGCACCGGGTAAACATACGCCTGTTATTTCCTGACACGCTTAACACGATGTTAACCTCTGCCCGTTAGAATGTCCGCCGTTTGCATCACGAATTAAGGAAGGATTAACCATGCGCCAAGTAGTTTTGGGTGTACTGCGCGTGTGCGCGGTCATCGCCGGTCTCGCCTGTGCCGCACAGGCCCAGACGCCCACGCCCACGCCAGACACCGCACAGATGCCCGCGCCGCTCGACGACGTGCGCCGCCAGTTGCAGGCGCAGGGCGCGGAGATCGAGCGCCTGCGCGCCACCCTCAAAGAGCAGGCGCAACTGCTTCAGCAACTGCTCGCGCGCGACGCGAACGCACACAACGCCGCGCCCGCCCTCGCCCCCGTCACCTACAAGACGAGCGACGTGGCGACGCTCGATCAGCCCGGCCCGGCCCCGACCAATGTACAGTCTCAGCCGGACACGAACGCGCAAACGGCCCGGCCGACAGCGCAGCCCGCGAGTGCGCCTAAGGCTACGGAGATCACGACGGGCTTGCTCAGTTCGCTTAGCTTCAGCGGCGATTTGCGGCTGCGCTACGAGGGGCAGTTCGGGCAGTTGAACGCGCTGGCAAACAGTGCGAACCCGGCGATACTGGGCAACGAATTGTCGGCGCGCAATCGCGGGCGCGTGCGGCTGCGCTTTGCCGTGCGCGGGCAATTTGGGCGCGAGGTGGCGAAAGGCGAGCGCGAGTTTCAGTGGGGCTTGCGGCTTGCGACCGGCACGCTCACAGACGTTAACTCGTCCAATCAGACGCTCACGGACTTCTTCACGCGCAAAGCCTTTGGCGTCGATCAGGCTTACATCACTTATAAGCCGGCGCGCGTGCCGGGTCTGCGCGTGCAAGCCGGCAAGTTCGAGCCGCCGTGGCTCTCGACCGAGATGACGATTGACGCGGATGTGATGCCCGAAGGTTTGAACGAACTTTACGCGCGCGACTTCAAAGCGGGCAAGCTCAGGAATCTAACCTTCGTCGCATGGCAACTGCCCTTCCTCGAACGCAGCTCCGCCTTCGTGCTCGGCGCAGACGGGCGCGTCAGCACAGACCAATCGCGCCACGCCGGCCGCGACCTCGCGCTCTACGGCGCACAACTGCGCAGCCGCTTTGAACTGACGCCGCACGCCGGGCTGACCGTCTTGGCCGCAGACCTTTATTATTCCGGCACGCAGTTCATCAACGTCGCGCAGTTCTTCGGCGCGCAACTGCAAATCCCCGTCACGTTCACCATCCCCGCGACCGCCACCACACCCGCGCAGACCATCAACACTGTCGTTAACATTCCGCGCGATGCGCTCGTTGCGGGCGCAAACGTCGGCACGTCCGTAGCCAACACGAACGCGGTCAACCGCGACGGGCGGCTCGCCTCCGGCTTCAACCTCGTCGATCTGATCGCTCAACTTGATCTGACCCACAGCCAACGCTTCCCCGTTAAACTGCTCTTCGATTTTGTTCACAACACGCAGGCGCACGACGTAGTCGTCGCGGGCACGGGCGGCGCGAATCGTCTCCTTACGAACCACGAGGACAACGGCTACTGGGCGGAGCTTCAAGTCGGCAAGAACAGGGCGGCGGGCGACGTGCAGTTCGGCTACACGTTTATTCGTATCGAGAAAGACGCCGTGCTAACGCCCTTCAACTTCTCCGACATACTGCAACCATCGGACGTGCGCGCGCACCGGCTCGGCTTCACCTACACGGTCGATCCGCGCGTCCTGCTGACCGTGACCGAGTACATCTCGCAGCGCCCCAACGGACTGCTCGGCCCCTTCGGCGCAACGCCGCCCGGCTCGCTCAACCGCGCGACCCACCGGCTGCAACTCGACACGGTGTTCCGCTTTTAAGTTGCTAACAAAGGCAGCCTTATGTGCGCCTGCCGGGCGACGGAGACTTTTGAAATCTCCGTCGCCCGCCCCTCGGGCCTGCGGCTTAACTGGCGCGCCCGCGCCTGTCATCTTTCAATGACAGCCGAGCGCGGTCTTTCCTTGTCTCCCGCGAGCCATTCGCTTATAGTTCCTGCTCTCTTGAGTGCAATTTAAGGAAACGGAGCAGGCACGCGCGATGGCACGCTTTAGCTTATTGCCGCGAGAGGATCAGTATTTCTCATTCTTCTCGCAGATGACCTCTTACATCTTCGACGCCTCGAAGCTACTCGTCGAGATGCTCGCGGCCGGCGAGCAGCGTTATGACGAGTACGCGCAGCGCATCAAGTCCATCGAACACGCCTGCGACGAGTTGACCCACACGGTCTCGACGCAACTCAACAAAACCTTCATCACGCCCTTCGACCGCGAGGACATCTACACGCTCTCAAGCGCGCTCGACGACATCGTTGACCTGATTGACGACGCCGCGCGGGCGATGGTCATGTTCGACGTGCGCGAATCGTCGCCGCACGCGCGCCGCTTCGCCGACGTAATTCATCGCATGAGCGTGCAGTTGCACGAGATCGTCTCGACGCTCGCTAAACCCGTCGGTCTGACGCCGCGCCTCGTCGAGATGCACCGGCTGGAAAATGAGGGCGACGACATTTATCACACCGCCATCGGGGAGCTATTCCGGCAGGAGGCGGACCCGCTCACCGTGCTCAAGTGGAAAGAGATTTACGAAAAACTCGAAGCCACCGTTGACCGCTGCGAGAACGTTGCCAACATCATCGAGAGCGTCATCATCAAGCACACGTAACGAGACCGCGCCCATGACCGCAACATTCGCCTTCGTCCTCGTGCTCGTCGCACTCGCGCTCGTGTTCGATTACATCAACGGTTTCCACGACGCGGCCAACTCTATCGCCACCGTCGTCTCGACGCGCGTACTGTCGCCCGGCGTGGCCGTGCTGTGGGCGGCCTTCTTCAACTTCATCGCCTTCGTCGTCTTCGGCACGCGCGTCGCCAAAGCCATCGGCGATGGCGTGCGGATGGATTTGATCGCGCCCGACCTGCGTCTCTACGTGCTGCTCGCCGCGCTCTTGGGCGCGATCATCTGGAACTTGATCACGTGGTGGCTGGGTCTGCCGACCTCTAGCTCGCACGCGCTCCTCGGCGGTTACGCGGGCGCAGGCATCGCCGCCTATCGCGGCGTGCACGGGCTACTGAAGACCGATGTGTGGTATCGCACGATCAAGTTCATCGTGCTCTCGCCGCTCATCGGCATGTTGCTCGGCTTCGGATTAATGGTCGGCGTTTTCTGGCTGTTCCGGCGCTGGACGCCGCACCGCGTTGATAAGTGGTTCCGGCGCGGACAACTGCTGTCGGCCGCCGCTTTCTCGCTCGGGCACGGCGGCAACGACGCGCAAAAGACGATGGGCATCATCACGGCCGTGCTCGCAGCCGGCGGCATGTTGGCTTACGGGCCTAAAGGTGAACTGCCCGGAATCCCCCTCTGGGTGGTCTTGTCCGCGCAGGCCGCCATCGGGCTTGGCACGCTCTCAGGCGGCTGGCGTATCGTCCGCACGATGGGCACGCGCATCACGAAACTGAAACCCGTCGGCGGCTTCTGCGCTGAGACGGGCGCGGCCTTGACGCTTGCTTACGTGACGTTGACGGGCGTGCCCGTCTCGACTACGCACACGATTACGGGCGCGATTGTCGGCGTCGGCGCAACGCGACGGCTGTCAGCGGTCAAGTGGGGCGTCGCCGGGCGCATCGTCTGGGCCTGGGTCTTGACGATCCCGATAGCCGCGACCATCTCCGGCGTCTCATTTCTGCTGATCGAGTTGATACACAACCTCGTGCGTTAGCGGCGCGGGCGCGCACGCGTGTGGGCCGCACGCTTGTCTTCCGTCGCCTGCTAGCCTAATATCCAGAACGTCCCCGCAAACACATTCCCCCAGGCAATTTTTTCGACTCACTCGACGAGTCAGGGAAGGGTTTATTACATAATGATGACGACTACTTCTGCCGATCCTCGGACGGTTATGGTGGTGGAAGACTTCGACGACACGCGCCAGTTTCTCAAGTTGCTGTTGGAGCGCAAAGGCTACTACGTGTTGGAAGCGGCGAACGGCCAGCGCGCCGTCGAACTCGCCAAGAGCAGACACCCGCGCCTGATCCTGATGGACTTGAGCCTGCCCGTGCTCGACGGCATCTCCGCCACGCGCCAGATACGCGAACAGGGTTTCTTAAACGACGTGCTGATCGTCGCCGTGACGGCGCACCACGAGCGCGAGTACAAGGAACGCGCGCTCGCCGCCGGCTGCGACGAGTTCGTTAACAAGCCGGTTGATTTCGACCGCCTCGAAGCGTTGTTGCGCAAGTTTCTGCCCGTGCATCGAGAGCATGCTGAATGAGCCGTTCTAGTTTGCCGCCGGCGCAGAAATTTTTGGCTGGAAAAGCGAACAGGCGCGGCAGCTTTTGGGAGCTTCGCGCCTGTTCATAGTCCGATTGATGTCCTCACCCCATCAACCGGTGAGACGAAGGATTCACCAACGCCTCGGTTGTGCGTAATATAGACAAAACGGCCGCGCGATGCAAGTACCAATTTGCAGATCATGCGAGGCGATAGCCTGCCCATCGTCTAATTCATGGTCGCAGCCAATCTCAGTGCCCAAAATCATCGCTCAACAACCCAAAATCTACTTACAAGGGCCAATTCTTGCGTAATAACTTGCAAGAATTGGCGCTGTTAACGATGCGGCATAGTCCGCCCCAAAGAGAAAAACCGCCCGCAACTCGTGCGCGGGCGGTTTTCCGGTGAACTGTTGGGATTGACCTGCGTGCTGGGTGTGCTATTGATCAGCGGCACAACCCTTCAGCGACGAACAGACAACGCCCGAACAAATTCCGGTTGCGAGTCCGTTTTTAGGTCTCAGCCACCTCACTGTGATTAAAACTCATATGCTTTAGGATCACCTCCTTTCCAGTGTTGCGGCGATGATAGAGGACAACAGATTATGCGTCAATAATTATTTTCACTCGCCATGTTTGTGTAGCACCTGAGCCTACGCGCTACATGCGCCGCAGCACCAAGTAGCCATGAATGATCATCCACGCCACCGACAGCAACGTGACCGTCACCAGCACGGCAGCGGCCCGCTCGAAACTTACGCGCCCGCCGAGCATAAGCAGGACTATTGAACTGGCGATGATCAGGACGCCCGCCAGAATCATATCTTTGCCCGCGCTACGGTTCACGGCATACCAAATTTTTTCGTCGGATAAACTCTTGCGCGTCCGAAAGCCGTACCACGAATTAGGCGACACCTGACCCTTAAGTAAGGGGAGACCGAGCGCGATCAGCATGCCGCCGTCCACGATGAAGAAAAGCGTGAGCAAGATCAAATCTTCCATCGTTGTGCCTCAACTCATACGACAAAATTGTCCCATCAGATGCGAAACGCCCAACCCTTTGTCAGACGTTGCCTGCCGGAGTTGGTTAACCAACTCTGTGATCCAACAGATGCGAGAAGCGGAGCATACAGTTGACTCGCTCTAACAGCCGGTTTGCCGGTGAATTTTTCTTCTTTTGCCCTGCCGCGCACCGGCTTCGGCGGCAACTCATGTGCGCCGGAAGGCGGCGCGGCCGCCGACGTAGACCGCGTGCGCGTGTTCGACGCCGAAGAAGTAGGCCAACTCGCGGTAGTCCGTGCAGTCGTGGAGACAAAAGTCGGCGCGCTTACCCGTCTCAAGCGAGCCAAGTTCCGCGCCGCGATTGAGAGTATAAGCCGCGTTAATCGTCGCGCAGGTGAGCGCCTCGGCCGGCGTCAGCTTCATCTGCGTGCAGGCGAGCGACAGGATCGTGAGCATGGACGGCACGGGGCTGGAACCGGGGTTGAAGTCGGTGGCAATGACGACGGCCAGCCCTGCGTCAATCATCGCGCGCGCCGCCGGGTAGCGCGACGAACCGAGCGCGTAGACAGAGCCGGGCAACAGGACGGGCTGTACGCCCGCGTCTTTGAGCGCCGTGATGCCGTGTGCGTCCGTGTGCTCAAGATGGTCTGCGGTCGCTGTGCCGAGTTCGGCTGCGAGTTGTGCGCCGCCCGAGAGCGAGAGTTGATCGGCGTGCAGGCGCAGACCCAGACCGTGACAGCGCGCAGCCGACAGTATGCGCCACGTCTCCTCGGGCGTGAACACGCGCGCCTCGCAGAAGGCGTCGCAGTATTCGGCGAGTTTTTCGGTCGCCACTTGCGGCAGCATCTCGTTAATGAGCAGTTCGACATAAGCCTCACGGCGCTGGCGATACTCTTCCGGCACATCATGCGCGCCGAGAAACGTCGGCACGTAGCGCAAGGGTGTTGCTTCGTCGAGTCGCCGGATCGCGCGCAGGATTTTTAGTTCGTCTTCGAGCGTCAGCCCGTAGCCCGATTTCGCCTCGACGGTCGTCGTGCCGCCGCGCAGAAACCAAGCCGCGTAACGCTCGCCCGCCGCCACCAACTCGCGCTCGCTCGCGGCGCGCGTGTGCCGGACGGTCGCGCTGATGCCGCCGCCGGCCGCCGCGATCTCCTGATACGTCGCGCCGCGCGTGCGCTGTTCAAACTCGTCGGCGCGCGTGCCCGCAAAGACCGGATGCGTGTGTGCATCCACGAAGCCCGGCAGGACGATGCGGCGGTCAGCGTCGAGCACAGGGCAATCGGCTGCAATCAACGGCTCGATCTCGCGCCGCGTGCCGACCGCCGCGATGCGCCCGTCGCGCACCAGCAGCGCGCCGTCCGCGATGATGCCCAACTCGCCCAACTCCGCATGAGTGCGCGCGCGCGCCGGCCCTTTGAGCGTGACGAGTTGCGTGCAGTTGATGACGGCGAGCGTGTTGGCCAAGTTGTTTCCTCAGGCGATGCAGAGCAGCCGGGCGTTTCAGTTCATCGCACGCGGGCCGGATTGCAGGTAGCGGTCGAGGAAGTCGGCGATCTTCGGGTAGAGGACGAGCCGGTTGGCGAGTTTGTCTACGCCGTGCCCTTCATCGTCGAAGAGGATGTAGTCAACGGGCGCGTTGCGCTCGCGCAGAGCTTTGACGACCTGCTCGGCTTCCGTGTAAGGGACGCGCGGATCGTTCCTGCCGTGAACGACCATGAGCGGCATGCTGATCCGCGCGACCTTGTGTATGGGCGAGATGGCGCGCAGGAAATCTATGTCGTGTGCGAGCGAGCCGTATTCGCGTTCGCGCTGTTTGCGCCGATAGCCAGCGGTGTTGCGCAGGTTAGTCTCAAAGTTGACGATGGCGCGTTGGGCGATGGCGGCGGCCCACAAGTCCGGGTAGAGCGTGATCGCGGCGTAGGTCATGTAGCCGCCGTAAGAGCCGCCCATGATGGCGATGCGATGCGGGTCTGCGCCGCCTGCGGTCTTGAGCCATGCGACGGCGGCGGCTAAATCCTTCACGGAGTCTTCGCGCAGCCGCACGTCGTCGAGGTGCGTGTAGGTTTTGCCGTAGCCGGTTGAGCCGCGCACGTTGGGCGCGAGGATGGCGTAGCCGCGCGAGAGAAAGTATTGATAAGTCGGATTGAACGAGGGGCGCTCCTGCCCTTCGGGGCCGCCGTGCACGCTGACGAGGACGGGCAGCGAAGCAGACTGAGGGCCGGCAATCATTCGCTTGGGCTGTGCATCCGGCCCATTGGTCAGACTCGCTAAGCCCGTGCCATCTTTTCCTGCGCTAGCCGCTTGCGGGCGGTAGTACCACGCGGGAATGTCGCGCCCGTCAAACGTCTTGTAGTGGATCAACTCCGGCTCGACGAAGGACGACTGCGGGATGCCGGCGCGCGAAGCGTGCGTGACCTGCGCGAGCGCGCGTGTTTTCAGATCGTAGAGCCACACGTCCGGGTTGTAGCGCGCCCCGCCGAAGCTGAAGACGAGTTTGCGCCCGTCGCGCGAAAATTCAAGGCTGCTGACGATGCCCTGCCCCGGCAGTTGGACGCGCACGGCCGCCGGGTGGAGTTCGCCCCGGCGGTTCGCCGGGCGCAAGTAGAGTTCGCTGTAGCCGTCGCGGTTGACGGCCAAGGCGACCTGCCGGCCGTCGTCCGAGAAGGCAACCGAGTCAACGTCCCAGGGCGTCGGGTCGAGCGTGCGTAGCTGTTTCGTCTGCAAGTCGAGGCGCGAGAACCAGAGCCACTCGCCCGCCGCATTCGTGCTGAGCAGCAAGGCGCTCCCATCGGCCGCAAAATGCACGTCGCCATATTGGATTGCGCCCTCGTGCGGCGTCAGGTGCGTGACGCCTTTGGTGGCCACGTCCACGAGATAGAGGTCGTTATCGAGGCTCAGGGTGTCGCTGCTGCGCGCGACGACGATCTGCTTATCGTCGGGCGACCATGCGGCAAAGTCGTTTGCGCCGTCCTGTTGATAGAGCATTTCCTCGCGCCCGGTCGCAACGTCCATCGCGTAGATGTCGAAGAAATTCGGGTTGCGTTTGTTCGCGGCGTAGGCGATGCGGCGACCATCGTGCGCCCATGCGCCGAAGTTGTAGCGCACTTTGGGCGTGTCGGTAAGCGCCTTGATCTCTGCGCCGTCGGCCGACATCCAGTAGAGTTGCGCGTTCTCGTTGCCGCCGACCGCCTTGCCGAAGATGAAGCCGCTGCCATCGGGCGACCAGCGCACGAAGTCCACGCGATCCTGATAGAAGGTCAACTGTTCGGGCCAGCCGCCGTTGGGTGCGACCGTCCAGACCTGCGCCGTGCCCGTCGTGTTCATTAGAAAGGCGAGCCGGTTGCCGCCCGGCGCAAGCGTGGGCGACGTGGCGCTGCGGATGTTCAGATAACGCTCAATCGTGTAGCGTGCGGGCTGCGCGGGCTGCGCCCGCACGCCGAAGCTTGCGCCGATGCAGGCGACGCACAGGACGGTTAAGGTCAAGCCCGCGCTTTGTAGTTTCGACATTGAAGCTCTCTCCGAATGCGCCGCAAGTGCTGGCGCGGCTGGCGGCTGAACGTCCGTTGGCAACAGCCGTGCGCTATCCGTTTAACTTTAGGCCGAGGTCGTCGTGTCGAGCACGATGCGCCAGCCCGCGCTGGTGCGGCGAAACAGCAGCGTGAAGCGACCGTGCGGCGCGTCCGCTGCGCGCGCCAGTTGCCAGCGCCCGGTGGCGACGGCGTAGAACGGGCTGAGCGGTTTGATGTCCAACTCGGAGAAGGTGAGCGTGCCCATCTTGGCGGGCGTGTCGTAAGCCTTCTGGTAGCGTGCCAGCACCGTCTGCCAGCCGCGCGTGACGGTGTCGCCGGAGACGAACGTGGTCGTCTCCGCGCGCTCGTAGCCGTCCATGTAGCCGGCGATGTCACCGCGATTCCACGCCGCCGCCTGCGCCTCGATGACAGTGCGCACCGCCTGTACCGTCTGCTCGTTCGCCCGCGCCGAGTCCGGCGACGAGACGCACGCGGGCGCAAGCAACGCAAACAGGACGAGCAAAGCAACGCAGATGCGACTTGTGTTTCGATTCATGTTGTTTGGTTTAAGCGAGCAGAAACTGGGTTACGACGTTGCGCGCAAATCATACTTAACCGGCCGCCGGCCCGACAACCTGTAGCTCGACTTCACACGCGCGCCAGCAACCACGCACGCACGTCGGCGCGCATCGCGGGCGTCAACTCGTGCCCCGCGTCGTAGCTCTTAAATTCAACATCATGGGCCCGTTCGCGCAGGCGCGCTTCGTAATCCGAGACGCGCGCAGGCGGGTAGTATTCATCCTGTGCGCCCGCGAGGTGGAGGACGCTGGCGGGCGTTGTTTGATAAGCCGCGCTCGTCGCCCAATCGCCGGGCAGACCGCCGCAGATGCCAACCACGCCGCGCAGCACGTCGGCATGCGTGAAGGCGAAACGGTAGTTGAGCGCGCAGGTCTGCGAGAAGCCGAGCAGGAAGATGCGCGTTCGATCAGCGACGCCTTCAGCAACGAGCGCGGCGACGAGATCGAGCAGCGCGCGATGATGGAGCGCGACGGAATCTTCCGGGTGGAAATTTGTCAGCCAGCCGAAACCGTAACGCAGCGGCCCGCCCGGCTCGCGCGGGTCTTTCAAGTGCTGGTGCGGCCCTTGCAGCGCCGCCAGCGCGAACCCCTCCGGCACACACGCGCGCGCCGCCCGCAGCATCCACGCCTTGTTGCTGCCGTAGCCGTGCAGCGCGATGAGCAAAGGCGCGGGCGTCTCGGCGGGCGCGTCGAGGTCGTAATAAAGTTTGATCTGCGCGGTCAACGCGCGCTCGGCGTGTGCCGAGCGGTCGCCGTCGTCATTGAGCGTTGGCATAGGTTTCAATTCAGGTAACCGCCCGGCTCGCTCTCTGTGAGTTCGGGCGCGGCGAACGTGCCGGTCTCTTCTTCGAGTTGCCAGATTTCATATAGCTCCGGCGGGACTTCGGTGACGAAGCGCGAAGGGCGCTGCACAACGGTCTGGCGGTTGTAGTCCGCGCTCATGAGCGGATAGGTGATGTAGAGTTGATCGCGCGCGCGCGTTAAGGAGACGTACCAGAGCCGGCGCTCCTCTTCTTCGCCCTCTGCTTCGCGCAGCGAACGCGGCGCGGGAAAGCGCCCGTCCGCCGCCCAGATGATAAAGACCGCGCGCCACTCCAAGCCCTTCGCTTGATGGACGGAGGTCAGGGTTAGTAGTTCGTCTTCGTCGCCGCCGGAGACGACATCTTCGCCGGTCAGCGGTTGCGGTGCGCCGTAGCGTTCGGTGGCGAGGAGCGCAAGCTCGGCCAAGAAATCTTCCGTCGTGTTGTAGCGCGCGCTGTAGTGCGCGAGTTGGCGCAGGTCTTCAAGGCGAGCGTCGGCGTTCTCGTAGGTGGCGGCGAGATAGGCTTCATAACCATGTGCGAGCACGAGTTCGATCTGGCGCGCAGGTTGCCCGCGCACTTCGGCGCGCGCCAGTTCCGCGACGAGCGCGCGAAACTCGCTCCACGTCGCACCGCGCCGCGCCGCGTTGTCCGCGCCGCCTGACGTGACGAGCGCAAGCGGGTCGGGCGCGAAACTGATCTGCTCCCAGATGCGGCTGGCGGTGGCGGGGCCGACGTTCGGGATCAGTTTCAGCACGCGCTGCCACGCCAGTTCGTCGCGCGGGTTCGTGACGAGCCGCAGGTAGGCGAGCACGTCCTTGATGTGCGCCTGCTCGAAGAAGCGCACGCCGCTTCGGATGCGATAAGGGATGCCGCGCCGCGTGAGTTCCAACTGCAATTCGAGCGAGTGGTAGTGCGAGCGATAGAGCACCGCCACTTCCGCGAGCGGCACGCCCTCTTCGCGCAACTCAAGCACGCGCGCAGCGACGAAGGTGGCTTGCTGATCCGCATCGTGGCAAGGCACGAGCGCAGGGCGCGTGCCGAGCGCAGGACGCGCGGCGCGCAGGGTCTTGGGAAACTGTTTGCGGTTGGCGGCAATCGAGACGTTAGCGACTGCGAGGATTTCGGGCGTCGAGCGGTAGTTGGTTTCAAGTCGATACTGGCGCGCGTCCGGGTAGCGCGCCGGAAACTCGTAGATGTTCGCCCACTCTGCGCCGCGCCAGGCAAAGATGCTCTGCGCATCGTCGCCGACGACCATCACGTTGCGATGCCTGACGGCGAGCAGATCAACGATCTCCGCTTGCAGCTTGTTCGTGTCCTGATACTCGTCCACGAGTATGTGCTCGAACTGCTCGCTGTAAATGCGTGCGACCTCGTCCTGTTCCATCAGGAGCCGCTTCCAGTTGAGCAGCAGATCGTCGTAGTCCATCACGTTGCGCGCGCGTTTGCGTTCCAGATAGGTCACGTCCACGCGCTTGATCTGCTCGACGAGCGGCTCGAAATAAGGATAGCGGCGGGCGACTACTTCCGGGATCGGCTGATCGGTGTTGGTCGCAAAACTGATGATGTCCTGCAAGACTTCCGCTTTGGGGAAGCGCCGCGCGCGCGTGTCCACGCCTGCTTCCTGCACACAGACGGCCAGCAGATCGCGTGCATCTTCGGCGTCGAGGATCGAATAGTTGGCATCGTAGCCGATTGCTTCGGCGTGCCGGCGCAGAATCAGGTTGGCGATGCGGTGAAACGTGCCGCCCCAAACGCGGCGACTCACGTTCGTCGCCCCGCCGGTCAACTCTTCGACGCGGCGCAGCATTTCGCGCGCGGCGCGATTCGTAAACGTCGCCAGCATGATGCGCGCGGGCGCAACGCCCTGCTCGACCAGATAAGCGACCCGGTAGGTGATGGCGCGCGTCTTCCCGCTACCCGCGCCCGCGATGACGAGCACGGGGCCGGGCGGCGCGGTGACGGCCGCCAACTGCTCGGCGTTCAACTCCTCGCGGTAGCGCGCCAGCCGGTCGGGCGCACCCGCCGCGCGCTTGATGACATAACGCTTCATAAGTCCGACTCCGGCTTATAGCATGCCCGTCCGGTCAGGCAAAATGATGGCGCACAATCGACGCGCGCGGCCGTGTGTTATCATACGGCTTGCCGGTTGGGATAGTGGCTGGATTGAGGCGTGAAAGATGTCAGTGCAAATCGCTAAACGCTGGTTCACCGTCGCAGAGTACGAACGCATGGGCACGGCCGGGATTTTCCCTGAAGGCGACCGCGTCGAACTCGTCGAGGGAGAGATCATCGCCATGTCACCTGTCGGTAAACGTCATGCGGCCTGCGTTGATGCTTTGGCGGAACTTCTACGTGAGCAACTACAACGCCGCGTTATCATCCGTGTGCAGAACCCAATCCAGCTTGACGATTACTCCGAGCCGCAGCCGGACATCGTCAGCCTGAAGCGGCGCGAAGATTTTTACCGCCATGCACATCCGCAACCCGCCGACGTGCGGCTCGTGATCGAAGTGTGCGACACGACGCTGGAATACGACCGGCAGATCAAGCTGCCGCTCTACGCACGCGCAGGCATCCCGGAAGTGTGGCTCGTTAATCTGGTTGATGAGCAGTTGGAAACCTACGCCGCGCCGGCGGATGAAACTTACCAGACGACCGGCCGCGTCGGGCGCGGCGCGGACGTGCAAGCGCACGCCGTCGCCGACTTACGCATCAACACCTCCACCGTGCTCGGCTGAGTGTAAGCCCGACCATCCCGCGCCCGCCACAATCTCCTGCTCCGTCTAACCCGTACAACTCTTAGACGAGCGTGTCTGGCCGCAGATGCGCCGGCCCCTGGCGCGGCCAGCCGAAGCGGCGTTGCATTTTGCGGCGGCGCGCGGTTAGGATGGAGCGCGAACCCGTTAAAAACTATTCCTGAGTGCGAGGTGGCGTAATGAAGTTTCCTGGCGGCATGAACATCCAGCAGATGATGAAGCAGGCCCAACAGATGCAGGAGAAGATGCAGAAGGAGATGGAGGCGATGGTTGTGGACGCGACGGCCGGCGGCGGCGTCGTCACCGTGCAGATGCGCGGCACGAAGGAGCTTGAATCGCTCAAGATCGATCCCGAAGCCATCAAAGACGGCGACGTGGAGATGCTGCAAGACCTGATCGTTGCCGCCGTCAACGAAGCAAGCCGCAAGGTTGACGAGGCCATGAAGTCAAAACTCGGCGGCATGCTGCCACCCGGACTGATGTAAAAAGCAGTAACGAGTGACAAGTGCCGAATGACAAGTTGAAAAACTGCTTGCTCGTCACCTGTCACTCAGCACACGGCACTGTTCTTATATGCTGGACTACGCTGAGCCGGTCACAAAACTGATTGACGAGTTCAAGCGCCTGCCGGGCGTCGGGCAGAAGTCGGCGCAGCGGCTCGCCTTCCACGTCCTGCGCATGTCGGAGGCGGAGGTCGAGCGCTTCGTCGCGGCGCTCGAAGAGGTGAAACGCAAGATCGTCTTTTGCACCGTCTGCAACAACTTGACGGACGTTGACCCGTGCCGCTTCTGCGCCAGCCCGAACCGCGACCGCTCCATCATCTGCGTCGTCGAAGAACCCTACAACCTCGTCGCCATCGAAAAGACGCGCAGCTATCACGGTCTCTATCACGTGCTGCACGGCAGCCTCTCGCCCATACGTAATATCCACCCCGAAGACCTGCGCCTACAGAACATGCTGCCGCGTCTGCGCCCGGAGAATAACGACGGCGTCGAAGTGCGCGAAGTGATCCTTGCGACCAATCCCAACACCGAAGGCGAAGCGACCGCCAGCTACATCTCGCGGCTCTTAAAACCGCTCGGCGTCCGCACCACCCGCATCGCAATGGGCATGCCCGTCGGGAGCGACCTTGAATACGTGGACGAAGTCACGATGGACAAGGCGCTCGCTAACCGACACGAAATATAAAAGCAGTAACGAGTGGCAAGTGACGAGTGCCGAGCAAGCAGCAGTGCTTAACTCGTTATTCGTCACTTGCCACTCGGCGCTGCTCTTAAAACCTGACGTGTTCTTCCGGGGCGTTGCGCTGGCACTCGGCGCACTGATCGCCGGTGTCGTAGAACTTGGCGTCGAACTCGACGAGCGATTTGATCTCGATGCCGTCTAATTCCGTGGGCGCGCCTTTGAAGCGGACGATTGCGCCGCAACCGATGATCTGTGCGCCGAGTTCGCGCACCAGCTCGGCCGTTTCGCGCAGCGCCTCGCCGCTACGTATGATGTCGTCCACGATGACGCACGGGTTGACCTCGCCCTGATTGACGTACTGGCGGAACATGCGCAGCCCGTTTTCCTCGCGCTCGGCCCAGTAAATCTGCTCGGCGCTCAGCGCCTCGCGCACGCCGAAGGCGACGGGGATGCCGCCCGCGCCCGGCGCGATGATGGCGATGCGCGGCAACATGCTGGAAATCTCTTTTTCGATTCTGAACTTGCGCGAGAGCGCGACCGCCAGCACGCGCGCCGTGTCGTAGTAGCGAAAGGCGAGCGGCATCTGGAAGTAGTGCGGCGTGTGCTTGCCGGACGGGTAGATGAAATGCCCTTCGCGGAACGCGCCCGTGCGTTTCAACATGTCCATCACCGTCTCCTGCGACGGAATGAGTTGCACCATACTTCGAGTCTCCTGCCGTTTAGAGGTCAGAGGCGAGAGCTTAGAGACTGGCTCGGATCAGTTTTTTTAACTGACCGCTAATCACTAACCTCTGACCTCTTTTTTGTGCGCGTCAGCATATCATCAATCGGGCGGGTTTGCGCTAGTCCGAAGTGCGCGGGCGATCAGGCGGTGCTGGTCGGGCGGGAGTGCGGCCGGCAAAGCGTCGGGCGCAAACCACGCGACCTCTTCGATCTCGTCGCTCTGCGGCGCGGCCGCGCCGGCCGCGCGACAGCAATAGATGATCTCGACCTGCTGCGTGTGCGCGAGCGTGCGGAC